>NZ_JAYWFT010000193.1:0-19910 GCF_043778725.1 Flavobacterium sp. | reverse complement strand
TGACAAAAAACAGAATTAAGCGAAAATGTTGGCGAAACTGATGGAGTAATTGTAGTATTTAAAGTAAAACTTGTAGCACATTGACCAGCATTAGGCGTAAAAATATAAGTTCCAGAATTTTGATTGTCAATAACATTTGGCGACCAAATTCCAGATATTCCGTTAGTTGAAGTTGTGGGTAAAATTGGAACAGAATTATTTTGACAAAAAACAGAATTAAGCGAAAATGTTGGCGAAACTGATGGAGTAATTATTGAATTTAAAGTAAAACTTGTAGCACATTGACCAGCATTAGGCGTAAAAGTATAAGTTCCAGAATTTTGATTGTCAATGACATTTGGCGACCAAGTTCCAGATATTCCGTTAGTTGAAGTTGAGGGTAAAATTGTTGCTAAATTTTGACAAACAGCATTAGATAAATTAAATGTTGGAATAATGTTG
Organism: Flavobacterium sp.; assembly: GCF_043778725.1. Taxonomy (GTDB): domain Bacteria; phylum Bacteroidota; class Bacteroidia; order Flavobacteriales; family Flavobacteriaceae; genus Flavobacterium. The sequence continues at coordinate 19,469 of NZ_JAYWFT010000193.1, read as the reverse complement.
TCAATTAAACTAACAGCCAAAGTTGCTTCATTATTAGTGTTGTTACTTTCTGCTACTATTGGTGTTGCTAAACCATTACTATTACTTACCACTTTAATTGTAAAATTATTTGGAATTGTATTTGGAATAGTAACAGGAACGTTAAAAACCAATTCGCCACCAACAGGAATTATCGTTGTAGTGGAAACAGTGGTAAGCAATGTGGTATCTGCATAAATGGCAACTGGCGTGCCAATAGGCAAAGGTGCATTGGCATTGGTATTCTTTAATTTAAAACTCACATTTAAATTGCGATTATTGCAAATCGCTTGACCTGTAACACTTGTTATTTGCGCTGTTGCATCTGGTAACTCGGAACGTATTGAGGTTATCATAACTTGAAGAAAACGCCAAAAAATTGAGGAGAACAAAATGTTAGCACTAGTATCTCCAACATTTATGTTACTACTGATATCAAAAGTATCAACATCTAAATTCCAACTATTATTTTGATTAGTAAAACTGTTAGTACCATTAAAAGGATTATAAGCAGGGTTTTGAGCATTTGCTAAAATATTGCCATTGACTGAAATATTTTCGTTAAAAAATAAATTTGGGCTTCCATTCCAAACTAAATAAGTTAATGTTGCATTATTAGTGGATGATATGTTTAAGTTATTTACAACAACTGGAGTAGTTCCATTGTTAAAAAATTCAGCTGCAATATTAAAACCATCATAAATATTAAGTTGCGTTATTGGCAAACTAACTTCTTCGTAAATTACAACAATGTTCCAACCAGAATAAAAAACTAAATTAGAACAATAACCTGATATTAGCGGATTTAAATTTAAGTTACTAAAATTATAATTACCATTTCCAAAATTAATAACATCTTGTGTTACATCTTTAAATGATCCAAAATATTTAAAAAAAGGGCTTGGATCAGGATTACCAACGTGAGTTTCTGTTGCGGTATAATTAATTCCATTCAAATTGACAGTTGAATTAAATGTGCCTTCCCCAATTCCACTCCAATACAAATAAGCGGCCACAATATTTTGATTTGGGGATAAGTTTAGTGTTGCTATTGATTGGGTTAACATTTGACATTGAGGAGTTGGACTCTGCCAGTTATCAAATTGATTGTGTGTGTTACCTATTATTGTGTAACCATAATGTCCATTGAACTGAGTTTTTAAAGATAAAGGCACATCAGATTGTGAGTAACAAAAAAAATTTAACAACAGGATAAGGTAATTTATTTTTTTCATCGCATCAAACTAATAAGATACTCAAAAGTAAGTAATTAGCTATAAATAAAAGTATAAACTATAGTTAAAAATGAGTTGAAAAAACTTTTTTTTTATTATGCCAAAAATATTGTATTGCTTTGAGTAAATTTAAATGTAAAATTATGAAAACAAAATTATTATTATTTGCAATGTTGTGTTTTGAATTGTCACACGCGCAACTAAATTATTCAGCTGGAACAGTTACGTCGCCTATTCCACCAGTACCAATTACAATGCCATCAACAGCAGCACCGAATGAAATTTTTAGATTTCAGCCAGGTAATGTTACTCAATTGGATTTAGGAACAAATTTTAACTTTACTAATTCTCGATGGTTTTCAATGGGTAAAGTCGTTACAGGTACAAATACAGCTTATGGTTTACGATTTCAATTGCCAAACAAGGCTTTAACTTTTGGTTACAATAATGTCACCAATCTTAATCCACGTATAGAATGGATTGGGACTGGTGTAGACTTAGGAAACTTAGAGTTTAGAGTTGCAAATGGTTTTGGAGCATCTGGTTCACCAGCACCAAGTACTGTTGTAGCAACAATGACCAGTTTTGGCAACACCGTTTTTGGAGATTTGGCTCTTTTTGGAGTTCCTACTGCCACATCAGCAGAAGTTGGTATTGCTTCGAATAATCCTTTTTCATTAGATGTTAAAGGTGGTTCAACAGCAGGTGTAAATGTAGATTCTTCAACTTTGGGCTTAAAAATTACTTCATCAGATACTGGAGCAGATATTGTTGCAAAAGTAAAAGGAATTAATATTTTGGCTGCAAACGGCACAGATACTTTTGGTGCAAATATTGAATCATCTCTGGGCTAAAATTTTAAAATTTAGTTCGGAGATTTTATTTATATTTTTTAAAAATCACACATCCATTAACATCACCAAAACCAAAACTTGCTTTAGCAACAATATTTATTTTGCGTTCCATTAATTGCATCGGAATTTTTGTTTTAGATATCAATGCTGTTATCTCTGGATTCAAATCTTCACAATTCCTGTTCGGAAAAACAAATCCGTGATAAATTTGCAAAACAGAAGCCACACTTTCAATACTTCCAGCTGCAGATAAGCAATGACCAACTGTAGATTTTAGTGAGTTTATGAATGGAAAATCAGTTCCATTTCTATTTAAAGCTTCCGTCCAATTTTTAATTTCCAAACCATCTTTGGATGTTGCTGTTAAATGGCCGTTAATGGCATCAATATCATTTGCAGAAATTCCTGCATTATCAATTGCATCAACAATACATTTTTGAACAGCAACCGAGTTTGGTGCCGTCATCGTTCCTTCACCGCGTTGTCCACCAGAATTTATAGTTCCACCAAGAATTTCGGCATAAATTTTTGCTCCACGATGCAAAGCAGTTTCTAAATCTTCAATTAACAAAGCACCACTTCCACTTCCTGGTACAAATCCCGAAGCTGTTGCGCTCATTGGTCGTGAGCCATTTTCTGGCGCATCATTATGTTTGAATGTGCAAACTCTCATGGCGTCAAATCCACCCCAAATGTAAGGTCCAGAATCGCTTGTGCTTCCGGCAATAATACGTTTGGCCTGACCCGATTTTATACGTTCATAAGCCATCAAGATACTTTCAGTTCCTGTTGTACAAGCTGATGAATTGGTTGTAACTTGATTTCCTAATCCTAATTTTCCACCAATGTAAGCACTTACACCCGAATTCATCGTTTGGGCAACCGCTGTACTTCCTAATCTTCGGGTTTGAAAATCGTCTATTTTGTAGATGCTTTCTCTAAATTTATCTATTCCAGAAGTTCCAGTTCCGAAAATTGTTCCCGAATCCCAATCTGGATTTTCGTTGTTTTCAATCAATAAACCTGCGTCTTTCCATGCGTCAAGTGCCGCAATTACGCCATATAATATTCCAGATGAATTGAAATTTCGCAATTCTAATTCGGTGAAATAGTTTAAAGACAATTCGGTAGAAATTTCTGGTTTTCCAGATATCTGACATGAAAATTGCAATCTTTCTAGTTCGGCATCGTGCTTTATTCCAGATATTCCGTTTTTTATGGCATTAGTAAATGCGTCAAGTCCTACTCCATTTGGAGCCACTATGCCTAAACCTGTTATTACTACTCTTTTTTTCAATGTCAATATCAATTACAATTTCAAAAATCAACTTCAAAAATCAATTATAAATATAAAATTCTATTTTTTTTAAATCATCATTCCAGCAATTGTACCTGAACAAACTTCTTCATTTTTAGAATTTATCATTTTTACTTTACACTTTAATTTTCCGAATCTGAAATATATTTTCTCTGAAATCACTGTTACTTTTTCGTTTGGATAAACTGGTTTTAAAAATTCTATTTCATTTGATGTTAATGCAATTACAGTATTTTTATTAACTTCATTGTTTAATAAAAATAGCCCCAAACAAACCACTCCAATTTGTGCCATTACTTCGGTTAAAATTACGCCTGGTGTAACTGGATTGTCTTTAAAATGACCTTTGTAAAAATCTAAATTTGCATCGAAAGTATAGTTTCCTTCTACTCCATTTTCGTTAATAGTGATTATTTCATCAACAAATAAAAACGGTTTAGAATATGGTAATTTTGATATGATTTCTTGGTTTGTCATAATTTTACTTTCCTTTTTTGCCGCGAATTACACAAATTAACACTAATTTAAAAAACTATATAACATCACGAATGTAAGTGATTTCTAATAAAAATAATTTGTGCTAATTTGTGTAATTCGTGGCTAAAAATTTAAAATTCTAATAAAATACGTTGTGCCGAAAATCCTGGACCAAAACTCAACATCAATCCTTTTTCGCCTTTCTTAGGTTTAGCATCCATAATTCGTTCTAAAACATACAAAACTGTTGCGCTAGACATGTTTCCATACAATCGCAGAACTTCCTTAGTATCATTAATATTCTTGCCTAAATCGGAAAATAAATCTTCTACAGTATTCACAATTTTTTTTCCACCGGGATGAAAAATCAAATGGTCAATAGCATCAATTTTTAACTGATTTTTTTCTAAAAACGGATGAATAATATCGGGAAAATGTGATGCAATAGTTTCTGGAACTTCAATGTCTAGCACCATTTGCAAACCTGAATTGGTTAACTTAAATCCCATCATGTGAATGTTATCGTAAAAATGATACATGTCTTCGGCTACAATTTCTGGACCTTCATCTTCTTCATTTGACGAAAGTAAAACACACGCTGCACCATCGCCAAAAATAGCCGCACTTACAATATTTGCCATCGAAAAATCATCGAGTTGAAAAGTAGCTGTTGGACTTTCGACCGCGATAACTGCGGCACGTTTTCCTGGGTTGGCTTTCAAGAAATTTTTGGCATAAATAATGCCTGAAATTCCTGCGGCACATCCCATTTCGGTTACTGGTAAACGCACAATATCTTGGCGCAATTGTAATGAATTTATCAAATAGGCATCAAGTGACGGAATCATAATTCCGGTGCAACTTACCGTTATAATGTAATCTAAATCGGTTGGTTGCCAGTTGGCTTTGTCCAATGCTTTTTGCAACACTTTTTCGCCTAAATCTATTACTTCTCTACTGTAAATGTCGTTTCGTTCTTCGAATGATGTTTTGGTGAAAACTTCAATCGGATCCATTATTGAGTAGCGTTTATCGACCATTGCTCCTTCAAAAATCTTTTTTACTTTTCTTATAAAACGCGGTTCTTGACCTATTAACCAAGCATCCAAAAATGGTAGAATTTCTGCTGTCGATCGGGAATATTTTGGTAATTGCTTAGCAACTGTTTTTATTTTTACACTCATTGTCAATTTCAAATTTCAATGTCAATTTTAATGACAATATTACAACACTATTAAACCTTAAACTATTTTAAACAATCTTAAACAATTTTAAACAACCTTAAACAATTTTAAACAATTTTAAACTTTTTCAATTATCCACTGGTAACGAAAAGCCCATTTCCATTGAATGGAATACTTTTTTAAATGCATTTTTTTAGAAAAAACTTCTAATTCTTCTTTCTTAAATCCTCTCAAAATGGACACCAATCCATCCTCTTTTGACATTTTATTTAATCTAAAAACGAAGCACAACCCTTGAAATAATCTATAAGCAATAGCGCTTCTTTGCAAATCATTGATTACAATTCCGATAGCAGCATTGTTATAAAAAACCTCTAGTAATTTAATAATTTCATCGTCTTTAAAATGATGTAAAGTCAACGTGCACAATACAATATCATATTTTAAATCTTTAAATTTTTCGTCAAAAATATCTTCGCATTGGTAACTAATATTTGGATAATGTTTCGATAATTCTTTGGCATGATTAACTGTAAATTGATTGGCATCAATACCTATTAATTTGAAATTCAAATTATTATTGGAAGCATAATCGGCTAAAGATCGCAACATATCACCGTTTCCACACCCAATATCAGCAATTGTAACTTCTTTATCTAGCGCAACTTTATTTATCAAATTTTGAATACCTTGTAAAGTTAGTTTGTTTCCGCCTAAAAGCTGATTAATTTTGGCAATTTTATCTAAAGCATCACGAAGAATTTCGCCTTCTAGGGCAAAATCATCCATGATTTCTGGATCATCTGTTCTGTATTTTGTATTTAAAAGCATTAATTGTTGTCTTATCTTTTTTATATTGATATTCTAATTGATTTTTGAAATTGATATTAATATTGAAATTTAAAAAGGTTTTCCATGTGTTTTTCTAATAATTGTATTTAATACTAATGGAAATATAATTGATATACGCATCAATGCTTCAGAAAGTTTTGGTTTTAACAATGTCTTAGATAATAACCGACCAGTTTTTAGACGTCTTTTAAAATTAAAATTCCATAATTTACTATATTTTTTTTCTAAATCTGCTCTGGTTTTTAATTCATTATTAGCAAAACCAATGAGTAATTCAGAGACCAATTTAGCACTGTGTATAGCCATTGCCATTCCGTTTCCGCACAAAGGATGAATTAATCCAGCAGTATCGCCAATCATCAAAATATGATTTTCTACCGAAAGTTTTTCTTCAAACGAGATTTGACTAATTGTTAGTGGTTTTTCAAAAAGCAATTTAGAATTTTCAAAAATTTTATTCAAATGAGGATTTTGTTTCACAACTAGATTCTGAAAATCATTTACATTTTTATATTCTTTAAATGCAGCGTATTGTGTTATATAACAAATATTTATTATGTCATTTTCAACTTTAGAAACGCCACAATAACCGCCTTTAAAATTATGTAACCCAACCAAATCATTAGGAAATTCACCCAAATAATGCGCTTTAACAGCTAGCCAAGGCGATTTTTGTTTGATAAAATTTCTATTTAATCTTAAATCAATATTAGAACGTTTTCCAAATGCTCCAATTACAAAATCGGCTACTAAAATAGTTCCATCCGATGTTGCAATAGTAAATTTTTCTTTATCAAAAATAACATCTTCGACTTCTTCTTTAAGAATTTTACAGCCGTTTTCAATTGCTATTTTATAAAGATAAAAATCCAATTGGTACCTACTCACACCAAATCCACCAAGCGGAAGTTTTGTATTTATCGAAGTTCCATCGGTGGTAGAAAATTGAAGTTTTGTTATAGTAGTAGGCTTTAAATGAGATAATTGAATTCCTAAATAGTCAAAATAAGAAAGTACTTCATTAGAAATATATTCGCCACAAACTTTATGTTTTGGAAATTCATTTTTTTCAATAATTGTTACAGAAATTCCTTTTTTAGAAAGATGGATTCCTGCAGTTAAACCGGCCAAACCTCCGCCAATTATTATTATTTCTAAATTTCTCATAGTTTGTAAATTTACTAAAATCATTTAGTAAAACATTATAGAAATTTTTAAATATATTATATTTATTTTGGAATTTTTAAAAATCTAAAACGTTATCGCTCCCATAAACCCTTCTTTTTTTAGTTAACTTTTTTTATACTTATTTTTTTATTTTAAATTTAAAAAATAATAGTAATTTCATAAAAAAGATATGATTTTTTTTAAAACTATCAAAAACACCTTTGTTTTATTAGCAACTATATTTTTTTGTTGTGGTTATTCACAAGAAAAATATAAAGAGCAATTTCGTCCACAATTTCATTTTACTCCAGAATCCAAGTGGATGAATGATCCTAACGGAATGGTTTATTTAAATGGAACGTATCATTTATTTTATCAATATTATCCAGATGGAATAGTTTGGGAACCAATGCATTGGGCTCATTCTGTGAGTACCGATTTATTGCATTGGAAACCGTTACCTATTGCTTTATATCCAGATAAATTGGGTTGGATTTTCTCAGGAAGTTGTGTAATTGATAAAGAAAATACAGCTGGATTTGGAGCAAATGCCATGATTGCTATTTTTACTTATCACAATGATGAAATTTCAAAATCGGGCAATAAGAACACTGAAAGTCAAGGGATAGCCTACAGTTTAGACGAAGGCTTAACTTGGACAAAATATGATGCAAATCCAGTTTTAAATAATTCTGGTGAGCAAGATTTTCGTGATCCAAAAGTCTTTTGGCATGAGTCAACTTCCAAGTGGATTATGACGCTTGCTGTTGGTGATAGAATAAAATTATTTTCATCTAAAAACTTAAAAAAATGGCAATTTGAAAGTGAGTTTAAACCTGATAATGACACAAAAGAATTAGGTGTTTGGGAATGTCCCGATTTATTTTCTATAAAATCGAATAATGGAGAAACCAAATGGGTTTTAATCATAAATCATGGTGAGAAAGCTCCAAATGGCGGTTCGGGAACACGCTATTTTGTTGGTAATTTCGACGGAAAAACATTTCAGGAAACTCAAAAAGATTTATGGTTAGATTATGGAACCGATTTTTATGCCGGAGTTACTTTTTCAAATGTTCCAAATGATAAAAAAATCTTGATATCATGGATGAGCAACTGGCAATATGCAACTAAAGTTCCAACTGAAGTTTGGCGAAGTGCCATGACGTTACCAAGAGAATTGATATTAAAAAAACAAGGTTTTTACTATGCTTTAGATCAAAAAATAGTTGATACTTTTAGTACAATTACTACTTCTACTTTCAATAAAAAAACTGTTGAAATGCCTTTCTCTAAAGAAGTTGATCTTTCGCAAACAGAAATTTCATTTGATGTTGAAAAAAATACGTCTACTATTACAATCGAACTCTCAAACAAAAAAGGTGAACTATTTTTAATTGAATTAAGTAATGGTCAATTGACAACAAACCGAATGAAATCTGGTAAAATAGATTTTAGTGAAACGTTCGCTAGTAAAGTTCAAAAGATGCCTTTGTCTGGAGCAAAAATTACCTCATTTCAATTGTTAATGGATAAATCTTCTATAGAAATTTTATTGAATGACGGACGTTTTTCAATGACCAACTTATTTTTCCCTAAGGAAGACTATTCTATTATAAGCATAAAATCTAAAGACAAAAAGAAAATTAAAAACCTAAAAATCAATGCTGTAAAAAGTGTTTGGAATAAAAATTAAATTAAATTTATGAACAACAAAAAAATACTTTATTGGTCAATTGTAGTAGCTTTGGCTGGATTTTTATTTGGATTTGACACCGTAGTTATTTCTGGAGCAGATAAACAATTGCAACAGCTTTGGCATACTTCCGATTTATATCACGGATTGGTTGTAATGTCGTCTGCACTTTGGGGAACAGTTATTGGTGCCATTTTTGGAGCAATTCCAACTAACAAATTAGGACGTAAAAAAACATTAATCATTATAGGATTATTATTTTTTGTTTCTGCAATAGGAACTGCATTTGCTGGTGATTCTATAATTTTTGCCATTTTTAGATTTATTGGTGGATTAGGAATTGGTGCTTCTACAATTGCTGCTCCTACTTATGTATCAGAAATTGCTCCTGCTAAAGATAGAGGAAAATTGGTAGCATTGTATCAATTTAATATTGTATTTGGCATATTAATAGCTTTTACATCTAATTATTTTTTGCAAGATATTAGCGAAAATTCATGGCGATGGATGTTAGGTATTCAAGCTTTTCCTGCATTAATTTATACTATTTTAGTTTTTGGAGTTCCAGAAAGTCCGCGATGGATTTTAGAATATAAAAATGATAAAGATACAGCAAGTGCACTATTAAAAAAAATAAATCCAGAGGTAAATCTTGATCAAGAAATTGCAGCAATTGAAACTGAAAAATCTAATGAAACAAAAGGCGAAAACATCTTCATGAAAAAATATAGAAAACCATTGATGTTAGCGTTTTTTATAGCTTTTTTCAATCAATTATCTGGAATAAACGCCTTTTTATATTATGCACCACGAATTTTTGAATTAGCAGGTTTAGAAAAATCTGCTTCCTTTTTAAGCAGTATCGGAATTGGATTTGTAAACTTAATTTTTACCATTATTGGAATTTCATTAATTGATAAATTTGGAAGAAGAACCTTAATGTATATTGGTTCTGTGGGCTATATTATATCACTCGGATTGGTTTCTACAGCATTTTTATTAGAATGGAAAGGTATGTTGGTTCCAATTTTCTTTTTCTTGTTTATTGCCGCTCACGCTATTGGTCAAGGTGCTGTTATTTGGGTATTTATTTCTGAGATTTTTCCAAATAAATTACGTGCTGCCGGTCAAGCATTTGGATGTTCGGTACATTGGGTTTTGGCAGCATTAATACCTTCGTTTATTCCGTTCTTGTTTAAAGAAATAGGAACAGCAACGGTTTTCATTATCTTTTGTTTGATGATGGTTTTACAATTAGTGTGGGTTTTTCTTAAAATGCCCGAAACTAAAGGACGAACATTAGAAGAATTATCAGAAAGTTTATCAAAAAAATAAAATGATGTCAAGAAAAATAGTTTGTTTTGGAGAGGTTTTATGGGATGTTTTACCAACTAAAAAAATTGCTGGTGGCGCACCAATGAACGTTTCCATTAGATTACAATCGTTGGGAATTGAAACCAAAATGATTTCTAAAATAGGAAATGATTTATTGGGCAAAGAGTTGCTAGACATTATAGTAGAAAAAAGGGTTTCAAAGGCATTGATTCAAGTAGATGAATCACTTTCTACAGGTGAGGTTTTAGTAGAACTAGACCAAAAGGGAAGTGCAACCTATGATATAGTTTATCCGTCGGCTTGGGACAAAATTGAACTAACTCAAGAAAATAGTAATGAAGTAAAAGAGGCAGATGCATTGGTTTTTGGTTCGTTAGCGTGTCGCGATGAAGTATCTAAAAATACACTTCTAGAATTATTGAAAGTTGCCAAGTATAAAATATTTGATGTAAATATTCGTCCTCCATTCTATACTGTTCCATTTATTAAAGAAATGATGATTTTATCTGATTTTGTAAAATTAAATGAGGACGAGTTGCTAGAAGTTGCCCAAGCATTAGGATCTAAATCGGATGCTATTGAAACCAATATTTTATATCTTTCAAAACTTACTAATACTAATAAAATTTGCGTAACTAAAGGTGAAAATGGAGCTATTTTATATATTGAAAATCAGCTTTATAGCCATGAAGGATTTAAGGTAAAAGTAGTTGATACAATTGGTGCAGGTGACAGTTTTCTTGCGGCATTATTATCTAAAGTTTTATATTGTAATGATTATAAAAATGCTTTAAAATATGCTTGTGCTGTTGGTGCTTTAGTTGCATCTAATAATGGTGCAAATCCAGAATTGAAAGAAAATGATATTCTAAAGTTAATAAATCAATAGGCAATTGAAAAACTGTATTTTAAATTTCTATTTTTGTTACCACTAACATTTTACAGCCAAAATTCTATGAATACCGATTGGGCAAATTTAAATAAATATGCACTAGAGAATAGAAATATCAATTCTAATGCAACTAATATCGTTTTTATGGGCGATTCAATAACCGAATTTTGGAAGGTTAATAATCAAAGTTTTTTTGCGAATAATTTGTTTATTAATAGAGGAATTAGCGGACAAACGACGCCTCAAATGTTGCTTCGTTTTCGCCAAGATGTTATAAATTTAAAACCGAAAGCAGTGGTAATATTAGCAGGAATTAATGACATTGCCGAAAATACTGGACCAATTTCGATAGGACAAATTATGGAAAATATTATTTCTATGGTAGCATTGGCTCAAGCAAATAAAATTAAAGTGATTCTTTGTTCGGTACTTCCTGCGTATAAATTTAATTGGAATACAAAATTGCAACCAGCAGATAAAGTCATTCAATTGAACCAAATGATTGCAACCTATGCAAGCAAACATAAAATTACTTATGTAGATTATTTTACGGCAATGGTTGATGAAAATAATGGTTTATTGAAAAAATATGGTGATGATGGTGTTCATCCCAATATTGAAGGATATAAAATTATGGAACAAATGGTTCTACCAATTTTAAAAAACTAAAATAATAAAAGCTGCTTTAGTTATAAAACAGCTTTTTTATTTAATTTATAGTTTACCCAACCTAATTTCCTCTATAATTTCAGGATTTAAAAGCGTAGATGTATCACCAAAATTACTAAAATCGCCTTCTGCAATTTTACGTAAAATTCTTCTCATAATTTTTCCAGATCGAGTTTTTGGTAACCCAGAAACGAATTGGATTTTGTCTAACTTAGCAATTGGTCCTATTTGATCTGAAATTAATTGATTTATTTCTTTAGATAAGTTATCATGATTTCTTGATTCGCCAGTTTCTTTTAGAATCACAAAACCATAAAGAGCATTTCCTTTTATATCATGCGGAAAACCTACAATAGCACTTTCTGCAACAGCAGGATGTTCATTTATTGAATTTTCAATTGGTGCAGTTCCTAGATTGTGTCCCGAAACTATAATTACATCATCTACTCTACCTGTAATTTTATAGTAACCAACTTCATCGCGCAAAGCACCATCGCCAGTAAAATATTTTCCAGGAAAGGCAGAAAAGTAAGTTTCTTTAAATCGGTCGTGATCGTTCCAAATAGTTCGCGCCATTGCTGGCCATGGAAATTTGATACATAAACTTCCTACTACTTGATTTCCTTCAATTTCATTGCGAAGTTCATCCATCAATACAGGTTGAATTCCTGGTAATGGCAAGGTTGCATACGATGGTTTTGTTGGTGTTACAAACGGAATTGGCGAAATCATAATACAACCGGTTTCTGTTTGCCACCAAGTATCAACTAGTGGACAACGTTTGCCACCAACATGATCGTTATACCAATGCCAAGCTTCTTCATTTATAGGTTCACCAACAGAGCCAATAACCTTTAATGATTTCATTGGAAATTTCTGAACATAATCTATACTTTCTTTAGCCAAAGCTCGAATAGCCGTTGGTGCAGTATAAAATTGGTTTACTTTATGTTTTTCAATAATTTCCCAAAAGCGAGAAAAATCTGGATAAGAAGGCACACCTTCAAAAATTATTGTTGTTGCACCGTTTAATAACGGTCCGTAAAGAATATAAGAATGTCCGGTAATCCAACCTATATCGGCAGTACACCAATAAACATCATTTTCTTCATAGTTAAAAACATTTTTAAAAGTATAGGCTGTTTGCACCATATAACCAGCAGTTGTATGTAACATTCCTTTAGGTTTTCCAGTAGAACCAGAAGTATAAAGTATAAACAATGGATCTTCAGCATCCATTATTTCGGCAACGTTATTTGGTATCGCTTCGTCTAAAAGTGGTTGCAACCATTGATCTCGACCTTCTCTCATTTTTACTTCAGTATTAGTTCTTTTGACAACCAATACTTTCTCAACGCAAGGACATTTTTCTAGTGCTTCATCAATAATTCCTTTTAAATCTATAGTTTTATTTCCGCGAAAACCACCATCAGATGTAATGACCATTTTACAATCGGAATCGTTAATTCTAGTTGCAACTGCCGAAGCCGAAAATCCTGCAAAAACTACCGAATGCACTGCTCCTATTCGGGCGCAAGCCAAAACAGAAACTGCTAATTCTGGAATCATAGGTAAATAAATACAAACTCTATCACCTTTTTTAATTCCTTGTTCACGAAGTACATTTGCCATTTTAGCAACTCTTTCATACAATTCGTTATAGGAAATATGTAGTGCTTCTTCGTTTGGATTATTGGGTTCAAAAATGATTGCTGTTTTATCTCCACGACGTGATAAATGCCTGTCTATACAGTTTTTAGTAATGTTTAATTTTGCGTTTTGAAACCAAGTAAATTTGGCTTCCTGCATATCAAATTCTACTACTTTATCCCATTTTTGATACCATGTGAAATTTTCATCAGCTATTTTATCCCAAAATTTTCTCGGCTCTCGAACCGATTTTTTATACATTTTAAAATAATTTTCTAAATTTTCTATCTTGTAATAACTCATTTATTTTAAACTTAAAATTATAATCTATAAAAGTAAGAATTCTATATTGATATTAATAGCATTATTTTACCAAATTATATCTAAATAATTTCAATTTTTCACTAAAACGATATAGTGAAGATTCATTTTTTTTGTTTTAATTTGTAGAAACAAACTCAACAATGCAATTTGACCCAAACAATTTAGAACAATCCGCAATTTACAAATTATTAACAGGTTCAATAATTCCTAGACCAATTGGATGGATTTCAACTATCGATGAAAACGGAATAAACAACCTTGCTCCTTTCTCCTATTTCAATATTGTTGGTGAAAAACACGTTATGTTTTCTACGGCAAAAAGTAAAGGAAATAATAAAGACACACTTAATAACGTTTTAAGTAATAATGAATTTGTAGTAAACATGGTCACCGAAGATTTGGTTGAAGAAATGAACAATACAGCAGCAGAATTAGCACCTCATGAAGACGAGTTTTTACACGCAAACCTAACGCCTATTGCCAGTTCAATAATAAAACCAAACAGAGTTAAAGAGGCAAAAATTTCGTTCGAATGCAAAATGATTCATCAATATACCCTTCCAAATGAATATAACAATGGAGCAACAATGGTTATCGGTGAGATTGTAATGATGCATTTTGACGATAACGTTTTACTGGATAATTATAAAATTAACCTTGAAACATACAAGCCAATTTCTCGTTTAGCAGGTTCAAATTATGCTAAACTAGGTGAATTATTCTCAATTAAAAGATCATAATATTCCCTTTATAAAAATATAAATAATTAAAAATCCGTGGAAATCCGCGTTGCAAAGCATCCGTTTAATCCGCGTCCAAAAAGATATGAAAATAGCAGTAATTGGTGGTGGTCCAGGCGGACTTTACTTCTCTATATTAACAAAAAAAGCAATGCCCAATTGTCAAATCGATATTTACGAGCGTAATAAATCGGATGATAGTTTTGGTTTTGGCGTAGTTTTTTCTGATGAAACGTTGGGTGAATTCCTAAAACGTGACATGCAATCGTATGAATTAATCAGAAGCAAATTCGCCTATTGGGACGACATCATTATTGCTCGTGATGGAGAAACAGTAAATATTGCCGGAAACGGATTTTGTGGTTGTTCCCGAAAAACATTATTGCAATTATTACAACAACGTTGCACAGAAGAAGGCGTAAATCTGCATTTTGAGCACAATGTCGACGATTTAAGACAATTTGAAGATGCCGATATAATCATTGCTTCCGATGGAATTGGAAGTCAAATAAGAACAAAATTCGCCTCAGAATTCGGAACCAAAATAGAACTAAAGAAAAATAGATTTGTGTGGCTTGGTTCAACAAAACCATTAGACGCATTCACGTACTTTTTCAGAAATACAGAACACGGATTAATAGTAGCGCATTCCTATCAATACGAAGAAGGAATGAGTACTTGGATATTTGAATGCTCGGATGAAACTTGGCAAAAATTCAATTTTGAAGTTACCAACGAAGCCGATACCATTGCAAAAATTTCAGAAATTTTCAAGGAAGAATTAGATGGACATGGCTTGATTTCCAATAAATCACACTGGCGTCAATTTCCGCATGTAACTAATGAAAATTGGTATCATAAAAACATTGTTTTACTTGGTGATGCCAAAGCCACAGCGCATTATTCTATTGGTTCTGGAACAAAACTAGCGATGGATTCTGCCATTGGTTTGTTCGATGCGGTGATGGCAAATCCAACCGATGTCCAAGCTGCTTTTCAACAATATGATAAATCACGTCGAAATACTGTGGTGATGATTCAATATGCGGCATTAGTTTCGTTAGATTGGTTCGAAAACATGAACCGCCACAACCAACATCCTTTTTATCAATTTGCTTTCGGATGCATGACACGTGCTAAAAAAGTAACTTATGAGAATCTGAGATTGCGTGATAAATCATTTACTGATAAGGTTTTAGAGGAATTTAATTTATCATCTCGAGCGCAGTCGAGGGAATCTGATGTTGCAATAAACGCTAATCAATCTGCAGCCTTTTCTAAATTCAAATTAAGAGATTTAGAACTCCAAAACCGAATTGCCATGTCATCTATGGGACAATATTCTGCAGAAAACGGATTGGTAAACGACTGGCATTTTCAACATTATACCTCAAGAGCAATTGGCGGATTAGGATTGATTTTAACCGAAATGATAGCAATTTCAGAAACTGGACGTATTACTTTAGGTTGTGCAGGTATTTATAATAAAAATCAAATAGTTGAGTGGAAAAGAATTAATGATTTTATTCATAAAAACACACAAACAAAAATTGGAATTCAGGTTGGTCATTCCGGTAGAAAAGGCGCCACAAAAAAACCTTGGGAAGAAAATGATTTAGATGAAAAATGGGAATTAATTTCGGCGTCTCCAATTCCGTTTAATGATAAGTTTGCAACGCCAATAGAAATGACTTTATCCGATATGGATGATATCACTTCTCAATTTGTTCAAGCCACAATAAATTCAGAAAAAGCTGGATTTGACATGATCGAATTGCAAGCGCATCACGGATTTTTACTGGCTTCTTTCCTCTCGCCATTAACAAATATTAGATTTGATGAATTTGGCGGAAGCATCGAAAACCGTTTGAAATTTCCACTAAGAGTTTTTACAGAAATGCGAAACGTTTTCCCAAAAGAAAAACCAATGTCAGTAAGAATTTCAGCAACAGATTGGTCAGAAAATGGAATTTCGGAAGAAGATGTGATCCTAATTGCAACTGCTTTTAAAAATGCTGGTGCTGATATTATTAACGTTTCTACAGGAAATACAGTTGCCAATCAGAAACCGCAAACTGGCAGAATGTGGCAAACACCATTTTCAGATTTGGTTCGAAATACTGTTCACGTTCCAACAATTACTGCAGGATACATTCAAGATATTGATCAAATAAATACCATAATTTTAAACGGTCGCGCCGATATTGTAGCACTTGGAAGACCATTATTATTAGACCCATATTTTGTTAGAAATGCTCAGGCCTATGAAAATTTTGAATCAAATGACATTCCAAATCAATATAAAATGGGAATTTCACATTTAAATCCGTTAAAAACTTCTGAAAGAAAACAAACTGACGGAATGAAAAAAGCTTTGAAACCAAAAAGTAATAAGAAGTAATTTAACTCCGACAGAGTTTTGAACTCTGTCGGAGTTGTTATCAAAAATTCAAATGAAACACTACGAAGATAATTTTGCACAACATAGTTTACCTGAATTAGAATTTCTTCCACAATATTATTTTTTAGATTTAACACAATTTCAGCATCCAGAAATGCTCAATTGTGTTGATAAATTATTAGACAATCACATTAATGAAGGTCGCGGAAACAACATTTGCATTAAAACTTTTACAGAAACTTGGACGTATCAAGATTTATACGAAAAAACCAATCAGATTGCGCATGTTTTAATAGATGATTTAGCATTAAAATCGGGCAATCGTGTGTTGATAAGGTCTGCCAATAATCCAATGATGGTCGCTTGTTGGTTTGCCGTATTAAAAGCTGGCGGAATCGTAGTTTCAACAATGCCACTACTTCGTGCAAAAGAATTGACCACAATGATTGATTGTGCCGAAATTTCCCATGCCTTCTGCGACAGCGAATTAGAAGAAGAAATGAATTTGGTAAAATCCAACTTTCTTAAAAAAGTCAGCTTCTTCAGAAATTCCGATTTGGAAAATTTGATGGAATCCAAACCAAAAACATTCGTTAATTATCATTCCAAAGCCGATTCTATTTGCTTAATCGGATTTACTTCTGGAACAACAGGTTTACCCAAAATGACGTCTCATTATCACAAAGATATTTTAAATATTTGCGAAGCATTTCCTCAATATTCATTACAACCCACTCAAAACGATGTTTTTACAGGAAGTCCTCCACTAGGATTTACCTTCGGTCTTGGCGGATTGGTTTTGTTTCCAATGTATTTTGGAGCATCAACTTTTTTAATAGAAAAACCTTCACCAGATTTACTATTAAAAGCAATTCAAGAATACAAAATCACAATCTGTTTCACAGCGCCAACAGCATGGAGAATCATCACAACCAAAGTTAATGAGTACGATATTTCTAGCTTACGCAAATGTATTTCTGCCGGCGAAACCCTACCATTAAAGGTTTGGCAAGATTGGTACACTGCAACTGGACTAAAAATCATAGACGGAATTGGAGCAACCGAAATGCTACATATTTTCATTTCATCTAACGAAAAAAACATGAAACCTGGCGCAACCGGAAAAGCAATTACAGGTTATGAGGCCAAAATAATCGATGCCGACGGAAATGAAGTTCCAACTAACGAATCAGGAAGATTGGCCGTTCGAGGAATCACAGGATGCAAATACCTAAACCGAATTGAAAAACAAAGAGAATATGTAGAAAACGGATGGAATATTACAGGAGATATTTTCCGTCAAGATGAAGATGGTTATTTTTGGTTTGTAGCTCGTGGCGACGATATGATAATTTCTTCAGGATATAATATTGGTGCAATTGAAGTAGAATCCGTACTTTTAACCCATGAAGATATATTAGAATGTGCCGTTGTTGGTTTGCCAGATGAAGAACGTGGGATGTTAGTTTGCGCTTACATTGTACTAAAAGATTCATCTAAAGCATCAGATGAATTTAAAAAACATATTCAACTGTGGTTCAAAGAATCAGCAGCGCCATATAAATATCCAAGAACACTATTTTTTGTAGAAGAATTACCAAAAACTGAGACTGGAAAGATTCAGCGATTTAAATTGAAATAGTATTAAGATTGAAGTAGTAAGTATTGAGATTAAAACTTTGTAAACAGATAAATAGTTAAATAATAAGAATTATTGTTCGAGTAAATTCGTGGCTAAAAAAAATAAAAAATGAGAAAAGTATTCATAACATTCGCCATAACATCATTGGCAATTATCGGAATTCTAACCTATATCAACTGGAAATTCAGTTTTCTGTTATTGATATTTATTCCACTTATCATCATGGGTTTTTACGATATGTTCCAATCCAAAAAAACCATTCGTAGAAATTTTCCATTGCTGGGAAGAATGCGTTATTTGCTTGAAGCACTTGGTCCAGGCGTTCGCCAATATTTCATAGAAAGCGATACCGACGGAAAACCATTCACAAGATTACAACGAAGTTTGGTCTATCAACGAAGCAAAAAAGAAACCGATTCCATGCCATTCGGAACACAACTTGACGTTTATGAAAACGGTTATGAGTGGATAAATCACAGTATTAGAGCCATTTCTTTTTCAAATGTAAATGAAAATCCGAGAGTTCGAATTGGTTCTTCTCAATGCGAAAAACCGTATGATGCAAGTTTATTCAACATCAGCGCCATGAGTTTTGGATCACTTAGTAAAAATGCAATTCTAGCATTAAATAACGGAGCAAAACAAGGAGGATTTTACCATAATACTGGCGAAGGCGGACTTTCTCCTTACCATTTGCAAGGTGGTGATGTCGTTTGGAATATAGGTACAGGATATTTCAGTTGTCGCAATTCCGAAGGAAAATTTGATTACGACGAATTTACAAAACGCGCCACTTTGGACAACGTCAAAATGATTGAAATTAAATTCTCACAAGGCGCAAAACCTGGCCATGGTGGCATTTTACCAAAAGAAAAAGTAACCGATGAAATTGCTAATATTCGTCTAGTTTCCAAAGGTCACGATATTATTTCACCGCCAACGCATTCGGCATTTACCAATCCGTTAGAATTAATGGAATTTGTGAAATTATTGCGAAACGGTTCAGGCGGAAAAC
>NZ_JAYWFT010000192.1:0-7340 GCF_043778725.1 Flavobacterium sp. | reverse complement strand
CTTTTCAAAACTCAGATATTGAATTTCGTGATTTTCAAATGGGTCAACCTTATGTGGTTCCTTATCAGTAAAACTGTTTAATGATTTGTTAAAAAAATCTAATTTAGAATATATTATCGCTAGTTTCACAATTCCAATTTTAGTTTGATGAACACAAAATTACTACTCATTGCTTTTCTATCGCTTTTTACTTTCAATAAATCATTTTGTCAAATTTCTATTTCTCAACTTGAATTTGATACTAAAAAAAGTCCGAATATAATTTATTATAATTTTTATAACGGAATTCAAATGATTGAAATCGATTATAATAATTTGGAAAAGGCAAGAGTAGATTTTGAAGATGGTATACGACCAATAAACAGTATCAGACCAAGAAATTATGGTCACAACACTATCATTTTAAGAAACAAAAACGGAGAAATTCTGCACCAATACAACCTAAGAACAACACCTTTCAAACCATCCGATTTTATTGCTGTTGATAAAACAATGCTGACTTTAACTCATTTTGCTAAAATAAATTCGAAATATGAAGCAAAATCTAATTATCCATCTTACGGAAAATACAACTATTATGTTACCGAAAATAATAAAGCTGGAGTTCTTGATACTATTGGAAATCCAGTATTGGAAGTAGTTTATGATGCAATCCAATCGTACAGTCAAGATTACAAACTGAACTATTATAAAGTACTTGGATTTACAAATAATGATACCGAAATAAAATTTAGTTACACTTTTCAAAGCAACGGAAAATGGGGTTTTAAAAACGACAAAATCACTATTGAACCCAAGTATGAGGAGTTGATTCCGATAAAAAAAAATGTTTTTAGAATAAAAAAATCCAACAACTATGGATTACTGAATTTTAAAGAAAAAGTTCAATTGAATGCAATTTATGAAGATTTAATCTATAAAAACGACTTCTATTTGTATTCTGAAACAGCAAAAAATGGTAGCTATGATAAAAAATACGGAATTATAAATTCAAAATTTAAAACCATCACTAAACCCATTTATTCTAACATTGATGATATTATTGAAAACTATAAACCATCAGGAAAATATTGGGCATATAAAACAGATGGTTTTGGCGCCATTGACAAAGAAGGAAACGAAATTACAATGTTTAAATATGGAATGATACCACAAAATCCGTATCAGAAATTTTATAGAACTAATGACTATAATGATTCTAATAGGAACTATATTTTAGATTTAAATTTTAAAGAAATTGGTAGTAATTTCGAGAAAATATACGATTGGAATGAAAATTTATTTATAGTTATTAAAGACTCAAAAATGGGTTTGCTTGATCTTAATAACAATGAAATTCTACCATGCGAATACCAATCTATTTCTCAAGATTTTAAAAACAATTTATCTGTAGTTATAAAAAACGATGCTTATGGCGTCATCAATTCTTCAGGAAAAATAATCATTCCGTGTAAGTATCATTTTTTAGTGTTGGATTATTCTAATACTATTTATGTTCAAATTAAGGATGAGAATATCGCTTTTGGAAACAAAATAAAATCTGGTGTAATAGATAGAGTAGGAAAAATTGTAATTCCGATACTCTACGACTCGTTAGAATCTATTGGTTATGGCTTGTGGAAGGTAAAAATAAAAGATAAATACGGAATTGTAACCATTGAAAACAAAGAAATCACTCCGGTTAAATATGATGAAATTTATTCTTTAGAAAACGGTTTTTGTATTGCAAAAATTGATTTCGGATATGGATACATCAATAAATTAGGGCAAGAAATTACCCATTTTTATTATCAAAAACCTGCAAATTTTAAATATAACTCCGAAAATAAACTTACTGCAAAAGCTTTCCTTGGAGGAAAAGAAGTTACAATAGATGATAATGGAAAAGTTATAAAACAGCTGTAATAGTCAATAAAACATGAGTTTAAACTATTTTTAATTTATAATAATCGATCTGTTAGTAACAAATAGATTACTTGTTCGTCTTACTTTTAAACCTAATAATAAATCAACTTGGAAACCATTCTGTGTATTAAAAATTTGAACAAACGTTATGGCAAATTACAAGCCGTAAAAAATGTTTCATTAGAAATAAAAAAAGGTAATGTCTATGGAATTCTTGGTCCAAATGGTTCAGGAAAATCGACTACTCTGGGCATTGTTTTAAATGTTGTCAACAAAACATCTGGTGAATATTCTTGGTTTGGCGGAGCAATAAAAACTCATGAAGCTCTAAAAAAAGTAGGTGCTATTATAGAACGTCCAAATTTTTATCCCTACATGACCGCTCAAGAAAATCTAGAATTGGTTTGTAAAATAAAAGGAATAAACTACAATAAGGTACAAGAAAAGCTAGAAGTTGTTGGACTTATTGATAGAAAAGACAGCAAATTCAATACTTTCTCATTGGGTATGAAACAAAGATTGGCAATAGCATCTGCGTTGTTAAACGATCCCGAAATATTAATTCTTGACGAACCTACAAATGGTTTAGATCCGCAAGGAATTCACCAAATAAGAGATATTATAAAATTTATAGCCAGTCAAGGAACAACAATTTTATTAGCTTCTCACCTACTTGATGAAGTAGAAAAAGTATGTTCGCATGTTTTAATTTTAAGAAAAGGCGAAATACTTTACTCAGGAACAGTTGAGGGAATGTCAAGTAATAATGGTTTTATAGAGCTACAAGCGAATGATAATAAACTTGCAATAGCAGCTTTAAAAGACTTTCAAAACATAACCGAAATTAAAGAAATAGATGGTAAAATTTTACTCTATTCTAAAACTGATATTGATACTTCTTTGTTAAATAAATTTCTTTGTGAAAGGTCAATTTATCTAAACCATTTAACAAAAAAGAAAAATAGTCTTGAAGAACAATTTTTACAATTAACAGGTAAATAATCTAAATTCCAACAACCCAAATGAAACGATTACTCGCAATAGAATTACAAAAAATATGGAAAAATAAAGCCAGTAGAATATTAACAATAACCTATTTTGGGTTGCTAAGTTTACTTGCAATTATTTCTTTTATAAAATTAGATTTTGGACCAATTCACATAGACGTTGCTCAACAAGGAGTTTTTAATTTTCCGTTTATATGGCATTTTAATTCATTTATTGCTGTTTATGCTAAGATATTTTTTGCCATAATTATTGTATCAATGATGGCAAACGAATACAGTTATGGCACATTAAAACAAAATCTTATTGACGGAATGAGTAAAAAAGAATTTATAGCGTCTAAGTTTTTAACCGTTATAGCTTTCTCTGTTGTTTCAACTGTTTTTGTCTTTATAACCTCTTTAATTTTAGGTTTAATTTTCTCTTCCTACACTGAATTAGATATTATATTTTCCAAAATGAGCTATTTACTTGCCTATTTTGTAAACCTAATCGGATTTTTTTCTTTTTGTTTATTTTTGGGAATTCTCATAAAAAGATCAGCTTTTGCGCTAGGTTTTCTATTTATTTGGTTCATTATTGAATGTTTTTTAGTCTATTCAAACTTTCATTTTTCAAGAAATTTTCTAGATTTTTTACCCTTAGAATCTATGTCTTGTTTATTGATTGAGCCGTTCTCTAAGTTATCAGTAATTAAAAACATAGGATCTCAAATTGGGATTCAAAATACCAAAGATTATACTGTTCATTTTACTACAATACTTATCGTTCTAGTTTGGACTGCAATCTTTATTTCATTATCCTATTTTTTATTGAAAAAAAGAGATTTATAAGCGTTTAACTAGTGTTAAAAAACATTAAAAAACAAAACTATTATAGAATAAATCTAATTTATTTGTTATTTTTAACGAATGAAAAACAGATTACTCTTATATATTATAATAACCTTACTATCAATTAATTGCTACTCTCAATTTAGCAAAACACATTACATACCGCCATTGTCCAACTCCGATTCTATGCCTCCAGGATCGCAATTTCTATATATATCAACACCAAGCGTAACGCCAATTAACTTTTTAATAAAACAATTGGGTAGCACAACCATAAGCGGCACTGTTTCTAGAGACATCCCTTTTGTGTTTGACACTACATCCTCTGGTAGCGGTAATCAATTTCTTGCTTCACAAGGATTGGCCAACACTATTATGTCTGATAGCGGTTATATTATTGAGGCTGAAGACATGGTTTATGTTACAGGAAGAGTTATTGATCAAACAGGAAATCAAGCTGGAGAATTGGTTTCTAAAGGATTGGCTGCACTTGGTACCGAATTTAGAATTGGCGGATTGACAAATATGTTAGTATCAAATTATGCCGATAGACATTACACTTTTGTCTCCATTTTAGCCACAGAAAACAATACAACAGTAAATTTTTCGGATATAAAAACTGGTGCCGTTTTAGTCAATAATTCTGGCGCAGGAAATACACCTTCATCAATAGTTTTAAATAGTGGTCAAAGTTTTATTATGGCAGTTCAAGGTCCAACAAATGCCAATAGAGATGCGCTTATAGGATCTGTAGTTAGAGCAGACAAACCTATAGCTGTAAATTGCGGTTCTATTGGTGGTACAAATGGTGAATTATCCAATATAGATATGGGATTTGACCAAATTGTCTCGTCAGAAAGAACAGGTTCCGAATACATTTTTGTAAAAAGTACAGGGATGGATAATGTAGAACGTGTTTTATTAATTGCCAATCAAAACAATACCGAAATATATTTAAACAATTCAACAACACCTAGTTATACATTAAATGCTGGCGGATATGTGAACTTATTGGGTACAGATTATAGTGCTAATGGCATCATGTATGTTCACACAAACAATACAACTGCTAGTCCTAAAACATTATTTGCCTATCAAAGTGTTGGTGATGGTTCTATGAATAATCAAGCCAATCAAGAGATGTTTTTTGTGCCACCATTAAGTTGTCAAACTCCAAAAGTTATAGATAATATTCCATTAATAGAATATATTGGCACACGAGAATTTACTGGTAGAGTTACCATAACTACCGAAACTGCCTCCTCTTTAAGCTTTATAATAAATTCTGTTTCCTATACTTTAGCTACTTTACCATCAAGTATATCTGTTGTTGGTCCCAATGCTGTTTCAGGAAATCCAGCTTTTGAATGTTATGTTTTAACTGGTTTAAAAGGAAATATTTCTGTTTTTTCTACAACACAATTGTATTTGGCAGCCTATGGAAGTGATGGAGCAGCAACTTTTGGCGGATATTATTCTGGATTTACTTATAAACCCGAAGTTTCCTTTCAACAAATAGATTTAACGCAAGCCAATTGTTTACCAAACGTTGATTTAAGTGTGAGTGCTCTTATAGGATTTGATGTATTTCAATGGTATTTTAACGGTAATCCAATTTCTGGTGCCAATGCAAGCAATTATTCGCCAACGCAACCAGGATATTATAAAGTAAAAGCAACATTATCTGCATGTAATATTGATATTTTTTCAGACGAAATTCCTGTTAGCTCTTGTCCTACAGATATTGACAACGACAGTGTAGTAGATAATTCTGATTTAGATTATGATGGAGATGGCATTACAAATTGTACAGAATCATTTGGCAACCAAAACATTTCGCTAATCAATCCTTTGTCTGGAACTATTACTACAGCAACATATTCTAACACATTTACTGGAACAATAGCTACATCAACTACTGCAAGCGCAACGCCATTTATTGGCAATTCCAATGGGAGTTTTGTTACAGATATTCCGGCAGGAAAAACAAATTTTGTAAAATACGAGATGACATTTGCACAACCAATGTCTGTAGGATTAGAATATGCTACAACTGCAAATGCCTCCGATTTATTAACTGCCGATTCAGAATTTACAATAAATTCAGCAGTAAATAAAACAGTAACCGTTTTAAACCCGACCAATCAATTACTAATTGACACCAATTACGATGGGTTTTATGAAAGTGGCGTAACCGAATATTCTTCATTCGAAATTAGATTTAGACTTAACAGTACAACGCCACTAGCTGCAGGAACTGGAACTTTTAAATTTTTAATAAATCAAGCAACAACAATAAGTATAAAGCAAAGAAATCTTTCTGATATTTCTGTCAATAAAGCTACACTAAAATTTTATGCAACTTGTGTGCCTAAGGATTCTGATGGTGATGGAATTCCAGATCAATTAGATTCTGACAGTGACAATGACGGAATTACAGATTATATTGAAGCACAAGGCGTTGCATTTACTGCTGCTTCTAATACAGATGTAAATCATGACGGAATTGATGATGTATATTCTAACGGAATTTCTCCTGCTGATACAGATAATGATGGTGTTTTAGATTATTTAGATTTAGACTCTGATAACGATGGAATTTATGATTTGACCGAATCAGGAAGTACTGCAATAGATGCTAATTTAAATGGTGTTATTGATGGTTCAAGTTTTGGAACAAATGGATTGAACAATGCACTAGAAACTTCTCCAGATAGCGGAATTGAAAATTATACAATTGCTAACACTGATGGCGATTCAATAAATAATTACTTAGATCTAGAAAGTGATAACGATGGTTGCAATGACGTTATTGAGGCTGGATTTACAGATGCAAATAATGATGGTTTTCTTGGAGCAATTACTCCTGCAACAGTAAATACAAATGGAATTGTTACAAGCGGAATTGGATATACTGCACCAAATATAAATTACATAACTGCCGCACCAATAACTGTAACAACACAACCCACAAATAAAATAACGTGCGAACTTCAAAATGCTACTTTTACAATTGTTACTTCTACACCAACAACTTCATACCAATGGCAATTGTCTATAAATAATGGAGTTACATGGACAGATATTTTAAATAATGCTCCTTACACTGGAGCAACTTCAATTATGTTATCCGTAAATAATGTAACGCCATCAATGAACGGTTATAAATACAGAGTCTTTTTAAATAGAAATGGAAACTCCTGCGGATTACTATCTGGCAATGCTACATTAACAACTTATGCATTACCTGTCGTTTCTAGTCCTGTAACATTAATTCAATGTGATACCGATACCGATGGAATTGCAACCTTTAATTTGACCGAAAAAAATAATTTTATATCGACCAATTCGGCATTAGAAACCTTTACTTACTTTACATCCTCTGCTGCTGCAAATGCTAATAATAGTTTATTTTTAATACCAAATCCATTAGCCTACACTACTTCTAACGCAACCGTTTGGGTAAGAGTAGAAAATGCAAATACCTGTTTTAATGTAGCCCAATTAGATTTAATTGTGTCGGTAACGCAACTACCAAGTACTTTTATAATATCAAATTTACACAAATGCGACGATTATATAAATGCTACAGCTAAT
>NZ_JAYWFT010000191.1:0-19987 GCF_043778725.1 Flavobacterium sp. | reverse complement strand
AATAATTCTCCAATAGGTTTTGTTCCAACTATGGGCGCTTTGCATGATGGTCATTTATCTTTATTAAAAAAATCTATAGATAATAATGCCATTACAGTGATTAGCGTCTTTGTAAACCCTACTCAATTTAATAATCTAGAAGATTTAAAAAAATATCCAAGAACATTAGAATCCGATGTTAAAAAAATAGAAACTGTATCAAGTGATATAATTGTTTACGCTCCAACCGTTGACGATATTTATGAAGGAAATACAAAATCGGAACACTATGATTTTGACGGTCTAGAAAATCAAATGGAAGGAAAATTTCGTCCTGGACATTTTGACGGAGTTGGAACGGTTGTAAAACGATTGTTTGAAATTGTAAAACCAACAAATGCTTATTTTGGAGAAAAAGATTTTCAACAATTACAAATTGTAAAAAAATTGGTTGAAAAAGAAAAAATTTCAGTAAACATAATAGGTTGCGAGATTTTTAGAGAGCAAAACGGACTTGCAATGAGTTCTAGAAATGAACGCCTTTCTAGTCAAGAACGCAAAGAAGCTGCAGTAATTTATAAAACAATAAGTAGAGCTAAAACACTTTTTGGCACGAAATCTGCTAAAATAGTTTCTGAATTTGTGAAAGAATCATTTCAAAAAAATCCATTATTTGAATTGGAATATTTTGAAATTGCTGATGAAGCATCCTTGTTACCGTGCATTAAAAAAAGTAAAAGCAAGAAATACCGTGCTTTTATAGCTGTTTTTGCAAACAAAGTAAGATTGATTGATACAATTTCGTTTTAAATAAAAAAAATTAATTTAACTTTGCCCCATGCAAATTCAAGTTGTAAAATCAAAAATTCATCGCGTTAAAGTAACTGGCGCAGATTTAAATTATATCGGTAGTATTACTATTGATGAAGCTCTTATGGATGCTTCCAACCTTATTGAAGGTGAAAAAGTTGCTATCGTAAACATCAATAATGGTGAACGCTTTGAAACTTATGCTATAAAAGGCGCAAGAAATTCGGGCGAAATTACCCTTAATGGTCCAGCTGCTCGAAAAGTGCATGCAGGCGATATTATCATCATTATTTCGTATGCTACTTTAGATTTTGAAGAAGCAAAAACCTTCAAACCTTGGCTCGTTTTCCCTAATGAAAATGACAATTCATTGAAATAACATTTTGAAAAAGCACATCAGTAAATGGTTGTCAATAGCAATTCCTATTCTACTAGGAGTTGGCATCATTGTTTATCAATACAACAAATTTACCGAAGCGCAAATCAATGAAATTGTAGGTTATTTTAAAAATGCCGATTACTTTTATGTTGTTTTAGCAGTCTTCATTGGCTTTATTGGAAACGCAATAAGAGCTTACCGATGGAAATATATGCTTGATCATTTGGGCTACGCATCTTCTTTTCAGAATAATTTTATGGCCGTAAATATTGGCTATTTATTAAATCTAACGGTACCCAAATCTGGTGAAATTTCTAGAGCATTAATTGTAAAAAAATATAATAATATTCCGTTTGACAAAGGTTTCGGAACCATAGTCGCCGAGAGAATTATAGACATGTTTTTCTTATTATTCTTCATGTTACTATCTGTAATACTTCAGTTTAAGATTGTAAAAGCATTTATTCTTGATAAAATTCCGTTGCATTTAATTGCGCTTCTTTCTGTAATAGGAATCATTTTACTTATAGTATTTATTTTGATTTACAACTATTCTAAACTAAAAATAGTTGCTCTTTTTAAAGAAAAAATATCGGGACTAAAAGAAGGTTTATTGAGTATTTTTCACATGAAAGAAAAATGGAAATACTTTTTTCAAACAATATTAATTTGGACCTCTTATTTAATCACCTATTTTGTAGCCACTAAAGTAATTCCCGAAACTTCAGAACTTACTATGCGCGCAATCATAACATGCTTCGTTGTAGGAAGTATTGCCATAGCATTTACCAATAGCGGATTTGGAGCTTATCCTTTTTTAACCTCCAAAGTTTTACTATTTTATGCCATTGCAGAACCTGCAGGAACAGCTTTTGGATGGATCATATGGACATCACAAATGCTACTAGTTTTGATTTTAGGATTGTTGTCATTTTTACTGCTTCCTATCTTAAATAGAAAATAATTTATTATATTGCTTGTTTTTAGATTGTCTATTAGTCATTCAAAAACAAACATTATATGAAAAAATTAGTTTTATTATTGGTTATCGCTGTGAGTTGTAATGGATTTGCACAAAAAATGAAAGATAGTATTTTATCTAAAAAACTCGACAAATACCGTCAATTGTCTGTTTCACTCCCTAAATCATACAATAAAGATTCTAAAAAAACTTACCCATTATTATTTTTGCTAGATGGCGATTACCTATTTGAACCTTTTCAAGGCGCAATAAGTTATGGCAATTATTGGGACGATTTGCCAGAAGTAATTATAGTTGGACTGGATCAAAATAAAGATAATGAACGAACTGACGATTGCACCTTTGACCAAAGCACCGGTTTACCAGAAGGAAAAGGCGAAAGCTTTTTCGAATTTATTGGTGGTGAACTACTTCCTTTTTTGCAAAACAAATACAGAATATCACCATTTAAAATAATTGCCGGACATGACGTAACTGCTGGTTACATGAATTTATTTTTATACAAAGACAATCCATTATTTAACGCCTATATCTCACTTAGTCCTGAACTTGCAACAGAAATGGAAGTTCGAGTTGCAGAACGATTAGCCACTTTTAAACAAAATATCTTTTACTATCAATCATCTGCTGATGGAGATATTAAAAAAATGAGGACAAAAATTACAACTTTAGACGAAAATATTAAAGCAGTTACTAACCCAAGTCTAAATTACAAATACGACGATTTTAAAGGCGCATCGCATTATTCGCTAGTTTTATACTCAATTCCAAGCGCATTATATCAATTTTTTGCTTCCTACCAACCTATTTCAACTTCAGAATTTCAAGAAAAAATTGTTAAATTAGAATCGGGTTATGTAGATTATCTAAAAAACAAATATGATGTTTTAGAAAAAGCATTGGGCATCAAAATGAGCATTCGTTTAAATGATTTTAAAGCCATTGAAGCCGCAATTTTAAAGAATAAAGCCTATGGAGAATTTGAACAATTAGCGCAACTTTCTCGTAAAATGTACCCTAAATCTATGCTTGGCGATTACCATATGGCAATGTATTATGAAAATACAGGCGACATTAAAAATGCTGTAAAATATTATCAAAATGGTTTTCAAATGCAAGAAATTGGCGATTTAACTAAAGACATGATGCTTGGTAAAGCCGATGAACTTAGAGGTCAAATTAAAAAGAAATAATGGCAAAAATTAAAACTTCCTTCTTTTGTCAAAATTGTGGTGCTCAATATGCCAAATGGCAAGGACAATGCAATTCATGCAAAGAATGGAATACTATTGTTGAAGAAGTAATTCAAAAAGAAGAAAAAACCAGTTGGAAAGCTACAACATCAGAAGTTAAAAAAGCATCCAAACCATTAAAAATTGCCGAAATTGATTCGGCACAAGAGGTTCGAATGGACACTGTTGATGGTGAACTAAACCGTGTACTTGGTGGCGGAATTGTACCTGGCTCATTAATCCTTCTTGGAGGCGAACCTGGAATAGGAAAAAGTACTTTATTGCTTCAAATTTCATTAAAACTACCTTATAAAACGTTATATGTTTCGGGCGAAGAAAGTCAGAAACAGATAAAAATGCGTGCCGAAAGAATTACTCCAAACGGCGACAATTGTTATATTCTTACCGAAACCAAAACCCAAAATATTTTTCGCCAAATTCAAGAAATTGAACCCGAAATCGTCATCATAGATTCTATTCAAACACTTCATACCGATTATATTGAATCGTCGCCGGGAAGTATTTCTCAAATTAGAGAATGTACCGCCGAACTAATAAAATTTGCCAAAGAAAGTAATGTTCCAGTAATTCTTATTGGACATATTACCAAAGACGGAAGCATAGCTGGACCAAAAATTCTAGAGCACATGGTTGATACCGTACTACAATTTGAAGGCGATAGAAATCACGTTTATAGAATATTGCGAAGTTTAAAAAACAGATTTGGATCTACTGCCGAACTTGGAATTTACGAAATGTTAGGCTCTGGATTGAGAGAAGTTTCCAATCCGTCAGAAATTTTACTTTCGCACCGAGAAGAACAATTATCTGGAACTGCAATTGCCTCAACACTAGAAGGAATGCGTCCGTTGATGATAGAAATTCAAGCCTTAGTTTCGACCGCAGTTTATGGAACACCACAACGAAGTACTACAGGATACAATGCCAAACGACTCAATATGTTACTGGCAGTTCTAGAAAAAAGAGCCGGTTTTAGATTGGGTACAAAAGACGTTTTCTTGAATGTAACTGGCGGAATCTCTGTTGATGATCCAGCGATTGATTTGGCTGTTGTAGCTGCCATTTTATCATCTAACGAGGATATTGCTGTTAATAAAGACGTTTGCTTTGCTGGCGAAGTCGGACTTTCGGGCGAAATTCGACCAGTAAATCGTGTGGAACAACGCATTCAAGAAGCAGAAAAACTAGGTTTTGCCACTATTTATGTATCTAAATATAACAAAATAGCTAGCAAATATCCAGGAATTAAGATTATTATGGTTTCTAAAATTGAAGAAGTTGTAGAAAACCTATTCGGATAATAATTTGATTGGCATAACGTTATCTTTAAAAATTATTTTATGAAAGCAAAAATTATTTTCTCTTATTTAGTGATTTTTATGCTACTGTCTTGCAATTCATCTTCTGTTTATAGCAAATTTGATTCGTTATCAGAAAGTAACCAATGGAAACAATCTGATGTAAAAATATATGAATTTACAATTGATGATGAAGCACAATTGTATGATGTTGTTTTCAAATTTAGTCATGTTTATGATTATCAATTTGCGAGTGTTCCAATAGATTTTACGATTGAAAATCCAGCTGGTGAAAAAGAAAAAATCAGTATAGATTTAAAAATAAAAGATGCTTCAGGAAAAGAACTTGGCGATTGCTCTGGAGACATTTGCGACTTATCTTTAACAATAAAAAACAAAGCAAAACTCCAAAAAGGAAAATACAGTATCGCAATAAAAAACAACTTCAAAGGTATTTATCTACCCAATGTAATCGGACTTGGACTTGATGTTGATAAAACAAAATGAGAACCAAAAAGCAAAATTTCTTTCTTTTCTTAAAACTAGTTCTCTTGGTTATTCTACTTGGAGTACTCCTTTTTTTTGCTTTTAGAAATACCATTTTAGAAAGCGCCATAACCAAAATTGACAACAAACTCAACCGCGAATATCAGTGTAGATTTCAGGTGAAAAGTGCTAAATTTCATGGGGTATCCGATTTAGAATTTGAAGAAATTACACTTATTCCAAAAAAAGCAGACACCTTAGTTTCTATTGAAAATCTAAAAACTACGGTTAATTTTTGGGAATTGCTTTTCGGAAACATTCAACTAGGAAAACTAGAAATCAATAAAGGTTTTATTCAATTAGTAAAAAACAAAAACGGAAGCAATTTTGATGCTTTTATCAAACATAAAAGTAACGAAAAAAGCAACGAACAAGCCAATTATGCGAAGCTTGCCTATAGAATTCTTTCTAAAACGCTAAACTTAATTCCTACCAACATGAATGTAAAAGGTTTTGCATTCAAGGTGGACGATATGGGCAACAAAGTGCTGTTTGACTTTAAACAATTAGCGCTAGAAAACAAAAAACTCACCTCACTTATTAACGTAACGTCGGATGATTTTACGCAAGATTGGAACATCACTGGATTTGCCGATCCAAGAGACAGAAAGGCCGATTTAAACTTCTCTAGTTCAAAAAATGACAGCATCAGAATTCCCTATTTAGAGAAAAAAATCAATCTGAAAACAAGTTTTAAAACCATTCATTTCAATTTAGAAAATCTGGAAATGAGTGGTGGCGAATTGCATATTGGTGGCTATACTTCTATCCAAAATCTTAAAATAAATCATGCTAAAATTGCTAAAAATGACGTTTTTATTAAAAATGCACGTTTCGATTACCAATTTGTTCTAGGCTCAAGGTTTATAGCTCTTGACAGCACTTCTAGTGTTCAAATTAACGCTATAAAATGCAAACCATATATTGCTTACACTAACGATATCGACAAAATTTATACCTTAAAATTGAGCATCCCAAAAATGAAAGCGCAAGATTTTATTACTTCACTACCAAATGGTTTATTCGATCATTTTGCAGGAATGGAAGCGCAAGGAAATTTTGGCTATACTCTAAATTTTGAATTCAATAAAAGCAAACCTGATAATGTAGTTTTTGAAAGCAATCTGAAACCCGAAAACCTAAAAATAACAAAATACGGCGAAGCAAATTTGAATAAAATAAATTCAGAATTTACGTATCGTGCCATAGACAAAGGTGTTGAGCAACGTCCGATTGTTGTTGGAAGTTCCAATGCTAATTTTACTCCTATGAGCGAAATTTCACTTTATCTTCAAAAATGCGTTTTAACTAGCGAAGATCCATCGTTTTTTAATCACCGCGGATTTATAAACGAAGCCTTCAAACAATCGATTGCCAAGAATATTAAAACCAAGAAATTCTCTCGTGGCGCAAGCACAATAAGCATGCAATTGGTAAAAAATGTTTTTCTAACTCGAGAAAAAACATTGTCGCGAAAACTAGAAGAAATTCTATTGGTTTACATTTTAGAAAATAATAAAATTGCTACTAAAGAACGCATGCTTGAGGTTTATTTTAACATTATCGAATGGGGTCCAAATGTGTATGGAATTGGCGAAGCATCCCATTTTTATTTTCAAAAAAGACCTTCCGATTTAAACCTGAAAGAGTGTTTGTTTCTAGCTACCATAATTCCAAAACCTAAAGGATTTATGTACCGATTTGATTCGGAAAACAAATTAAAATCCTTTGCCAATCAACAAGAAAATTTCTTAACTAGATTGATGCTACGACGCAATTTAATTACTGCAATCGATACTGTTGGACAAAATACTCCGATGTTGATTTCTGGTGCGGCACAATTTTTTCTAAATAACAAAACTATAATTAAGACAGAAGTAGATACGACAGCAACAGACAATTTTAATTTCTAAAAAAAATCATACTCATCCCAACCTTTTTACAAAAATTGTCCTCTATATATAAAAACACTCTCATGAAAAAGCTATTATTTATATTTTCTATACTTTCTTTTTACGCTTTTAACAGTAAAGAAGTTGCTGCTGTACCACAAACCAATGCATTACTTTATGCCGATGTCATCTTTTTGGGACAAGTAATAAAGTCCGATTCATTGGGATTTTATGTTAGAGTTGACGAAGAGATTTGCAATAATACAACTGATAAATTGTTATTTAAGAAAAAAGAAATCTATGTTTCGCATGATATTCGTAAAAGAACGAGATATTCTTATGGCGCACCAAGAAAAGAAATTCAGATGATTTTTACTTTAAAATATGACGCTAAAACAAAAACTATAAAACCATTTTACTATAGTTTCGGATTGGAAGTTGTAGCCAAAGAAAATAATTCTTGTTATGTTTATGGTGGAACAAAAGGAATGTTTGTATCCAATAAAGAAACAATAAAAGGAATCAAATTATTTAAATCTTGTTATCATAACTTACAAGGTGTTTGGGATCATGAATTTCTAAAAAGTAAAATTTCTGATGTCGAAATTAAAAAAGCTAAAGAGTCAAATGCTGCTGCTAAAATTTGGATAGACGAAATAGAAACGCGCAATAGTTATTACAAAAACTTAAAAAAATAAATCATGAAAAAAACACTTATACTTCTCGTTTCGTTTTCGTTATTTTCGTTTACTCTTTTTAAAATGGCACCTATTCCTCAGTATCAAAATGTACTTTATGCCGATGTTATTTTTCACGGAAAAATTAGTAAAGTAGATTCGCTTGGGTTTTCGGTAAAAATAAGTGAAGCAGTATTAAACACTTCGTCTAATGCAAAATTATTGAAGCAAAAGGAAATTTATATTCCTAACGACATGACCAAAAGGAAACCAGGTCGTTACTCCTATGGACCAATTCCGAAAGTTGGCGATGTTCAAATTTTCACAATGAAATATTATGATAAAACCCAAAAACTAATTCCTATAAACAGAAATTTTGGCATACCTGTTTTTGCAGACAAAAAAGAGAGTTGTTATATTAATGGTTATGGAAACTCTAACTTGATTGATTACAAAACGGTTATCAAGGCAATAAAACTGCTTCATCAATGTTATTCTACTACTAATGGAGTTGTAAAAAGTAAAGTATCACCGGTAGAATTGCAAAAAATGGAGGCTAAGAATACTGCTTTAAGACTTTGGATTGAAACAATTGAACAGCGCAATGGCAATCTAAAAAAATAATAAAATTTCAAATTTAATCCTTTCCTATTATGAACAAACTATTTTTGGCAATAACAGTTTTAATAACGAGTATTGGCTTTGCTCAAAAACCAATTTTTGCCACAGCCAAAGTAAAAGCTGCAACGGTTTATTTCAATGCAGCCGAGTTGCAACAAACCACTACGATCAATCTTCCTGTTGGAACAAGCGAAATTGTTATCAAGAATGTTGCTGATTATTTAAATGAAAATACGGTTCAAATTGGCGCACCGAGTTCGGTTACCGTTTTATCGGTTCAGTTTACACAAAATTATATTTCAGAATATGAAATTGACGAAAGTAATCCTGCTATAAAAAAAGTGCGTGATAGCATAACTTTGGTTCAAAAAGACATCAAGAAAGTACAAATTGACGTTTATTCGCACCAACAGACTATTGCTCTTTTAGACCAAAATCAAACGGTTGCCGGAACCAATTCGGGATTGAATGTAGCCGAATTAATGAAACTAGTTGACTATTACAAAGCCAAAAGAACAGAACTAGACAATGCCGTTGTGTCACTTCAAGAAAAAGAAGCAAAATTTACCAAAAAACTAAAAGATTTAAACGAGAAATTAATAATCAATACCCAAAAAGAAGATAAAACTTCTAAAGGAAAGTTGGTTATTCAAGTAATGAATGAAATTGCTGGAAACGTCAATTTAGACATTAATTACATCACCAATTCGGCAACATGGAATCCATTTTATGATTTGCGTGTCGATAATGTAAAAGATCCAATAAACATGATGTACAAAGCACAAGTAACTCAAAACTCAGGCATCGATTGGAAAAAAGTAAAACTAACATTGTCAAGCGGAAATCCAAATCAGAACAATCAAGCACCTTTGCTTAGTTCTTGGTTTTTGAGGTATCAAGAGTATTCTGTAGGATATGGAAGTGGAAGTGGAAGTGGAAGTGGATTTGCTAATGTCTATTCAAATCAAATTCAAGGCAGAAAAGAAAAATCAAATAGTTACAAATATGCAGACACGACAGCAAGCTATGGATTGGATGAATTTGATGATAATTCTATCTCAAATTACACATCCATCAACGAAAACCAACTAAACGTCTCGTTTGACATTGATATTCCTTATGATATTTTATCCAACGGAAAAGCACATTCTGTAGCGTTGAAAGAAATAAAATTACCTGCAACTTACAAATATTATGCTGCGCCAAGAGTAGATAAAGAAGCGTTTTTATTGGCTGAAATTAATGACTATTCCAAATACAATTTATTGCCTGGTGAAGCCAATATTATTTTTGAAGGATTGTACGTTGGCAAAACAAACATCAACCCAAATCAAACTGCTGATACTTTAAATTTAAGTATGGGAAGAGATAAAAAAATCTCAATCAAACGCGAAAAAGTAGTCGATAAATCGGGAACCAAATTCTTGTCTTCTTACAAAGAACAAACCTTTACTTTCGATTTAACTGTTAGAAACAATAAGAAAGAAGAGATTTTAATGATTCTAAAAGATCAATATCCGTTGAGCAGCGATAAAGAAGTTACCATAGAATTACTAGACGATGGAAAAGCAAAAGTAAACTCTGAAACCGGAATTTTAACTTGGGAATTGAAACTCGCACCAAACGAAACCAAGAAAATAAGAATTAGTTACAAAGTAAAATATCCAAAAGACAAAGTGATTGATAATCTATAAATGAATAAAAAAGCATTCTAAAATCTAATAAATTTTAGGATGCTTTTTTCTTTAACTAATTATAAATGAGAATGTTTTAAATATTTCCTTATCTTTACATTATACTAAATTCAACTGCTATGAAAAACTATTTACTTTTAGGATTTTACTTATTTACATTAATAGGATTTTCTCAGACTATAGGCTTACAATCATTTGCAACAGGTTTTAATCTTCCTTTAGAAATTGCCCATACTAACGACAACCGCTTATTTGTGCTTGAGAAAGATGGATTAATCAAAATTTTAAATACTAATGGAACGGTTAATCCAACACCATTTTTAAATCTTTCTGCAATTGTTACTACAGATAGCGAACGAGGTTTACTAGGAATGGCTTTTCATCCAAATTATGCAACCAACGGATATTTTTTTGTTAATTATACCAATTTATCAGGAAATACAACCATTGCAAGATATTCTGTTTCACCAACAAATCCTGATATTGCTAACACAACAGGAACTGTATTAATGACCGTTGCGCAACCTTTTACTAACCACAATGGCGGCAGTATAAAATTTGGTCCAGATGGATATTTATACATTGGTATGGGCGATGGCGGAAGTGCTGGTGATCCTGGAAATAGAGCGCAAAACATCAATGAAAATCTTGGTAAAATGCTTCGTATAGATGTAAATGTTGCCGTTGCACCTTATTATTCAAGTCCGCCAACCAATCCGTTTGTTGGTACAGCAGGAAATGATGAAATATGGGCAATTGGAATGCGAAATCCATGGAAATTTTCATTCAATAGATTAAACGGCGATTTATGGATTGCCGATGTCGGTCAAGGTGCAATTGAAGAAATAGATAAAGTTACAAATCCGCTACCAACAGGATTAAATTTTGGATGGCGATGCTACGAAGGAAATGCAACTTACAACACAACTGGATGTGCTTCAATGACAACAATGACATTTCCTATAGCACAATACTCTCATTCTGGTGGTGGATGTTCTATAACTGGTGGTTATTTCTATACCGGAACAATGTATCCAAATTTTCAAAATAAATATTTTTTTACCGATTATTGTAGTGATAAAATTGGAACCCTCAATTCCTTAGGAACGATTACTTATACTGCAGCTTTTGCCAACAATAATTTTGCTACTTTTGGAGAAGATAATACAGGCGAATTATATGTTGCAGGAGTTTCATCGGGTACAATTTTTAAGATTATTGATACTTCTTTAAACGCATCTGAATTTGAAAAAAATGGCTTTTCTTTGTATCCAAATCCTGCCAAAGATGTGTTTTCAATAAAAACCTCAACTACAGATTTTGCAACAAATGTAGAAGTACATGATTTATCTGGAAAACTGCTTTTGTCTAGAAAACTAGAAAATTCACAAGAAAACACCATTGCTATTGCGTCTCTTTCTAGCGGAATTTACTTAGTTTGGATTGAAACATCAAATGGTAAGAGCTATAACACCAAATTAGTTATCGAATAAAATAGCATGAAGCAACCCATTATTGTAACAAAAATTACTACAAACGAGGAAGGAATTTCTATCTTTTCGAAAAATAATTTTGATGTGAATAAACGTGGCGGCATGTTTTTAACCGATCAAATTGCTGCTAAAAATTTTCGCCTTAGAAGAAGTGATGTTGGTTATTCCACTCAATTTCATTTGGCTGGCGATGCAACATTTATCATAATTTTAAAAGGCAGCTTAAAAATTGAACTACAAAATGGTGATTTCATAATTTTTAATGTCGGAGAATCTTTTACGGCAGAAGATAATTTGCCAGAATCAATAACATTTAACGATAAAATTCATGGACATAAAGCGAGTGTTATTGGTGACGAACCACTTGAAGCAATTCATATTAAATTGTAAAGTACATTTTATCATTTCGACGAAGGAGAAATCACACAAGCTATTTACTTTATGCGATTTCTCCTTCATCGAAATGACAAAACCAACACTTTAAAAAACTAAGGCGCAGGATTTGGAATTAACTCCTGAATTTTTTCAATTTCTATTAAAATTTCATTTGACAGAACGGCATTAAAAGCATCAATATTCTCTTTCAATTGCTCTAAAGTTGTAGCACCAATAATAGTTGACATTACAAAGTTTCTTTGGTTTACAAACGCCAATGCCATTTGAGAAATTGTCAATCCATTTGCCTCGGCCAATTCTTTATATAATCGTGTTGCTTTGGTCGCATTTTCGCCGATATATCTTGTGAATTGTGGGAATTTTGCCATTCGGTAATCTGGGTTTGTTCCGTTTAAATATTTGCCCGAAAGCACTCCAAATCCAAGCGGAGAATACGCCAATAATCCAACGTTTTCTCGGATACAAATTTCAGACAAACCAACTTCAAAAAGACGGTTTAAAAGAGAATACGGATTTTGAATTGTTGCAATTCGAGGTAAATTATGCTTTTCGCTTTCTTGTAAAAAACGCATTACACCAAACGGATTTTCGTTAGAAACACCAATGCTTTTTATTTTTCCATCTTTAATCAATCCATCATAAATAGATAAAACTTCGAAGAAATTATCTTGCCATTTGGTGTCAATTTCTACTAAACCGCGTTGTCCAAACATGTTCATTACGCGTTCTGGCCAATGCATTTGATACAAATCGATGTACTCTGTTTGAAGATTTTTTAAACTCAATTCAACCGCATCATGAATGTTCTTTTTAGAAAAATTTAACGGTTGTCTGATGTATTCCATACCGCGATTTGGACCAGCAATTTTGGTTGCCACAACAATTTTTTCTCTTTTGGATGCTCCAATTTTGTTAAGCCACGTTCCAATATGACGTTCGGTACTTCCAAAAATTTGAGCATTTCCACCAATAGGATACATCTCGGCAGTATCAAGAAAATTAATTCCTCTTTCTACAGCATAATCCAGTTGTGAATGTGCTTCGGCTTCAGAATTCTGATTCCCAAAAGTCATTGTTCCTAAGCAAATGCTACTAATTTTTATATTGGTATTTGGAAGCGTAGTATATTTCATGTTGACAAATTAAATTTAGAATTGCAAAAATACAGTATCATAAATGAATTTAATAGTAACGATTGTTAAACAAAATAAAAATTATAAAAAAAGAGCCGATCACTAGACCGACTCTTAAGAATAACCAACTTCTTATTTCCAACCGCCACCAAGATTTCGGTATATGTGAACTGTGGCGTTTAGCTGTTCTTTTTTAGTTTCAATCAATTCTAGTTTAGATTCAAGTGCATCGCGTTGTGTCATCAATACTTCAAAATAGTCAACACGAGCCGATTTAAACAAATCATTAGAAACATCAATTGATTTATTCAAGGCATCAACTTGTTTTGATTTCAAGTTATAGCTATTTTCTAAATTGCTAATTTTTGACAACTGCGTAGCTACTTCTAAATAAGCGTTTAAAATAGTTCGTTCATAGTTGTACAACGCTTGAAGTTGACGTGCATTGGCATTTTTATATTCTGCTTTTATGGCATTTCTGTTAATTAATGGTGCTGCTAAATCTCCTGCCAAAGAATATAATAATGATTCTGGAAGCGTAAATAAATACGATGGATTAAAAGCTTGCAATCCATAAGATGCCGAAATGTCTAGCGATGGATAAAATTCAGCACGAGCCGATTTTACATCCAACTTAGCTGCTGCAAGTTCTAGTTCTGCTTGTTTAATATCGGGACGATTTGCCAATAATTGAGACGGAATTCCAGAAGTTACACTGTTGGGCATCAAGCTTAAAAAATTGGTTTTATCTCTAGGGATTTCCTGCGGATAACGACCTAATAAAAAGTTGATTGTGTTTTCGGTTTCTTTAATTCTTTGCAAAATTTCAAACTCCATACTTTTGGACGAATATACTTCTGCTTGAAATTTTTGTACTGCAAGTTCAGTTGCTCTAGCGGCTTCTTTTTGAACTTTTACAATTTCTAAAGCATTGGTTTGCAAGTTGATATTTTGTCTAACAATTTCCAACTGACTGTCTAGAGAAACTAATTCATAATACGAATCGGCAACCTCTGCAACAAGATTGGTAATTACAAAATTTTTGCCCTCAACGGTTGCTAAATATCTGCTAACTGCAGCTTTCTTAGAATTGCGCAATTTTTTCCAAATATCAACTTCCCAATGCGCATAAGCGGCCAAAGTATAATCTTGCAACGGATCGGGAAACTCTTTTCCTGGCATAATTTCGGTAGAAGCATCACCAGCACCTTGACTAGTGTAACGTCCTACTTTTTCTACTCCGGCACCGGCTTTGACTCCAACCATTGGAAGTAGAGCGCCTTTTTTTACTCGAATATCATTTTTTGCAATTTCAATTTCTTGCAAAGTAATTAACAATTCTTGATTATTTTTTAGAGCAATATCTATCAAATCTGCAAGATTTTTATCCTTATAGAAATTTTTCCAAGGTGTAGCTGCAATTGTATTGGTATCCTTGCCGTTTACAAAAGATTCGGGCATTGCCGGACTGGCTTTTGTAGGCTCAATTGCTGGTGCTTTACAACTTACAACTGCTAGGCCTAAGCCCAGCAGAATACTAAATTTATAGTTTTTAAATTTATACATTATCATCAATTTCTTCGGTTAATGGATTTTCTTCTTCTTTTTTAACAAGCTTAATTCGCTCTGCAATTCTTGCAAATATGTAGTACAATCCAGGAATTAATAAAACCCCAAAAATTGTTCCTATAAGCATTCCTCCTGCAGCAGCAGAACCAATAGTTCTATTACCTACTTTTCCAGGACCAGAGGCGAACACCAATGGAATTAATCCGGCAATAAATGCAAAAGAAGTCATCAAAATAGGACGAAATCTTGCTGCCGAACCCTCTATTGCAGCTTGAAAAACAGTTTCTCCTGCCCGATGCTTTTGAACCGCAAATTCTACAATAAGTACGGCATTTTTTCCGAGTAATCCGATGAGCATTACCATGGCAACCTGAGCGTAAATATTATTTTCTAATCCGCAAATTTTAAGCAATAGAAAAGCTCCAAAAATTCCTGCAACAAGCGATAGAATTACCACAAATGGCAAAATAAAACTTTCATATTGAGCAGCAAGAATAAGGTAAACAAAACCTAAACAAATCAAGAAAATATAAATTGCTTCGTTACCACGACCAACTTCATCTTTGGAAATTCCAGCCCAATCAATTCCATAACCTCTCGGTAATGTTTTTTCGGCAACTTCTTGAACCGCTTTAATGGCTTCACCACTACTGAATCCTGGTGCTGATTGACCGCTTATTTCAGAAGCATTGTACATATTTTGTCTAGTAATTTCAGACAAACCATATACTTTATCCATTTTCATAAAAGCAGAAAAAGGAACCATTTCATCACGATTATTCTTTACATAAAGTTTCATAATATCTTCTGGCAAAGCTCTATACTCTGGCGAAGCCTGAACCATTACTTTATATTGACGACCAAATTTTATGAAACTAATTTCATAATTACTACCTACAAGTGTAGAAAGTGTATTGGTAGCATTTTCGATAGTTACTCCTTTTTGTTGCGCAATATCGTTATCAATATTTAGCATATATTGCGGAAAACTAGCACTATAAAAAGTAAATACTGATGCTAATTCTGGACGTTTATTAAGTTCTCTTACAAAATCATTACTCACCGTTTCCATCTTTTTATAATCTCCAGAACCAGCTTTATCTAACAAGCGCAATTCAAATCCTCCTGCGGCACCATAACCAGGAACGGCTGGCGGTTGAAAAAACTCAAGCGTTGCACCCGGAATATCTTTTGATTTTTCTTCCAGTTCATCAATAATTTCCTGAGAAGTATGTTTACGTTCGTCCCAACTTTTTAAATTGATAAGACATGTTCCCGAATTGGCTCCAGTTCCTTCTGTCAAGATTTCATAACCTGCCAATGATGAAACCGATTTTACACCTTCAATTCCTTCAGCGATTTTTTGTAATCGTTCGGAAATTTGATTTGTTCTTTCTAATGTTGAACCTGGTGGCGTTTGAATAACTGCATAAAACATCCCTTGATCTTCATTTGGAATAAATCCAGAAGGAAGACTTGCGTTTAAGAA
This sequence comes from Flavobacterium sp., assembly GCF_043778725.1. GTDB lineage: Bacteria > Bacteroidota > Bacteroidia > Flavobacteriales > Flavobacteriaceae > Flavobacterium. The sequence goes on along the minus strand of NZ_JAYWFT010000191.1, from coordinate 3,776 downwards.
ATAAGTTCCAACACAGAAAAATAGTAACATTCCAAAAGTTACAACGCGTTTATTTACAATTAAACCTAGAAGATTTTTATATTTTCCGGCAACACCGTTGAACCAATTATTAAATCCATCTAAAATTCTATTTAATGGCGTTTTCTTTCTAGGTTTTCCGTGATTATTTTTCAACATCATGGCACAAAGTGCTGGCGTAAGTGTTAGTGCCACAACTCCAGAAAGCACAATTGACGTTGCCATTGTAATTGAAAATTGTCGGTAAAATATCCCAACAGGACCAGACATAAATGCTACAGGAATAAACACGGCAGCCATTACAAAGGTAATTGCAATAATTGCTCCGCTTACTTCGTGCATTGCTTCTTTCGTTGCTTTCATTGGTGAGAGATGCTTTTCTTCCATTTTTGCATGGACGGCTTCAATCACCACAATGGCATTATCGACGACAATTCCGATGGCTAAAACCAAAGCGAAAAGTGTGATAAGATTAAGTGTAATTCCAAAATATTGCATGAACATAAAAGTTCCAATAAGTGAAACTGGAACCGCAATTGCAGGAATTAATGTAGAACGCCAGTCGCCAAGAAATAGGAAAACTACCAATCCTACCAATAGGAAAGCTTCAACTAAAGTGTGAATTACTTTCTCTATAGAAGCGTCCAAAAATTTAGAAACGTCGTAACTAATTTCATAGTCCATTCCTTTTGGGAAAGACGTTTTTTTAATTTCTGCTAATTTTGCTTTTACATCTTTAATTACCTGTGTTGCATTACTTCCGTAAGATTGTTTTAGTACAATTGCTGCTGATGGTTTACCGTTAAGATTTGAATAAATATCATACATTGAACTTCCAAATTCTACTTTGGCTACATCTTTCAATCTAAGAATTTCACCGTCAGGATTGGCTCTTAATACAATATTTCCGTATTGTTCTTGAGTTGTAAATCGTCCAGGATATTTTAGTACATATTCAAATGATTGAGAACGTTTACCCGAACTTTCTCCTGTTTTTCCTGGTGAAGCTTCTAAACTTTGTTGTGCTAAAGCTTCCATTACTTCATCGGCAGATATTTTGTAGGCCAACATTCTATCGGGTTTTAACCAGACACGCATGGCATATTCACGATTTCCCAAAATATCTGCAACTCCAACACCATCAACGCGTTTTAATTCGGAAAGGATATTGATATCGGCATAATTAAAAAGGAATTTTTGATCGGCTTTGGGATCGGTACTGTAAAGATTGACGTACAAAAGCATGTTCGATTCTTCGCGTGTAATTTTCACACCTTCACGAACTACTAATGGTGGTAATTTATTTACGACCGAAGCCACACGATTTTGCACATTTAACGAAGCCTGATTTGGATCGGTTCCTAAATTAAATATTACTTGAATTGTTCCTTCACCGTCATTTCCGGCATCGGAAGCTATATATTTCATTCCGGGAACTCCATTTAAAGCTCTTTCTAGCGGAATAATTACCGATTTAATTAACAATTCATTATTCGCACCAGGATATGATGCGGTAACATTTACTTTGGGTGGTGATATGGATGGGAATAATGTTATTGGCAACTGAACAAGCGCCAAAACTCCCAGCAAGACAATCATCAGTGATATCACTATAGATAGCACTGGTCTTTGTATAAATTTATTAAACATTGATTTATGATTTAAGTATTACGACTATTCCGCTTTTAATTTTAAATGAGACAGTACTTCTTCTGGTTTTTGATAATCGTATTTTATTTTTTCGTCATCCTTGGCTTTTTGAACTCCTTCTAAAAGAATTTTATCATTGGCAGTAATACCACTTTCAATAACGTACAAATCGGGCATTTCACCAGTAATAGTAATTTCTCTTGACTTAACAACATTATTTTTATCTACTACAAAAACATACATTTTATCTTGAATTTCATAGGTAGCTTTCTGCGGAATTATTAATGCATTTTTAGCAGGAACAGTCATTAATACTTTACCTGTTTCTCCATTTTTTAATAATTTATCTGAATTTGGAAAACTTGCTCTAAAAGCAATATTTCCTGTTTCACTATCAAATTCACTTTCAATAACTTCTACTTTTCCTTGATATTTTAAAGGTTTTCCGTTAGCGAGCAATAAACTTACTGTGCTATTTCCTCTACCTTTTACATTGTTTTGATACTCTAAATATTCGGGTTCTGAAACATTGAAATAGGCAAACATTTTACTATTATCAGAAAGACTTGTAAGTAATTCACCCTCGTCAATAAGGCTACCTAATTTTTTGGGGATTCTATCAATAGTTCCAGCAAATGGTGCTCTAATTTCTGTAAAGGACAAATGCAGTTTTGCCAATGCAACTTCTGCTCTTGCTTGTTCTAGCTTGGCTTGGGCAATATATTGTTCACTTTTAGAGACTATATTTTTATCGGCTAGGGTTTTAGCATTCTGCAATTCTATTTCGGCAGCTTTTGCTTCGGCTTGTGCTTTTAGAAGTTCTGCCTCGTAAATTTTGGGCATAATTTTAAATAATAATTGACCCGCAGTAACATACTGTCCTTCGTCAACATAAATATTTTGTAAGAAACCTTTTTCTTGTGCTCTAATTTCGATATTTCGAACAGAACGTATTTGCGAAACATACTCCTTTGTAAACGAAGTGTCAATTACAGCAGGATTGGTTACTGTAAACTTACCTGTTTCTTCTTTTTCTTCTTTTTTAGTTGTACAACTAGCTAGGCACAACAAGGCAGTTAAGCCCATGAACATGAGTTTTTTCTTCATGGTAAAATTGGAATTTAAGCGATTGAATTATTGGAATTGAGGTTATTCCTTTAGATATAAAAATGCATCAGCACACAGAAAAATACATGAATAATTATACTCTTAAAGTAAATTATATACTTCTAAAAAACAGAAATAATCATGAAAAGCGACTGATGTTTAAGAAAATCAAATCCTTAATACCTGTTGAGTAATGTAAATAGGACATGAATTGCCTGATAATGGCAAGAAGATTTTATAACTATTAAAGAAGTTATTTAACGCTATTGAGTGCGCATGAGAAGGATATAAAGTATTAACTAAATTATATTTTCCTAGAAAGAAATTATTTTCAGTTGCGTTTTTAAGATTTCCTGCGTTATGAAATTCTTCTTCTACATCTAAACCAAGATCTTCTATTATTATTATAGTGTGATCTTCGTCTGCAAGTTTTATTTGTTTATTTTCTATAAAACTCTGATATGGGGTACTTTTAGTGTTACAATTATTTATACCCACAGCAGCATAATCCTTTCCGCCAAGCAGAAGGAAACTCATGTAGATTAAAATGGTAACTAGTCTCATAATGGCGTCAAAATTAATAAATTTTTAAAAAAGAAAAACAATGTTATAGTTAAGAAAAGTATAAACTAACGAAAACGTTGTATGTGAGGTAATTACACAAGCATTATTACTCTTTTAACCAAAACCATTAAAAAAGAAAAAGGTTCTAAGCAAAATACTTAGAACCTTTAGTTTGATTTTATTAGATAAAACGACTACAAATCGTTTAAGAGTTTAGAGATTTCATCTAGTTTGGGAGTTAAGATAATTTCAATTCTACGATTTTTAGCTTTTCCTTCTGGTGTATCGTTCGCCATTAAAGGTGCGTATTGACCACGACCTGCAGCAGTAAGATTTTCTTTTTTAACGCCTTTATTTTCTGATAGAATATTTACAATTGCAGTAGCTCTTTTAGTAGATAAATCCCAGTTGTTTTCTATTCCGCCACCAATGTTTCC
>NZ_JAYWFT010000190.1:0-2903 GCF_043778725.1 Flavobacterium sp. | reverse complement strand
ACCAAATAAAAGTCCGTAATATTTTAATGGAAACCCCAAAATAGTAATAATTTCAGAGTCAAAATTCCAATTTATGTATAATGCAATCATATTTTTTATTAGTTTCTATTTTCTACGTTTTTTTGGTAAACTAGCCAATAACTTTCTGTGGCTTTTGCCAGTGGCGGTTTTTAACACCGACGATTACAAATATACCGAAAAGTTAGAAAGAAAAAATGCGATTGAAAGAAATAAGATAATCACTACCGCATTCTGATAAATCCCAAGCCTAGATTGGTGCAAACCGCCTTAAGTTTACATTTGTAAATTTAATCTAAAATTTAATCTAAAACAGAAAGAACAAAAGGCAGGAGTAAGGTTCTCGATAACCGCAGAGGCAATGACCTCGTTAACAGTGATAATCCCCAGCCTTTTCTACTCTTATTTCGTACAGTTCTGTGAGGCATAGACCTCGATTTTAAGGTGATGAAAACAAGTAGATTGTGTTTTAATAAAAAACAATTTTGTTATAGATAAAGATAAAACAATTTTTGGAATTGACATTAGAAAAAATACATTTGATGTAATGGATTCTAACTTAAAACACAGCCAGTTTGAGAATAATCAGAACGGTTTTGTAAAATTTTTAAAGCTATTAGACTTTAATAGTCATTGTGTTATGGAAGCAACAGGTTATTATCATTACCAGTTGGCACATTATTTACTTGAACATAAAATAATGGTTTCGGTAGAAAATCCTTTGTCTATAAAACGGTTTGTCCAAATGAAATTATCACGTATAAAAACGGATAAATCCGATGCCAAGATGATTTGTCAATATGGTCAAGAACGCGATTTACAACCTTGGGCTGGTTATAGTAAAAATCAAATGGAATGTTTCCAGATGATTCGATTACTAGAAACCTATACAAAACAAAGCACGGCTTATAAAAACAAGCTTCAAGCTGAGCAAACACTGGGAAACCCGAGTAAGTTGGTTATAAAATCTTTGAAAAGAAGTTTGAAAAACCTAGAAAAAGAATCAGAATTAATAGAAAAAGAATTGCTTATTTTGGTAAAAACCGATTACCAAGAAATACTCACCAAAATAGAAAGTATTCCCAGTATTGGTCTTAAAACTGCGGTAATGTTGGCAGATCGTTCTTTCTTTCTATGTGTTTTGTATAAAATAACAAACAGTTTTACTTTCGGGTTCAATAAAAATATATAAATCTCCATCACACCAAAAATTCATTTTTTCAAATAATTTCTGTTCGTAATCATCTTCACAAACAACATTTGTAAATTTAGTTTTTAAGTCGCTCCAACTTGTTAATTGACAAACGAATTTCATTTTTTTATTGTTTTTTGGACAATTTGGAATATTTTGTTCTTGAGTCCAATTTGGTTTTCCAGCAATTCCAATTACATCAAATTCATTTTCTTCAGTTACGCCCTCAAATTCCTTAACTTTAAATATCTTTTCTTCGAATATTATTTTGGAATTTATATCTAAAGTATCAAATGCAGTTCCAATTTCAGAAGAATTTTTTGGATAAATTAGTTTTGGTTCATTTGGATTTTCGTAATCAAGATAAATTTGGTCAAAATCTAAATAAATTGGACAAATTAAATTTAGTTTAAAAGGTAACCAATTGAATATTTCGTCAGAATTATCAATTGAACCTAAATATTGAAAATTTGATTTAAATTCATTTTGAGGGATTTTGAAATTTTCTGGAATTTCTCCGCCAAGTTTATGTTTTCCATTTATATTAAATTCAATTTCGTACATTTTATTTTTATTGAAAAGTTTACTTATTAAATTCATTTTCTATCATTTACTTTTTTTTGCGAATGTCTGCCAATTCTCAAATATGCGCATATCAATCATTAAAACATTTGTAAGCAACTAAATTAGTATCATTCAAACATAAAAAACACAAGAAGTTATGGCTAAATTTTAATACTTATTATAAGACTATAGTTGTTTTTCCTACCCAAAAATAGTGAAAATAAATCTAATTTTATTTGTTTTTAAGCACAGTTCTTTGTTGGCAGATAGTGCTTTTATTTATTAACTGTTTTCGATTTTCTAACAATTTTTTTTCTTTCTGTTAGTTTCAAACTTTCTTTTTTTTGTTTAAAATATTCGCTTAATGCTTTTTCTTCTTCTTTTGTTAGAGAAGTTTGTTCTCCAATAAAATCTACGTCAAATTCATCTTTTTTAGTTTTCATAATATTAGTCTTTAAAATATTTATTGATCAATTTTAATGCTGATTTGGTTTCTATTATCATTAGTCTTCCACCGAAATGAATTGCTCCTAATGATTTTTCATAATGTTCAATTAGTTGTGTTTTAGAAACAAAAGATACATTTCCAAAATGTCCACGTTGAAAAGAAAGTTTACAAGCAAAAGCAACTAAATTTCCTGGAACTCCTGCATAAACTTTGTCTTTTCCTTTATTAAAAGGAGAACTTTCAACTAAGTGCATATAAACGTGATCTTCTTTCACTTCTAAACAAACCAATCCTTGAATTATATCAGAATTATTTACAATTGTTAGTTTGTAAACATCTCTTTCTGGTTGTTTAAATTCATAATTCCATTCGAATAACCAATTTTTTTTCTTTGATACATTTTTTAAATCTGAACTTTTTAATAGAGAAATTTCCGTTGCAAAACTATCGCCAGTTACCACATTTTCAATGGAATTGGTTAATTTGTCGATGATAAAATCTAATCCTATTTCTGTACTTTCTTTCATTATGCTAATTTACAAAAAATGTTTCAATTGAAAGAAGGTTTTTGTTTTTTACGATTTTTTGTCATGTCCTAAAATACGTTGACCATTTTTAGGTTATTAATTGAATCAAAAATACGGATTTGTAATCGGAACATTGATAACTTTTTTTAAAAAA
>NZ_JAYWFT010000189.1:0-20101 GCF_043778725.1 Flavobacterium sp. | reverse complement strand
AATGTTTCTTAGGCGAAGCGTTAATATTTACCACACTTTAGTAGTTTCGGCATTGTTGATTTTGCTTTTTCAACCTTCCTTTTTGTTTGATATCGGATTTCAATTGAGTTATATTGCTTTATTTTTTATCATTTGGTTACAACCATTATTAGCAACAATTTGGACGCCAAAAAATAAAATTGTCAATTACTTTTGGGAAATTATTACCGTTTCTTTTGCAGCACAAATTGGCACTTTTCCATTAAGTATTTATTATTTTCATCAATTTCCAGGTTTGTTTTTCTTGACCAATATTGTAATTCTACCTGCGTTGAGTTTAATTCTAGGATTGGGAGTTTTTGTAATGTTACTAGCTGCATTTGATGTAGTTTGGATTCCGTTTTTAAAAGTATTAGAATGGAGCATTTGGCTATTAGACAAGATTATTGGTTGGGTTGCATCATTTGAAGATTTTATTTTTAAAGATCTTTCACTCAATAATTATATGATGTGGACTTGGTATATCATAATCATTACTGCCATTCTATATTTGAAAAAACCTTCATTTAACAAATTAGCAGTGACTTTAATTGCTATTATCGCACTACAATTGCTTACTTATGAGGCAAAATATACCAACCAAAGACAGAGTGAATTTATAGTTTTTAGCAAAAAGAAAAACACTATTATTACGGAAAGACATGGTGATAAAGTAACGCTCAATAGCAATGATAGTATTTTAAAATCTACCGATGATAATTTGGTTTTGAAATCTTATTTAGTTGCTAATTTTTGTAAAATTCAGAAGAAGAAGTCATTATCTAACTTGTATTATTTTAAAGACAAAAGCATTTTATTAATAGACAGTTCGGCTGTTTATCTATCTGAAGAAAAACCTGATGTTTTACTGTTAATCAATTCGCCTAAAATAAATTTGGAACGTCTTTTCAAATCTTGGAAGCCAGGTCAAGTTGTGGTTGATGCTACAAATTTTAAAACCTATATAAAAGTTTGGAAAGCCACTTGCAGAAAAGAAAAAATCCCTTTTCATGACACTACAGAAAAGGGATTTTTTAAATTATAATTATGCTTTTTTCTTGGTAGATTTTTTCTTAGTAGCTTTGTTCTTTTTAAGAAGTTTCTTTGCTGCATCTTGCTCTTCTTTAGTGTAAGGAACAAAACTTGAAATTATTTTACTTGAACCATCCAACCATACTGTTGGTCCGCCAGCAACATAACCAGTACTTCCTAGTTGTTGAAAACTAGTTTTTCCTTCAACTGGAGCACCAACTTTTGCAAACCAAACTGTTGGATAACCTCTTACTTGAAAGAACTGTTGTAATTGGCTGTTTTGTAGTTTCAAAGCATCCGATTGAGGAGTTCTTCTTGGAAAATCTAATTCTACCAAAACTACTTTTTCTTTAGCCCAAGCAATGAATTCAGGTGTTTTGAAGACTTCATTTTGAAGACGAATACACCATCCGCACCAGTCGCTTCCTGTAAAAAAGAAAAATAATGGTTTTTGTTCTGCCTTAGAAATTAAGATGGCATTGTCTAAATCGGTGTGCCAAGTCAATTCCTCTTGCGCTTGAATGGTAATTGATGATAGGACTAAAATTAATGTGATTAATATCTTCTTCATAGTTTTATTTTTTACAAATATATTCAAAAATAGTACCAAATAATGTCGGCTACTTTACTTCTTGCATTAGTTTTTTAATTAAAGGCGAAATGGCGATTAAAAGTACTCCAGCTATTAAAGCATAAAGTCCAAGTTGCTTATATCCATCAGCATATACGATTAATTTATCAAGATTGGATGCATTTTCTGAAGCTTCGGCTATGTTTGCACCAAGTAAGCCTGCAAAATATTGACCGTAAGCACTTGCCAAAAACCACATTCCCATAATTACAGCTTGTGTTTTTTGTGGCGATAATTTGGTCATGGCACTCATTCCGATTGGCGATAAACACAATTCTCCGAATGTGATGATAAACCAACCAACAGTAAATAAATCTAAAGATGTTTTACCCGATGCGTCGGCAAAAAATTTAGTATAATAAAATATCCAAAAACCTCCTGCAAGAAACAAGAATGCTAATCCAAATTTAATCATTGTATTAGGCTCAATTTTTCGTTTTGCCATCCATAACCAAACCATTCCTACCAAAGCTGCAAAAACAATTACAAATAATGAATTGGCAGAATTGTTAACTCCGTTTGGATCTAATTGAATTCCGGCAACGGTATTATTTAAATTATCCGCTGCAAAAGCACTTAATGAACCACCACTTTGTTCGAAAAATGCCCAAAACACAACAGAAAATAACATAAATATTACTGCTGCAACCAATTTTTTATTTTGTGAAACTGAGAAATTTCTCATCTCATACATCAAATAAATGATAGCAATTGGCCCAATGGCATACATGAAATAATCGGTGTATTTTGTATTAGAAACCATCACAATTATTATAGGAATTATTAAAATAGAACCTATGTAAGTTAACCATTCGTACAATTTTCGTTTTTTAGAATCCAAATGAGTTAAAGGCGATAAACCTATTTCTCCAAGACTTTTTTGTGTTTGCGTAAAGGTTAACAAACTAATAATCATCACAAATGCCGCAAATCCGAAAGCAAAGTTCCAACGAAGGTTATCTGGAATTAATTTAGAAAACATTTCACCTTTTCCGACAGCGATACAAATATAACCTCCAATTAATGCGCCAAGATTTACACCAGCATAAAACAATGAAAAACCTGCATCTCTCCTATTATCTTTATCATTGTATAATTTTCCGACCATTGAAGAAATATTAGGTTTAAAAAATCCTGTTCCAACAATAGTAAAACTTACACCTAGAAAGAAGAATTGTTTTGGATCATATGCCAAGATAAAACTTCCAAGAATCATTAACAAACCACCCCAAAAGAGCGATTTTCTAAAACCAAAAATCTTATCGGCAAAAAGTCCACCAATAAATGTAAACGCATATACCCATGCTTGCGTTGCACCATATTGCAAGTTAGCATCAGTATCCTTCATAAACAATTGATGCACCATAAAATAGTATAACATTCCTCGCATTCCATAGAAACTAAAGCGTTCCCACATTTCGCTAAAAAATAAATACCACAATTGTTTTGGATATTTTCCTTTAAAATTTTGAATTTGTTCTAATGACTGATTGATTTCCATACTTAATTTATTCCGTGGTCTTTCATTACTTTATTTAATTTTTTTACTAAGGTAAACATCAATATTGTTGCAAACATTAATAATCCGAAATTTACCCAAAAGAAATTGGCTTTATCATCGTAAGTATCCCACATACTTGCTAAAACTCCAGATAATTTATTTCCAATTGAAGTTGCTAAAAACCATCCGCCCATCATTAACGCGGTGATGTTTTTGGGAGATAATTTAGACACAATTGACAATCCCATTGGACTAAGAAATAATTCTCCGATGGTTATAACTCCGTAATTGGCAACAAGCCACCATACGGATACTTTTTCTGCGCCGTTGTTTCCAATATGAACTGCGGCAACCATAACTAAAACTGATAGTGCTGAAATCAATAATCCGAAAGCGATTTTTGTTGGCGTAGATGGTTCTTTTTTTCTACTTCGTAAAAAGGTAAAAAAGGCTACAACTAGTGGTGTTAAAATTATTACCCAACCTGGATTTATGGACTGACTTAAATTGGCCGACCATGTAAATATTTTACTTTCTTCTTTTGGCAGTTTTTCTGTTGCTACATTTCTAAAATACAAAGGATAATCAACAACTTTTGTTACTTTACCCTCTTTCTTTTGAATTCTAAAAGCTTGATCATACAAAGCAACAGAATCTTTTTTATAAGTTAAAGTATCTATGAGAAACAATTGCGAACCAATTTGTTGTGATGTTCCTGTTAATTCTCTGTCGGTATATTTATCACCCCAATTATTTAATGCAGAACCATTTAGCTTAAATACTGCCCAAAATAAAATCACTACTGCAAAAATTGAAAGTAATGCACCAATTGGTCTTTTATCTTCAACTTTGGCTTTGAAATATAAACTTCCATAAAAAAACACAATTGGAATGCATGCAAAAATAAAAGCATCTGTACTATCGGAACCAAAAACGGCACTGTCAATATTTAATTCCGATTGAACTCCTTTCAAAAGCCAACCTATAACTCCAAAAACAACTGATGGAAGTAAAATATATAAAACAATTTTATAAAACGGCATATCACCTTCTTGCACTCCTTTTTTATCGGTTTTGTCACCATAATGTTTTGTTCCCAATAAAAACACGATTACACCAATAAACATACCAACACCTGCCGCCATAAAAGCTTCTTGCCAACCAAAAAGAATTTTTAGAGCAGCTCCAAAAAAGTTACAAATGAAAGCACCGACATTAATTCCCATATAGAAAATATTGTAACCTTCGTCTTTCTTATCTTTAAATTGGTCTTCGTTGTAGAAATTCCCTAATAATGTTGAGATATTTGGTTTGAAAAATCCGTTTCCCACAATTACTAAAGTCATGGCAAAATACAACATTGGCAAACTATGAATTCCCATCATTAGATAACCTGCGCCCATCATTAATCCGCCAATTACGATTGATTTTTTATAACCTAAATATCTGTCGGCAACCAAACCACCAATGAAAGGTGTTAGAAATACCAAAGCAATAAAAGTTCCGTATAAATCGGACGCTTCTTTCTCGGTCATTGCGAAACCAGCTTCTACATCTTTAAGATAAAGCGTAAAAATTCCTATCATTAAATAATAGCCAAAACGTTCCCACATTTCAGATAAAAATAAGTAAGGCAATGCTTTAGGATGACTTTTCCACATAATAAATTGGTTTAAAAAAACAAACCTACAAGTTGAGCTTGTAGGTTTGAAAGATATAAAAATATTTTTTATTTTATGTTAACGAACTCCGTGCATCATTTTCTTTAAAACTGGAGTAAGTAATAATAATAATACTGCCGCCAATCCTGTTAAAACAACAAATACCATAAAAAATTCAAAAAGATTATGAATTTCATAGCCAGCAAAAACTGGGTTAGAAGCACTAATTTGAGCTTTTTCTAGTAATGACAATTGTTCTGGAGTTGCAGTAACTGTTTTATTTAATAGGGATTGTAAATCAATTCCTAGTTCTTTAGCTTTTAAAAACTTATCTCCAGTTGCAGGAAGAATTGAACCTAAAGTTCCGGCTAATGCATAACCTGCGGCATTTGATAAAAAGAATACACCAAATAGTAACGAAGAAAAACGTTTTGGAGATAATTTTCCAACTAAAGATAATCCAATTGGAGACAAACACAACTCAGCAAAAGTTTGAATTAAATATAAAAGAATCAACCATTTTATTGCTAGCAACCCACTATTTCCTAAATCTTTAACATTGTAAGCTAAGATAAAATAACTTAAAGCTATCAATCCTAAACCTATTGCTTGTTTTACAGGAGAAATTGGTTCTCTATTTGCAGCTCTCAATTTATCCCATAAAATACTAAAGGGTAGTGCAAAAGCAAAAACAAAAGCACCATTAAAAATTTGCACCATTGAAGGTGGCATGTTCCATCCAAAGAAATTTCTATCTGTTTGATTATCTGCAATAAAAGTTAAAGACGATCCAGCTTGTTCAAAAGCTGCCCAGAAAAAAATAATAAAAAAGGCAACTATATAAATTACAAATATCCTATCTCTTTCCACTTTAGTTAATGAACTATCTGAAACGATTAGTCCAGCTAAGGTTAATCCGCTGGCGTAAATTATTGGATAAATTATTGTTTTTACAAAATTTTCACCACCCAAAATATATCTAAAAGCAAAAAACAACCCAACAAAAGCGATTGCTGCAATAACTAATGAAGTTGCACTAAAAACTGCTTTTTGAGCTTCACCTTCCTCATATTCTGAACCATCATTTTGAGAAGGTAATCCTCCAAGTGGTTTTCCTTCTGGTGTAACAACATATTTATTTTTCAAGAAATAAAACACTAAAGTTCCTAAAAGCATTGCAATTGCAGCTGCCAAAAATCCCCATTTAAAGGCATGAATATCTCTAATTCCTCCAGCATCTTTTACGTCTCCAACAAGTGGACATATCAATTGTCCTAAAAAAGCTCCAAGATTAATTCCCATATAGAAAATTGTAAAAGCGGTATCCAATTTACTCTTTTCTTGTTTTGGATAAAGACTTCCCACCATTGAAGAAATATTTGGTTTGAAAAATCCGTTTCCGAAAATAATAATTCCTAATGCTGACCACATTAAAGTTGTCGCTAAACTTAAGTCGGAGCCAAAAATACTTGCGCTAAAGAAAAGTAAAAACTGACCTAAAGCCATCATTAATCCGCCTAAAAGTATACAATTTCTATTTCCAAAAAATCTATCTGCAATAAAACCACCTAACATTGGAGTTAAATAACAAAGTCCTAAAAATCCTCCATAAATAATTGAAGCGTCGGCTTCTTTCATCATTAAAGAGTTTATCATAAACAACGTTAAGATGGCTCGCATTCCGTAGAAATTGAAACGTTCCCACATCTCGGTTCCAAATAATACCCAAAGTCCTTTTGGATGTCCTGTTTTTACTGCTGTTTCACTCATAGTATTTTAGTTTAGTTTTATTTAGTTTATTATAATTTTTCTTTTATAAAATTTGTCATTTTGTTATACAACTGAATTCTAGTTTTACCACCGTAAATTCCGTGGTTTTTGTCGGGATAAATTGCCCAATCAAATTGTTTATTAGCTTGAACTAATGCTTCAATCATTTGCATCGAATTTTGAACATGTACATTATCATCAGCCGTTCCGTGAATTAATAAAAAGTTTCCTTTTAATTTACTCACGTGATTGATTGGTGAATTTTCATCATAACCACTTGCATTTTCTTGTGGCGTTTGCATGTATCTTTCGGTGTAAACGCTATCATAAAATCTCCAATTGGTAACTGGCGCAACGGCTATTGCCATTTTAAAAACATCGGCACCTTTCATGATACAGTTGCTTGCCATAAATCCGCCATAAGACCAGCCAAATATACCAATTCTAGATTTATCTACATAGGGATAATTTCCAATAACTTTGGCAGCATCAATTTGATCTTCTACTTCGTATTTTCCTAGTTGTAATTGAGTACATTTTTTGAAAGCCGCTCCTTTAAAACCCGTTCCTCTTCCGTCAACGCAGGCCACAATATATCCTTGCTGAACCAACATCATAAACCAATATTCATTTGAACTTCCCCATTGATTAACAACTTGCTGTGAACCTGGCCCTGAATATTGAATCATAAATACTGGATATTTTTTATTAGGATCAAAATCTTTAGGTTTCATTATCCAAGCATTAAGCTCATTTCCTTTTTCTGTTTTCATCACAAAAAACTCTTTTGAAGGCAAATTATAGGCCAATAGTTTTTCAGATAAAACATTGTTATTTACTATTTCCTGTAATTGCTTTCCATCTTTTGAATTGTTTAAAGTATACGATGTTGGACTATTTGCATTAGAATACGTGTTGATAAAATAATTAAAATCTGGACTAAAAATTGCTTCATTTGTTCCAACAAGTTGTGACAGTTTTACTTTATTTTTTCCGTCAAGCGAAATCTTGTAAACGTCTCTTATTATAGAACCATTCTCTACCGATTGATAAAAAACCATTTTAGTTTTCTCGTCAAATCCGTAGTAAGAAGTCACTTCCCAATTTCCTTTGGTAACTTGATTTTTCAACTTTCCGGTTTTGTCGTATAAATAAATATGATTATATCCGTCTTTTTCTGATGTCCAAATAAAGCTGTTATCTTTTAAAAATGTTAAATTATCGGTTACATCAACATACGCTTTGTCTTTTTCGTTCAAAACTACTTTTGCAGTTCCGATAGTTCCATCAATAAAAATCAAATCTAAATTATCTTGATGACGGTTCAATACTTGAGCAGAAAGTACATTGGCATCGTTTGTCCATTTCATTCTAGCAATGTAGAAATCTGAATAATTCCCAAGATTGATGTCTTTTATATATTTAGAATTTACATCATAAACATGTAATGAAACCAAAGCGTTTTTTTCTCCAGCTTTTGGATATTTGAAAGTTTCAACTGTTGGATATAGATTTTTCTGGAAAATATTCATTGAAAATTCTGGAACTTCACTTTCGTCAAATCTAATAAAAGCTACTTTTTTACTATCGGCACTCCAATCGAAAGCTCTTACAAAAGCAAATTCTTCTTCATAAACCCAATCGGTAATTCCATTTATGATTGCATTTTTCTTTCCGTCAACTGTAACTTGAGTAACTGCCTTTGTTGCTATATCGTAGATAAATAAATTATTTTCTCTTACAAAACCAATCATCGTTCCATCTGGTGAAAAAGTTGGTTCTTGCACTTTTTCTAAAACTTTAGCTAAGCTTTTAGAAGTAAGATTATATAGATAATAATCGGCTGTAAACGAATGACGAAAAATTGGAGTTGTATTATTAGCAATTAGAATTTGCTTCTCGTCGTTACTAAAAGTGTAACTATCAATTCCTTCTGACAGATCTTTGTAAGACTTAGTGTCGATTAAAGTTGAAACTTTTTTTAAAGTAGCAAAGTCATATAGATCGATTTGATTTGTCCCTGAGGTTCTATCGGAGTTAAGAACTGTATATTGATTGGTGTTTTTCATGGATTGCAATGCATCCATTCCTTTAGCTCTAAAAGCGCCAGTGTATATTTCTTCAACCGAAATTTTTTGCTGCGCAATAACCGAAAAACAAGTTAAAAGAAAGAGCACAAGTAATTTTTTTGACATCATATTTTTGATTGATTATAAACGAGCCCAATTTTAGTGATTTTTTTGGAAATAACGACTTTTTTTTATGTTAAATGCAATTTCAAGTCGTTATATATTTATCAAAATCCAAATATAACAATAAAATCTAAAGCGTATCTTTGCAAAAAACAAGCCTAAATCATTTTAGTATGAACAACGCTATTGCTGGATTTTCCAAATTATCCAAAGAAGATAAAATTAACTGGATTGCTACAGAATATTTTACAAACCCAATCGATGCCATTGCTACCATAAAACAATATTGGAACAGTAATGAAAGTCTGCAAAAATTACACGACGAATTTATTGAAAATACTATAACCAATTTCTATCTACCGATGGGAATTGCTCCGAATTTTCTTATAAACGAAAATTATTATTCGGTTCCAATGGTAATTGAAGAAAGTTCGGTTGTTGCTGCGGCTGCAAAATCGGCCAAATATTGGTCTACGCGTGGTGGATTTAAAGCAACGGTTTTAAATTCAGAAAAAATTGGTCAAGTTCACTTTTTATACAAAGGTGATTTCTTAAAATTGGAACGATTCTTTCTTCAAATAAAAAACAAATTCTTCATCGCGACCGATAGCATTACTAAAAATATGCAAAAACGTGGTGGTGGAATTTTAGACATTGAACTTCGAAATAAATCTGCCGAACTAGAAAATTACTATCAACTTCATGCAACTTTTGAAACAAAAGATTCTATGGGTGCGAATTTTATTAATTCGTGTTTAGAACAATTTGCAAAAACATTAAAAGAAGAAGCTCCAAATTTTTCAGAATTTTCAGATGATGAAAAAGAGATTCAAGTAGTAATGAGTATTTTGTCAAATTATGTTCCAAATTGTGTTGTTCGAGCTGAAGTTTCTTGTAAAATTGAAGAACTTGCCGAAAAGAAAATCGAAAATCCAAAAGAATTTGCAGCGAAATTTGTTCAAGCAGTAAATATTGCCGAGATTGAACCTTTTAGAGCAGTAACTCATAACAAAGGAATTATGAATGGCGTTGATGCTGTAGTGCTTGCAACAGGAAATGATTTTCGTGCTGTAGAAGCTGGAGTTCATGCTTATGCTTCTAGAACCGGAAAATATTCAAGTTTATCTCATGCCAAAATTGAAAACGGAATTTTTACTTTTTGGATGGAAATTCCACTCGCTTTAGGAACTGTTGGCGGATTAACATCGCTTCATCCTTTAGTGAAAATGGCTTTAGAAATTTTAGGAAAACCATCTGCTCATGATTTAATGAAAATTGTTGCAGTTACAGGATTGGCTCAAAACTTTGCAGCTTTACGTTCGTTAACAAC
Source organism: Flavobacterium sp. (assembly GCF_043778725.1). GTDB lineage: Bacteria > Bacteroidota > Bacteroidia > Flavobacteriales > Flavobacteriaceae > Flavobacterium. The sequence goes on along the minus strand of NZ_JAYWFT010000189.1, from coordinate 9,966 downwards.
AACCGGAATTCAAGAAGGTCATATGAAGATGCACATCAATAATATTCTAAATCAGTTTGAAACTACTGATGATGAGCGAAAAGTAATTAAAACGCATTTCGAAAAAAATACAATTTCGCATGCGTCTGTTGTAGAATTTATTGAAAATTTAAGAAAATAATAGTGTGAAAAAAACCTTTTACAGCAACGGAAAATTATTAATAACAGGAGAATATGTGGTGCTTGATGGTGCAAAAGCGCTTGCTTTACCTACAAAATTTGGTCAGAATTTAATTGTTGAAGATGCAGAAAATGATGCCTTTGAATGGAAAAGTTATGATGCAGACGGAAGCATTTGGTATGAAGATACAATTCTTTTTAAATCTGTAATAAATAACGAACAATTTGATAATTCTAAAAGCATCAAAAACACGCTAATTGAAATTTTACATGAAGCTTATTTAACAAATTCTGATTTTATAACAAAATCTAAAGGATATAAAATCGCTACCGAATTAACTTTTCCGAAATTTTGGGGTTTGGGCACTTCTTCAACTTTAATTAACAATATTGCTCAATGGTTAAAGATTGATGCTTTTAGGCTATTAAGAAATAGTTTTGGAGGAAGCGGTTACGACTTGGCCTGTGCTCAAAACGACACAGCAATTATATACCAGTTGGTTGCTGAAAAACCTACGGTAAAAAATATTTCGTTCCATCCTATTTTTTCAGACCAATTGTTTTTTGTCTATTTAAATAAAAAACAAAGTAGTAAAGCAGCAATTTCTTCTTACTATAACAAACAACCTAAAATTGGTAAAACAATTGAAATTATTGATGCAATAACAGAAATACTACTTAACACTACCGACCCAAAAGAATTTGCTAAAGCGATTATAAAACATGAAGTTGAAATGAGTCAAGTTTTAGAACAACAAACGGTTCAGGAATCTTTATTTACTGATTTTAATGGTGTTATAAAAAGTCTTGGTGCTTGGGGTGGCGATTTTGTATTGACAATTTCCAAAGACAATCCTACCGAGTATTTTAAATCTAAAGGTTATCCTGTAGTTATTCCTTATAATGATATGATATTGTAAAAAAATATTATTTTAATAACAGAACGTTTACTAAAGTAAAAATCCCGAACATTTCTGTTCGGGATTTTTTATTAACTTGAGATTTAAATCTACTAGTAGAATTCTAATCTGTTATCCTCAATTTTAGCATCATTCTTCAATGCTGGGAAAATTCTTCCTGCAGCTTGAGCAGAATTAGCTTTTAATTTATTTACAAAATCATCGTATTTTGGCAATTTAGGAGCGTTTGCAAGAGATTTAGTTTTGATAACATAAACCCCAGAATTTCCTTCAATTGGTGCAGATACTTTATTTGCTGCAGATCCAAAAGCGACACCAACAACTTTAGCTTCTATACCTACGTTAGCTAAAACAGCATTATCAACAGAGGCAGCAGGAGCATTTTGAACCGTAGTTGCATTTGCTTTAGCGATAGCTTCTAGTGAAGTACCTTTCATTTTGGCAATAATTTTTTCAGCTTTCTTTTGATTTTTAATGATTGTTTCTACCATTGGTTTAGCATCTTCAACAGTCATCAATCCTTTTTCGTTTACTTTTTTCAATCTTGCAATGATGTTTCCAACATTAACAATTTCAAATCGTTTCACATCACCAATGTTTGTATCTTTAGTGTAAGCCCATTTAATTATTTGTCTTTGATTTCCTGCGCTACCAAAAGCCTCATCCATTGCTTTTGCTTTAACAGCAGGATTTACTGTAAGTTTAGCAGCTTTTGCAACAGCAGCAAAGTCTTTTCCGTTAGCATCCATTTCAAACTTAGTAGCTTTAGTATAGCTATCGTTTGTAGTAGCTTCTGATGGTTCAATTTTTTGAGCTACAGTAGCTAAACGAATTGCATCTTGCTTGTCTGTAACATTGATGATATGGTAACCAAATTCAGTTTCAACTAAGCCAACTTTTCCAACCGGATTATTAAACACAAAGTCATTGAAAGGTTTTACCATTTGACCAGGAGCAAAATATCCTAAATCACCACCTTGTTGAGCAGATGAATCGTCAGAGTTAGTCAATGCCAACATCATGAAATTTCCGGGATTAGCCTGAACTTGAGCCAATAACATTTCGGCTTTAGCTTTAGCTTCTTCTTTGGTTCTTTTTTCTTTTTTATTTGGCAATTTTGTTCCTTCCCAACTAATTAAGATATGACTTGCTTTAGCTTTAGCTCCAGCTTTTCTTCCCATTGCTTTAGAAAGACAATAGTAGTTTCCGTTTATGTATGGTCCGTAAATTTCACCTGCAGGCAAAGCAAATAATTTATCAGCATGTTCAGCTGGCAATTCTTGTTTGCTTACATACGTAGAATCATAAGGTTTATCTGAGTTTTCAGCAATAAAATCTACAACATTAGTTGCATTTTTAAAACTTGGCAATGTATCGTTTTTACCATCTTTAAATATAATACTTCCTGTAAGTAAAGCATTAATTTTAGCTTTCATTTCTTGTTCATCACTTACAGATGGTTTGTCTTCGATTAAAACGTATTCAATTTCACGAGTTTCCTCAGATTTGAATTTTTTTTCATTTTTCTTCATATAATCAACAATGTCAGCATCTGTAACTTTAACATCGCTGTCTTTTACTGTAGAATATAAAACTGAAACGTAATCAAAATTTACTTTGTTAGATTCTAATTCATATTTAAATTTTCCATCAGCTTTAGTTACATACATTCCTGCTTTGATGATGGTACTATAAATTTGGTATTTAGAATTAACCTCAGCATCTTTTTCTCTATCTTGAAAAGCAGTTGCTTGTTCTGGGTTAGATTTAAAATATTCTTTAAATTTAGCTAGATCAAATTTACCTAATTCATTTAGGAACATTGGATTTTGTCCAATATTTGGATCTTTCTTGAAAATTTCAACAATATTTTTTTCGCTTGTACGAATTCCTGCTTTTTCAAATTGATCAGAAATTAGAGCAATAGCAACATCTTGATCCCAAACTTGGTTAGCTGCTTGCGTTTGAGAAACTTGTTGACCGTTTTGACCATTTTTCTCAAGATTAGCTACTTTAATTCTAAAATCTTCAAAAGCAATATCTTTTCCATTGATACTTCCTACGTCATGAGACTGACTTTTAAACCCTTTGGTGAACAAATCTTGAACAACAAAAGCCAATAGAGCAAACCCAATAGCAAGTAAAAGTAATCCCGAACGCTTTCTAATTTTTTGTAAAACTGCCATTTTTATATATGTTAATTTTTTAATTCAGTTTGCGAAAATACAATTATCTATGAAATAATTATAGTTGTAATGCTATAATTTACAATAATAAGTGATTTTTTTTTATTCTTAGTCAGAAATTGTCATTTTTACTACTTCAATTTTCTTATTTGTGGCCTCTTCAATAACAAAATGAAAGTTATCAATATGAATTAAATCTCCTTTTAAAGGAATTTCTTTTGAAGTATTAACGATGAATCCGCCTAATGTTCCATACGAATCATTTTCGGGAATATTAAGTTTATATTCTTGATTTAAATATTCAACATCTAATCGTGCTGAAAAAAGATAGGTTTTATCGTCTAGTTGTTTTTCTATTTGCTCTTCAATACTATCGTGTTCATCTTCAATCTCTCCAAAAAGTTCTTCTATAATATCTTCAACAGTCATTATTCCTGCCGTTCCGCCATATTCATCTAAGACAACTGCTACACTTTTCCTTTTTTTAGTAAGTAAATTTAATCCGTCTTTAATAAAAATTGTTTCGGGAACAAACTCAACAGGTATCATTATAGATTTAATACTTCGAGGTTTTTTAAACAATTCAAACGAATGCACGTATCCTATTATATCATCTAACGAGTTTTGATATACTAAAATTTTAGAATAACCAGTAGAAACAAATAATTCTTTCAATTCTGACACTGAGTCGTAAATATCTACAGCAACCAACTCTGTTCTTGGCGTCATGATATCGCGTGCTTTAACGCCTGAAAATTCTAATGCATTTTGAAAAATTTGAATTTCAGAATCGACTTCTGCATGGTCTTCAACCGAACTCATTTGTTCGTTAATATAGTTTCCTAGTTCTACTTTACTAAAAAAAGAAGGAACATAATCACCTTCTGTTTTAAAGAATTTTTTCAAAATAAAGTCTGAAATCCAAATTATAAATGTTGAGATATAATTAAAAACAACATAAAAAATATAACTAGGAACAGCAAAAAACTTCATTAAACTATTAGAATAAATCTGAAAAAAAACTTTAGGTAAAAATTCGGAAGTTATTAAAACAAGAAGAGTTGAAAGTACAGTTTGTAGTAGAAGATTGGACAATTCTGATAATCGATATCCGAAAGAATTTATCCAATGGGTTAACAAATCGCCCATAAAAAAACCATACACAACAAGTGATATATTATTACCAACAAGCATTGTGGCAATAAATTTTGAAGGTTTTTCGGTAATTTTTGTTAGTATTCTTGAAAGGAATGTATCTTGTTTTTTTTCTATTTCAAGATATATTTTATTGGACGAAATGTAGGCAATTTCCATTCCTGCAAAAAAGGCACAGAGAAGTAAACATAGTATGATTACTAGTATTTGCATTAAGAATTATTTGGTTTATTTTGATTTTTTCTATCTTCAAATTTCTTAGCGAAACGACTTCTAAAAAAGAAAGTAAAGAAAGCCAATGCAGCCAAGATAACACTTAACCAAGGTTTTGGATCATTTTTCCAAGTATTTATAGCATCGTAAACCATTATAAAACCTACTGCTAAATATATATATTTTGTAAAATTTAAATAATTCATGTTCTATTTTGTATTTTCAATTTCTCCCGAAATACCTTGAGAATTGATAATTTTAAAGTCTTTACTAAAATCTACTCCTTCACCAAAAGATACTCCTTTTGGGTCTGTAAATTTATATCTTTTTTCGGTATAAAACCATTCATTTTTTTGATCGAAATACAATTGTTCGGTTTCAAACAACTGTCCGCTTTCGTTTGTTATTTTAACATTTCCTTGCAGATCTATCAAATCTGTATTTTTAAAAGTCACGGCATACTTGGATGTCACAAATGTTTTTTTACCCTTTTCATCATACAAGGTAACATTAATCCCTTTTGGAAATTCTGTAAAAGGAAATTCTACCGATGCATAATCAAGCATTTTAGGACTTACAAGTATCGATTTAATCCTGCCAGAATCGGTATATTTTATATTAATTGAATCGGCTTCGCCACTAGGTGTAAACTCGGCAAAAGTAGATTTTTGTACTTCTTTAAAATTGCTTTGACATGAGAAAAGCAAAAAAACCGCGAAAGCAGTATGTAAAAAAATTATATTTTTATTAGAAATAAAACGCATCTTTAAAATTGAACTGTTTGATTTATCCAACAACCTATTTTTACCGATTTAATTTTTGACTTACCATCAAAAACAACATTTTTTAGATATTCTTTAGACAAGATTTCTGAAGTTGGTTTAAACCTTGGCTCTACTATAGCCGCTTTCAATGCAGTATCCGATGCTAGTTTATATGTTCCTTTTATTTCAATGTCACTAAAACCACATTCATTGACGCTATTAGCATACAAATTGGCTAGAAAAATGAAATTTTTTCCACTTGTTGGATTGTTTTCTATTGCAATAAACAGCATTTCTTTAGCTTTTTCTTTATCTGAATTTACTAGAATAGATGCTGCAACATAAGCCGCCTCAGCTTTTTCAATTTTATCATTAGACAAAGAAACCGATTCTATAAAATAGCCAATTCCTTTTTCTTGATTTACAGTATTAACATACAGTTTAGCTAAATAAAAAGCCGACTTAGACGATGGTTTTAGCGCATGCAATTGTAACGCTAAAGTTTCAAATATTGGGCTTTTTTTACAATAATCATATAGCAATTGAGTTGTAGATTGAAGCCATACACCATTAGACTTGTTGGTTTCAAAATTCTTTTGAGCATAAGGTGTTAAATTATCACATACTAAAACATCTTTCATGAGATAATTCATACCTTGAAGAGCGCTATCGTACTCGTCTGCTTTTCTTGGATTTTTTAGTCTGTTGCTTTCTAGTAAATTCTTTACTTCACTATACTTTTCTAATAAATTATCTTTGGTTATTGTTGATTTTACTGATTTATATTTTTTAAAATACAAATCAAAATAATTAAATAGTGCTTGTGGATTAGTGAAGTTATTTATTTGTTTTTCAAAAGCAAGTTCCAAAAAAGAAAAAATTTCACTTGAAGTTCCAACTTTATTTTCGTACAAAAGCATTGCTATTTTTTCATAATTTCCGTTTTGGTTATTCGGATAATTTTTGTCAAATAAATTGTACCACTTTATCAATTCGCGAACTTCTATTTCTTTATTTTGTGGCGCAGCAATTTCTATATTGTATTGCAATAATTGGCTTCCAAGAACAAATATTTTTTCGCTAGATGAAGTACAAGTTGTTTTTGCTTCATTAAAGAATTCAAATGCTTTTTTATAGTCTTTATTGGCGATAGACGCATTTATTTGATTTTCTTTTTCTACACAATTAACCTCTTGAGCATTTGCAAAATTAGAAATTATTAGAAAAAGTATAAACAAATGTGTCTTCATCACAATTTTACTTAAATTAATTAAACTTTCTTTTTTGGAACCATCTATCGTTTAATGACAATCCGATGCTAAAATTCATGTAATGTTCTCTTACTAAACCAGCATTTTTTGTTCCTTTATTTCCTATTTCTAATCCTACATTTACATTAGAAAAAGCACCTTTTAGTGGCAATCCTAGACCAAGTGTTAGCGCTGCATCATCAATAGGTTGATTGTTTATAACTAAACCAGTATTTTCATATCTAAAACCACCTCTGTAAACAATTCTACTGTAGTAGTTTGAAAAAGATTTATAGTTTGGAATGTAATAACCTCCAATAGTATATTTAGTAGAATTTTCGTAAGTAACGTTATCAATATCATTGAAACGATTACCAAAGTTACTAGAATTTTGGAAAGTAATTTCAGATCCTATGACCCATTTTTTAGTATCGCCTATTCCTGCTCCAAAAGACAACTTTGAAGGCAGTTTAATTTTAGTTGGCGCTAGTTCAACGGATTCTCCTTCGTCAATATTGGCAGTTTGTCCAGAAACAATTTGAACAGTTGCCAATGTTCTTACATTAGAAAAAGTTAATGTAGCTTGTGGTGCATAAGTAATTCCTGAGAAAAACATAATTTTATCATTAATCTTTCCTTTATACGATAATCCGGTATTAAAATTAATACCACTAGCATTAGAAACATTGGTTTCTTTAGTTCCGTATTGAATATAAATTTCTGAAACTTCGGTTAAACTAGTAGTTTCAATTCTACCAAAGTTATATTGAAAATCGGCTCCAATACTTATATTTTTAGACAATTGGTAACCAAATCCAGCAAACACTTTATTCAAACCTCCGCTTCCTTTATACAAAGAAGAAGACAAGATAGTTGCACTGGAGTTTCTATTTAAAATATTGTACCCCACAGAAGAATAAGGCAATAAACCAAAGGCTACACCAAGTTTCTTGAACGGCAAACCAATTGCTAGATAGTCTAAAGTTGTTCTTTGTGCTTTTTCATCTTGCGAATTAGTTTTCAATTTATTAGCAGAAAAAGTACCTCCAATAGCAAAAGAAGTTAATTTTAAGCTAGAATACATTGCAGGATTTTGAAGGTTTAAGTGAATACTATCTGGAATAACAGATAATCCACCCATTGATTTATTCTCGATTGTTCCTTTAAATCGAACGTCACCTATACCATAAAACGAATAGGGCGAAGATGTACCTTCTTGAGCGAACGAAACCAGCGAAAAAAGTAAACTAATACTTACTATAATTTTTTTAATCATTGTTGATTGTATTGAAATGTTTGGTTCAAGCTTTCTAAAAGAAAATTTGAATTGGCAAATATGGTATTTTTTAATCGTTCAGCCAAAAAATCTGCGTCTCCACCAGTTAAAATTATGATAAAGTTATCATTTTGATGCAAATTAGAGTTAATAAAACCATCAATTTCCATTGCAATTCCATTAATAACTCCCGAATGTATGGATTGATTTGTCGAATTTCCTATTAATTTTTCGGGTCTTTCTATAGATAATAACGGCAACTTTGCAGTATAATTATGTAATGCTTCGTATCTTAATCTTATTCCTGGCGAAATTGCTCCGCCCAAATAATTATCATTTTCATCAATAAAGTCATAAGTAACACAAGTTCCAACATCTATAACCAATCTATTTTTGCGTGGATATTGCAATACTGCACCAGTTGCCAAAATCATTCTGTCAATTCCAAGCGTATTTGGCGTTGCATATAAATTTTGAAACGGAAATTTACTTTCTTTTGATATAAAATGAATTTTTACATTCGAATTTAATGCCAAAAAATCTTCTATATTGAGTTTTCCGACCGATGCAACGACACAATTTTCAATTTTTTCAAAATTTTTTAAAATTTTTTTAATGGTATTTTGCCACGCTGCGTACGAAGTTATTTCTTTAAAAAGCATTGTATCGTGTTCAAATACAGCTAATTTGATTTGAGTATTTCCAACATCGATGACTAGAAGCATATTTATATATTTAATAAGGCAAAGGTACAAATAGATTTTTTTTTAAAATTGTTTTGGATAAATTAAAAATCGTTCTATATTTGCACCCGCAATGAACAAGTAGTATTACTTATAATTGTAATGGTACCTTAGCTCAGATGGTAGAGCAATGGACTGAAAATCCATGTGTCCCTGGTTCGATCCCTGGAGGTACCACAAAAACAATCCGTAACAAACTTATTTATAAGTAGTTACGGATTTTTTGTTTCTATTTTGTACGATTATTGTACGGTAAAAATATTTTTTAATAACTTATTTTTTAGAATTTATCTACTTGATTATAAAGACCTTTATTGTTAGTTTTAGCCTTTAAATTCCATTCCTGATACATTGGGAGCATTTCGCAGAAAACGCCGTTGTATGCCTTTGCATAGCCCTCTTTTATCATAATTTCATTTAAAACTCTACCGTCAGGAAGAATTAAATAACCTAAAAGTCTTCCGTATTTATCTATCAAATTATTTTCTTCCTGTACTAATGTGCATAAATCCCCCAAATTGACATTGGTTTTTAAAAATTCTAAAGATTGAAAACCTAATTTTATTAATAATGAAGCTGGCATTTGAAGTTCCTTTTCATCATTTTTTACTTTTTTACAATAATTCATTTCAGGCGCATCAATACCATATAGTCGAATTTCAAATTCTTTTTTGGTAATAAAATCTTCAACGATCAAACCATCTCCATCAACAAATTTTTTAGTTTTAAGAAGAATATTTTTTGTTATTGTCATAATTACACTTAATTGCTTTCTATTGCCTTATTTATGTTGTTGTAAATCAATTTGTTACGGTGTAAATTTACAATTAAAATTGTTTAACTGCTAAAAAACACAACAAATGGCAAAACAAAAGGGACATATTAAATATGTCGGGACGTTAGGTGAAGTTCGTCACTTCAAAATTAAAGGTAATGAAGGTTACTTTGCTGGTCTAAAAGGTGGTCCGACTGCGGAACAAATAAAAACCGCACCTGGCTTTATTCGAACACGAGAAAACATGTCTGAATTTGGAGCTTGTGCCAATGCTGGTAAGTCGGTTAGAGTTGGTTTATCTTCCTTGATGAAACAAATGTCGGATAGTCAATTTACTGGTCGATTAACCGCAATTATGAAGAAAATCAATATTGAAGATGGTTCTGAGGCTAGAGGACAAAGAGCTATTTTGGTTTCTATGCAGCCGCAATATTTGAAAGGATTAGATTTTAATCGCAACATTTCTTTTAATGGTGTTTTCAATGCCCCTTTTAATTTAACTATTAACGGAGAAAGAAATGAAAG
>NZ_JAYWFT010000188.1:0-7369 GCF_043778725.1 Flavobacterium sp. | reverse complement strand
CCAAAGACCTAACTCAACATGATTATTCCATTGCGCATTGTCATCATCTTCATTATAAAATGTAGAATGTACAGGATTTTTTGACAGTGTAGATAACGTTAATGGCGTTACAAAATCCTTAGAAGCAGGTGTCATTATCACTTGGACATGCGCACCTGCTTTTATAAATAGACGAACTAATGTTGCTGTCTTATATGCGGCAATTCCACCAGAAACGCCTAGTATTATTTTCTTACCGCTTAAAACTGACATTATTCTTTATTATTTGTTTGTATCTTTATGATAAATTTTTCCATCTAACCATTCTTGAACTGCAAGAGCGTGAGGTTTTGGAAGTTTTTCATAAAATTTAGAAACTTCAATTTGCTCTTTGTTTTCAAAGACTTCTTCTAAGCTATCGTTGTAAGTAGCAAATTCATCTAACTTTTCAAGCAATTCTTTCTTGATTTCAGTATTGATTTGGTTTGCTCTTTTAGCCATAATAGTTATTGCTTCATAAACATTCCCGGTAGGTTCTTCAATAACAGTTTTATTGTATGTTATTGTGTTTACTGGTGCATTGGTCTTTTTTAAATCCATGACATTTTATTTTGAAAATTGTTGTAAATCTTTATCAATCTTAGCTATCATTCCGCTAGCTTTTTCTTTATATTTAGAATCTGAACTGAACTTTGTGAAATTATTATACGCTGCTTTAGCAGTATTTAATCGTTCTTCCATTTTCTCTGGCACACTATTAATTGCTAATTGATATGCCGAATCTAGTTTATAAAACAAAGCATCTTCCTTAAAAGGTGTTCCTGGATAATCTGAAATGAAATTATCTAGAGCAATTTGAGCCGATTTATAATCTGAAATTGTATTGTATTGTTTTGCATTTTCAAATGCTTTTTTCTCTATTTTGTTACGCAATGATTTTACAACAGTATTGGCTTCTGCCAAATAAGTAGAGTTTGGATAAGAGTCAATAAAATTTTGCAATTTATCTACTGCTTTATCTGTATCGGCTTGGTCTAAACTATAAACTGGCGATAGCATAGAATAACATTTTGCTCCTAGAAACGCTGCTTCTTCATGTTTTTCACTTTTTGGATAACTTGAAGCAAAGCTTTCAAATTGGTAACCTGCCAAATAATATTGTTTAGTTTTATAATAGGCTTGTGAAAACATATAAAACAAATTTTCTGCCTGTGGTTTTCCTTTGTAGGAAGGCGCGATTTGTTCAAACAATCTTATGGCTTTATCATATTTTCCTTTTTCGTACATTTTTACAGATGCATCATATTTAAGTGCAACATCTTCCGATTTTAAGGCTTTTTGATATTCGTTACAAGACGAAAAAAGAACTACCAAAATTATAAGCGAAACTATTTTCTTCATTTTAATTTTTATGAATGCAGTTTATAAAAGGTATTTTTATCCTTAAAAAACGAACTGCAAAATTAGTTAATAATTAGATACTATGAAACATTTTTTTTAATTGTTATTTTTAGGCTAAAAAACTACAATTTTTCAATAAATCTTGACAGTCGTTCTACCAAATCTTGATTCACATTTACTAAAGGTAATCGAACTGTATTCTCTGACAAGCCCAGCTTTTTATGAACTTCTTTTATTCCGGCAGGATTTCCTTGTTCGAAAATCATCTCTATTGCATCTGCTAAAAGATAATGCAGTTTATAGGCTTCGTCTACTTTTCTTTCTAGTCCAAGACGAACCATATCTGAAAATTGTTTTGGAAAACCTTCTCCAATAACCGAAATCACGCCACTTCCGCCAGCTAAAATCATGGGTAAAGTAACCATATCATCTCCCGAAATTACTAAAAACCCTTCTGGCTTTCCTTGAATAAGTTTCATGGCCTGAACAATATCGCCAGCAGCTTCTTTAATTGCTACAATATTTTTAAAATCATTTGCAAGTCTTATAACCGTAGATGGTAACATGTTGCATGCAGTTCGTCCAGGTACATTGTACACTATTATAGGAATTGGCGATGCTTCAGAAACAGCTTTAAAATGCTGATAAACACCTTCTTGCGTTGGTTTATTATAATACGGCGAAACAGAAAGTACGGCAACAAATTTAGACAAATCTCTTGTTTTTAATTCTTCAACAACTTTGTAAGTATTGTTTCCGCCAACACCAAGAACCAAAGGCAAACGATTGTTGTTGGCTTTAATAACGGTTTCAATTACAAGCTCTTTTTCGTCTTGACTTAAGGTAGCATTCTCTGCAGTTGTACCTAAAACTACAAGATAATCAATACCATTTTCTATTTGAAAATTTACAATTTTCATTAAAGCTTCTGTATCTACAGATAAATCTTTCTTGAAAGGCGTTACCAGTGCAACTCCAGTTCCTATTAATGATTGCATGTTATAGTTTGTTTAATATTTTTAAATATTTAAATAATTCGTAAGTGAAAACTTTATAATTTTCGGCATTTGTATCAATCATAAAGTGATTTAGTCTTTTATCTACAGATGCAAATCCTACTTTAAAACTTGCCTTAGAAAGATGCGTTACTAGCATTAAAGCTGCTTTTTCGGTATCATAATAACTTAACAACAAATCTATATCTTTATTTATAAATTGAACAACCTCTTTTTTTTCAAAAGTAGCAGTCCAACTTAAATCTTTATGACTAAAAATAGGAAAATTAAAAACATCATTCTTCTTTATTGTATTTTTAAACACTAAAAAAGTAATATTTTGCTCTTCAATTCCGTTTTTAACAAGCTCATTTATTAATTTTTCTTTCTCATAAAAGTATGTTTCATCAAAGAGTATTCCAACATTTTTAATAGAATTATTTGATGCTAAATGATTTACATTTAATAACTTTTTCTTAACTATTTTTTTTACTGAAAAATCCTTTATTTTATTCCAAAACATACTACTTTTACTTGATTACAAATTTAATTAAATTTAGTTGTATAACAGATGGTAAAACTAAAAAACTATAACGTTGGAATGAAACATTTTGTTTTATTATTAACATTTATTTCTTTAATTTCTTGTTCCAATCAGAAGTATTATGTTTCTAAGATTGAAGGCAAAAAAATTGGCATAACAGAAAAGCAATCTAGCGTTGCCGAAATTGAAAACTACATAAAACCTTACAGAGAACACATAGATAAGGATTTAGGAGAAGTATTGGCTTATTGTCCTGAAACATTAGATAAATCTAAAGGAGAATGGCAAACCAATATTGGCTGTTTTCTTGCCGATATTACAATTGAAAAAGCCAACCCAATTTTTATAAAACGGCAACAAAAGTCTATTGATATATGCTTATTAAATCATGGCGGAATAAGAACTATAGTTCCCAAAGGCAATGTAACGGCTAGAAATGCCTATGAAGTAATGCCGTTTGAAAATAGCGCCATAATAATTGGACTTAAAGGTGTTCAAATAGCTGAAATTGCCAATTATATAATTTCCGAAAAAAAACCACATCCACTAGCAGGAATGACTTTTACGATTTCTAAAGATAATGTTGCAAAAAATATTCAAGTGCAAGGAAAACCTCTAGAAAATGATAAAATTTACTACGTGGTAACGTCTGATTATTTATCTAATGGCGGCGATAATATGGTGTTTTTTAAAAAAGGCGTTGAGCGCTACGACATAGATTACAAACTAAGAAATATAATGATTGATTATTTTAAAGATGTAGATACTTTAAATGTCAATTCTGATATTAGAATTAGTAAAGAAAATTAAATTTTAAAAAGTTTCGCTTTATTTATATACAGTAAGAAAATGAAAAGAAGAGATTTTATACAGAAAACAGCAGCAAGTTCGGCACTTATAGGATTAACTGGATTTTCACTAAGCAGTTTTAAAAGTGAAGATGTAAAACATATTACCATTCTGCACACGAATGATGTTCACAGTTATATAGATCCGTTTCCTGCCGATCATCCTAGAAATCCAAATATGGGTGGCGTTGCCAGAAGAGCGTCTTTAATTGAAGAAATTAGAAAAGAAAATCCAAATGTAGTAGTGCTAGATGCTGGAGATATTTTTCAGGGTACACCTTATTTTAATTATTATGGAGGTGAACTCGAATTTAAGTTAATGAACATGATGGGCTATGAAACAGCAACATTGGGCAATCACGATTTTGACAATGGAATAGATGGTTTACTAGCTCAAATGCCTAATGCTAAATTTGATTTTGTATCATCCAATTATGATTTTAAAAATACAGTTCTCGACGGACACGTAAAACCATATAAAATTACTACTGTTGATGGCATAAAAATTGGTGTATTTGGCCTTGGTATTGAACTTGAAGGATTGGTTGATAAAAAGAACTACAAAGAAACAGTTTACAACAATCCTATTGAGGTTGCAACCGATATGGCAAGAATATTGAAACAAGAAAAAAAATGTGATTTAGTAATTTGTTTATCACACATTGGTTTTAAATACAAAGAAGATCCAAATAAAGTTTGCGATATTATACTTGCAAAGCAAACTAAAGATATTGATTTAATAATTGGCGGACACACACATACATTTTTAGACAAGCCAGTGATAGAAAAGAATCTCGACGGAAAAGAAGTCCTTATCAACCAAGTAGGTTGTTATGGCTTAAATCTTGGACGAATAGATTTTTACATGACAAGTGACAAACAAATTGCAAGTAAAGGAAAATCAATTATTGTCTAATCTTTCGGAGGTAATTAAAAATTTATAAAAAACATAGAACGCTACTATATTTAAGGTCATTGCTAATGGTCTAATATAGATAGAATAGAAATTTATCATATAATATTTTTCAATATAAATAACAAGTTGCAACCCTAGAAACAAAAGAATACTAATTAATAAAAGTGAATTTTGTTTAGTATCACTCTCAATATAAATAGATATTGCAGCACCACCTAAAACTGCTGCCATTAGATTGTGAAAGAAAATTAAATAATATGAGTTTTCTGGTACATCGGCAGCAACAAATAAATAGAAAAATATAAAACCTAACGGTAAAGTTGCTAGAAAAAAAGATACTAAATTTTTAACCTTTGCAGTATTGAAAATAACTATTAACAAAAATATTCTGTGAATGGTGTATGTTATTACTCCGTAGAAAAGTGCCTCTTTGGTATTGGGTATAAAAAGTAAGTTTGTTAACAATGAAAAAAACATTAAAATATAGAACAACTTGTAATGTTTGGGCGATTCATAAAAGTACATAACCATTAATAAAATAGGTATTAATGGCTTTGTAATAAACAAAATTATTTTTAAAGAAAAATACTCAGCCATAACCTCAACAATAGCGTTGATGGTATATAACAAAGTAAATACTTTAACTAAGTTTTTTCTTTCAAATAATTTCATTTCATAAAATTAATGAAATAAATTTATTAAAACCTAATTTATTGTGTTAAAAAAATTAATTATTATCATGTGATATCATAAATTGATAAAACACATAATGTCCAAACACAAAGAAAATCATTGAAATTGGTTTTAAAAATGTCATGTCAAGAAAGTAAAATTTTATTCCCAACACAAATAAATTTAAACCAAAAAACAAGGAACTAATAAGTAACAATTTGCTCGATATACCATTGTTAATGATGAAATTACCCAAAGAATAACCTCCTAAAATGGTCATCAGCACTGTTTGAAAACCAATAAGATAAAGCTGAACGCCTTGAATATTCTCACTAACCATACTTATTAAACTCAAAAAAAGAAAGAAAAACGGAATAGCTCCCAGCAGTATAGGAACAACTCCAAGCGTTTTATTGCTTTTAAAAATCATAACAATAATAAGTATGCGATGCAGCATAAAAAAAACTGATGCTAATAATAACAATCGCGGAATATTGTTTATAAAAAATAAATTAGCTAACCAATTAAAAAACAATGCCGAACAATATATTCTAGAGGTTTTAAGCGAACTAACTAAATACAAAAAAAATAAAACCGGAATTAGTAAAGGCTTTACTATCCATTGTAAAATATTGCTTTCTACAAACTCAGCATATATTTCGATTATTAAAACAGAAAAGAAAACAATATTTAAGTAAAAACTAACACCTTGATTCTTTATTGGTTTATTTAAATTATTAAGTAACATTATTTATTTTTTTTAATAAAACGTCATTCTCTTTTAATAAAATATATTTTATAAAAAAATAATAAGAGAAAACTTGACATGAAAAATGAATATAATCAATGATAACCAATTGATTTTGAAAATTATAAATCAAATAGAAAAAATCTGAAACAATAACACAAGTTGCACTTAACATCAAGAATAAATTGGGAATATTTGTTTTCCAAATAATATTATAACTTACCAATGAAGTCATTATAAATACAGAAAAACCAAAACAAAACACGAGAGTTTGTGCAATTCCCTCACTAAAAGAAAATAACTCTACAGAAGTGTGCCATACATAACCAACTAAAGAAGAGATTAATAACAAAGAAAAACAATTGAATTTATTGTATTTAAATTTTTCTAAGTTTTTAATTATTAATATAATCATGCAAATAATTGCTAAAAAAAAAGGAAAGACAATGTAAACAATTTCGTTATCAAAATTCATTAAACCAACGGCATCACCTATAAAACTAAACATTAAAAATAAACAAACCCAACTATTTATTTTCTTAGTTTTTATTAAATAGTAAAAAACCAATGCAGGAACTATGAAAGGTTTTGTAACTAATTTTAGACTTTCAGAACCGCAAATATTAGCAATAATTGCTAAAACACAAAAAAGAATATACAACAATAATGCAACCTTACTCGTTTTCATTAATCATTTTTATAAAATCATTTTCAGAAATAATTGCTATTCCCAATTGATTTGCTTTTTCCAGTTTAGCTGGACCCATATTGTCTCCTGCAACAACATAATCTGTTTTAGAAGAAATAGAACTTCCTATTTTACCTCCATTATCTTCAATAGCTTTCTTTAAATCGTCACGAGAAAAAATTTCAAAAACGCCAGAAACAACAAAGGTTTTACCAACCAATTTACTAGTTGCGTTTGGATTAAATTTTTCTATAATTTCAAACTGAACTCCAAAACTCTTTAATCGTTCAATGATAATACTATTATTTTGATTTTCGAAGAATTCAATGACACTTTGCGCAATTCGATCACCAATTTCATCAACCAAAATTAAGTCCATAAGCGATGCTTGGCGCAATGCATCAATATTCTTATAATGCTTTGCCAATTTCTTTGCGACGGTTTCTCCTACATATCGAATTCCTAATGCAAACAAAACATTTTCAACAACGGATTGGTAAAAGATTATTCAGACTTGTATGAATTGACAGTAGATCAAATTTTGCCTCTTGATAGAATGGCTCAAAAAAGTGCCGAAA
>NZ_JAYWFT010000187.1:0-2908 GCF_043778725.1 Flavobacterium sp. | reverse complement strand
AATAAAACGGCTACTAATTTTGGAGTAACAGCTATTCTTGAAAGTAAATTAAGTGGTTTTAATTTAGATTTTAAGCTGCATTGTTTAATTTTTCATTTAATTTTTCATTTGTTTTTTCATTGTTTGAAGTGGTTTAATTTGTTGTTCTCGATACATTTTTTGTTGCGTTTCACTTCACAAAAAACATTTGAACTGGTGGTTATGTATTTGTTTTGATTTATAATTTAAATTTGTTTGTTCGGTTTCGTTTAATTGTTTAATTTGTTGTTCTCGATACATTTTTTTTTGTGTTTCACTTCACAAAAAGCACATGAACTCACTGTGACGTTGGTTGATTTTAGGGTGTAATTATTTCTGCCACTACCGAATGATTTTTAGAATATATTATTAATATTTTTTTCTTTATTTATGTAAGTGGCAGAATTATTACTTGTTTAGTTATTTTTTTATTTCTTTTTCAAGAGCTGCTATATTTTGTTTTGCTAATATAAATTCTGGTAGAATAGTTAATGCATTTTCGAATGATTTTTTTGCGTAGGCATTGTCTTTAAGTTCGTATGCGACTAATCCTTGCAGGTTGGAAAGTGCTGCTTTTAATGGGACATTTTGGGTTTGATCTTTATCTACTGGAATCTGTACTTGTGCTTCTTTTATCTCTTGGCATGATAAGGTTTGTTGAATTGTAGTTTGAGCTTCACCAAAACGTTTTAAATTAAATTGGATAGTAGCTAATTGATAGCCGTGGTATTGGTTTTTTGACAAAGCAAATAAGGTCTCGTATGCTGTTACTGCTTTTTTAGAGTCACCAATGTTTTGTAAACTAATAGCATTTATTTCTAGTAATTGTAGGTCTTTCGGTTTTTTTTCTAGTAATTCTTTGGTTACAAAATAGCTGCTTACAAAATTGTTAGTTTTGTAATATAAAATGGCTAGACTGTCTTTATATGTTGTGTTTTCGCCTTCTTTGGCTATGATGTTGTGGATGCTTATTATTGCTGTGTTCGCATCGTTGTATTTAAGGGCATTTTTATAGATTTGTTTGTCTGTCTCAAACAAAGTTTCGTTTGTTTTATTTTTTTGGGCTAAGCTTAATCCAAATGTTAGAAGTAATAGTAATTGAATTCTTGTTTTCATTTTTTGTATATTAATTTTATTTATTAGGACTATTTTTGATAGTATAAGGATATATTCGTTAAACTAAGATATACTAGATAAAAGGACTTTAAAGAACAATAATCTCAATAAATAGTATATTGAGATTATTGAGATATTTCTTTTGATTTAAATAAAGATTAGTTTAAATCTACCCAAGCTGTACTAGTACGTCCTTGAAATTTACCTGTTGTTGCATTGTAGCGAATCATACCTGCTTGTGGAGTTGCATCACCAGCCGCGTCTGAACTGCCTACTCTTACATAGCCATTAACGTCTAATTTTACTACTGGTGTAATTCTACCCACACCTACATTACCGTTTTCCATTATTTTTATACCTCCAGCAGTGGTGCTTAATGGTGCAATAACAAAACCGCCTGTATTAGTACTGTCATTTTTATCATTACTAAATATGTATCCACTGTCTCCTAGTTGTGCAATAGGATTATTGGAACCAAGTGTAAGTTTAGGAATGAAGTAACCTAATTGTGAATCTGTTGACCAATCAATAATTGATGCATCATTACTAATAACTGTTTTTTCTATGGATAATGGTGATAATGGTGTTGCAATCCCAATCCCAACATTACCAGCAAAATAACCTGTACCATTTCCAGAAACAGAAAATGCTCCTTGTGCTGTACCATTTGTTTTTACACCTTCACCAGCACGAATTAAGTAACTTGCGACTTGATTTGGTCCATTACTCCATGTGTTTGGTTCAAGTAACAAAAGTGTTCTTTGGATTGGACTTCCAACAGATTCTACTTGTAAATTAGCCGTTGGTGAATTTGTACCAATACCAACATTACCGCTTGCTATCACATTTATTCTTTGGTTTCCGGCACCATCAGCAATAATTATATTGTTGCTTGTATTTGTAGTAGAAGTAATATTATTACCCAACAAAGTATTGTTACTACCTGTAGTAATGTTTTGTCCAGAACTAACACCTATAATTAAATTGTTGGAACCAGTTGTTACGGAATTACCAGAATTATCACCAACAGCTATATTGAAAGAACCAGTTGTATTACCATCAAGTGAGTAATTACCAACTGCTAGGTTACCACTTCCATCTGTGTTATTAAGTAAAGCGCCAACTCCTATTGCTTTGTTCGCGAAACCTGTTTTGTTACTTCTAAGTGCGTTGCTTCCTAAAGCTATGTTTATATAACCAGTAGTGTTGCTTAGTAATGTTTGAGATCCAATCGCTACATTGTTGTTACCTGTACCTACAGAAGTGCCATTGCTGCCTATTCCTGCATCCTGTGTAATGTGGTTACTACCTACAAGACGTAGGTCAGAAGTAGCGCTTACACTTGCCATACTAACTTTCCTTAAACGACCATTTACGTCTGTTGTAACAATATTATCTGTACTTGCACCAGCAGGAATGTTATTTACATAAATGCTATTTACATAAAAGCCGCTAGTATTTAATGAAGCCATTGATGTTGTTGACCCATCGTTGTTCAAGTTACTCCAATTGAAACCACCTTGAAGTCCAGTTCCTACTGAGTTCATAAAATCAATTTCTCCATTACCACCTGTGCGATTCCAACCTTGTACTAATTGTAGTGTGTTAGCATAAGGTAATAAATTTGCGTTTGTAGCGCTGCCTATATTGCCAACAGAAAGTAGTAAACCTCCAGGACCAGCAACATCTAATGCTGCTTTGGGTGCTGCTGTACCAATACCAACACTGCCAAGAAAGTGTGAACCACCTTGAGCGTGGAATGTAATTTTTCTGT
>NZ_JAYWFT010000186.1:0-7374 GCF_043778725.1 Flavobacterium sp. | reverse complement strand
TTTGTCCCCAAGATGCAGGTTGCAATTCGGCTCTTAATGCTGGATTTTCAACAATAATTACTTTGTATAATTGCAATCCGAAAGAAGACGCAGAAAGTCTAATGGCTTCTTTTAATGTTGCTAAATCTTCAGCAGATACTTTTTTAGTAGTATCAAATTTTTTAGTTGCATAACGCCAGTTTGCGTTTTCGTTAAATTGACTCATAGTGTTTTTTTTATTTTTGGGTTCTGTATTTTTCTAATAACGAGTTAAGTTGAAGTAATTCTGATGGTGTTAAATTGCTTGCAAATAGTTTTTCATGTTCAATAACTTTTGGATCAAGCTCTTCTAGTAATTCTAACCCTTTTGTTACAATTTGTACCTCAATTTTTCTTCTGTTTTCTGGACAAACTTCTCTTGTAACTAAATCTTTTAAGAGTAATTTATCAATCAATCTAGTAGTGTTGCTGTTCTTGGCAATCATTCGCTCTTGAATAACGCACATATTGGCAGGACAACCTTTTTGACCTCTTAAAATTCTTAAAACATTATATTGCTCAACAGAAATATCATAGGGTTTAAGAACTTCATTAAATTTATCAGAAATTACATTTTGAGTATATAGAACATTTAAGATGACTTTTTTAGCGTCATCCATAGTTACATTAGATTTTATAATTTCTTCAATTCTCATAATTGTTATTACAATATTTGTAGGTACAAATGTAAATATATTTTTATTTGTACATACAAACGTTATGTTATTTTTTTGTTAAGATTATTTTATCATTTCTAAATCAATTGAAAAACCTTTGTAAAAAGTTGTTATTGAATTTACTATTTTTGTAAAAAAAATAAAATGAATTTATCACAAAATGATTGGACTTCGCAGTTAAAAGACGATAATAACGCGATTATTTTAGATGTTAGAACACAAGAAGAGTGGAGTGAAGGCATCATTCCTGGTGCAATTTTAAACGATATTTACAAAGGACAAGGGTTTATTTATAGACTTGAAGAATTGGACAAGACTAAAAATTACTATGTCTATTGCAAAGCAGGCGGAAGAAGTGCACAGGCTTGCAGTGTAATGAATCAGATGGGATTTGAAAATACGTACAATCTTGAAGGCGGATTTATGAATTGGCAAGGTGATGTAGCGTTTACCGAAGAAAATTAATATTCTTTGGTTTTTTTGGGAATTCTTTTTATTATGGAACTGTAAAATTCTTTTATAGATTTTCTATGCAATTGTGTTGTTTGAATCTCATGTATAGAATTATCTTTAAATTTTATTACTAATTTATATTGATAAAATTTATGAATTATAGAATAAACCAGGAATAAAATTCCGATGAGTATCATTGAGTAAAACATATCTTTTTTATTAGATTGAATAAAGAAAAAGGTATATCCAAATACGCAAATGCTTATTAAAAAAAGTGTCATATTAGAATAAAAAACTCTTTTCTTAATAAGATTTACTCTATTGATTGATTCAAAATTGATTTTATTATGTTGCGAACCTTCGGTTATAATTATCTGTTTTTCAGTTATTAAGCCAAATTTTTTATTAAAATGGACTATGTCGCTGTTAACTTCAATAGTAGTCATTGTTTTACTTTTTTACTATATACGAATAAAATTATATTTCGGATTTTTTAAAATAAAAAAGACTCAAAAAAAGGATAATTCAAAAACCTGATTATCCTTTTTTGTATTTATAAAGTATTTAATTGATTGTTTATTTCAAAATTAAATTTCAAAATAAAAAATTCATTTATTGTAAACCATTTTGATCAAAAAGATACATTATTGATGCCATTGTAGCGGCTCCAAGTTCTAATTCACGTTTGTTAACGGCATCAAACTTATCGTTGGCCGCATGATGATAATCAAAGTAACGTTGCGAATCGGGTTGTAAACCTACTTTTACTATTTTGTCTGATTTAATTGGTCCAATATCTGTTCCTGAATGTCCTTTATCAAATACATGAATTAGATAGGGTTCGAATAAATTTTTCCAACTTGCAATTTTATCATAATTTTTATCGTCAGATTCTATTGAAAAACCTCTTGGTGAAAATCCACCCGAATCACTTTCTAAAGCAAAAATATGATTCTCATTGTTTTTAGTGGCAACTTCTCCATATTTATTTCCGCCTTTTACTCCGTTTTCTTCGTTCATAAAAAGAACCACTCTTATTGTATTTTTGGGTTTATAACTAAGTTTTTTAAACATTTCTAAGACAGCCATACTTTGTACACATCCAGCACCATCATCTTGCGAACCATCACCCAAATCCCAAGAATCAAGATGACCGCCAACAACCATAATTTTTTCGGGATGTTCTGTTCCTGTAATTTCTCCTACAACATTATAGGATAATACATCATCAAATGCTTGACACGACTGTTTAAAATAGAATTTATAACTTGTATTTTCTTTTAGTAATTTACTCAATGCGTTGGCTCCATTGGTAGATATTGCAGCTGCCGGAATTCTACTTTCTTTAGGAGTATCACCATAATTAGTCATTCCGGTGTGTGGTAAATCGTCCATTCTTAGATTCATCGAACGAACTATAACTCCTACTGCGCCTAGTTTTCCTGCTTCTCTTGCGCCAGACGAGCGTTGGTCTACACAACTTCCGTAGGCATGAAAAGTTTCTATAAATTCGGGATTCATTGGTCGGTTAAAGAAAATTATTTTTCCTTTTATTCTTGCTTCACCCAGTTCTTTCAATTCATCAAGACTTTTTACTTCAATAACATTTGCTAAAATTCCATTCTTGGGCGTGCCAACCGACATTCCTAAAGCACAAATTGGAAATGTTTTTTTTTGTTTTCCAATTTGTAAATAAGCCAGTTCTTTTTCACCTCTTGTCCATTTAGGCACCATGACCTCTTGAAGATACACTTTGTCTAGACCTAATAATTCCATTTGTTGCTTGGTATATTGAACCGCTTTTTCTGCTCCCACAGAACCCGATAACCGTTGCCCAATTTTATTAGACAAATCATCTAACCAAGTGTAACAGTGACTTTCGGTTAATGCCGATTTGTAAATCGCTTTTAGCATTTGCTCATCTGAAGTTTGTGAAAACGAAATTGAAACTTGAAGAAGAAGAAGTAGCACTATAATTTTTTTCATGATGTTTTTAAATTTAGTTCAAAAATAAATCAAAAAACATTTGGTTGCACAAAATTATTTTATTTACTTTGTACTTCAAAGTACTTTAATATGGAAAACGAAAAATATCTTAACGACATTTCAGAAATAAAAAACATGATGCACCAATCATCACGATTTATTTCGCTAAGCGGATTGTCTGGCGTTTTAGCCGGAATCTATTGCCTTATTGGCGCATGGGTTGCCTACAAGACACTATATTTTGACACCACATCAATGGGAAATTATAGTAATTTAATTATTACACAATCCAAAATTGAGCGTTTAATTATAACTGCGGCACTTGTAATTATTCTATCCATTATTACAGGAATAGTTTTTAGCATTAGAAAAGCCAAGAAAAGCAATGATAACCTTTGGAATGTTACTACTAAGAGATTGGTTATTAATTTTGGTATTCCTATAGCGAGTGGCGGTATTTTTATTCTTTTTTTAATAGAAAAAGAGATGTTAAGTTTGGTTGCGCCATTAACCTTAATTTTCTATGGATTGGCTTGTGTAAATGCAAGTAAATACACTCTTGGTGATGTAAGATATTTGGGCATTACTATGGTGCTTTTGGGATTGCTTTCCACATGGTTCTTAGGTTATGGCTTGCTGTTTTGGGCATTAGGATTTGGCGTATGCCACATTCTTTACGGAAGTGTTATGTATTTTAAATACGATAGAAATTAACGCTATGAATAAGTCTAGAAAAATAATTCTAATAACGACAATCTGTTTTCTAACACTATTTTTTGTTGGAGCTAAATTGGTTTCTAAAACTGGGAAATCTTTTAAATCTGAAATCAATAAGGAACAAACTAGTTTTAAGGATGGCGATATTATTTTTCAAACATCGCAATCTAAACAATGTGAAGCTGTTCGAATTGCTACAAACTCAAAGTTTTCTCATTGTGGAATTATTTTTAACGAAAATGGTTCTTGTTATGTTTATGAAGCCATTCAGCCAGTGAAAAAAACCTTATTTAAAGATTGGATAAAACACGGATTGGACAATAAATACCTTGTTGTTAGGCTAAAAGATACTTCTTTATTGACGCATTCTTCTTTAAACAAAATGAAACAATATGGCAAAGCATTATTTAATAAAGAGTATGATATCTATTTTGAATGGTCTAACGATAAAATATATTGTTCAGAATATGTTTGGAAAATTTATAAGCATGGCGCCAACATTGAACTGTGTAATTTAGAGAAACTTAAATCTTTTAATCTAGACGATTATAGAGTAAAAGCTATTCTAAGTGAACGCTATGGCAAGAATATTCCGCTAGAGGAAGAGGTTGTTGCACCATCGCAATTGGCAAATTCTGACAAATTAATAACTATCTTTGACAATTATTAGACATTGAAAACCATTATACAAAATATTAACAAAGCCTTTGATCACCGAATTCGTTTGGGGATTATGTCTGTATTGATGGTTAACGAAAGTGCCGATTTTAACATGCTGAAAGAACTTCTTGGTGTAACTGATGGCAATCTTGCTTCGCATACAAAAGCGCTAGAAACCGAGAATTATATCATGATTGAAAAGCAGTTTATTGGCAAAAAACCAAATACTAAATACATCGCGACTAAAGAAGGTAAAATTGCTTTTACGGCTCATATTGACGCATTAGAAAAACTAATCAAAAAAAGTTAAAACTATTTTTTTACCTATAAACTTTGAATTTCAAAGTACTTTTAGATTTATGAAAAACATTAAAAAATACTATTTACTTACTACAATTGTAATTTTAATATCCGAAATTTTAATTGCAATTTATGCTAAAGATCAATTTATTAGACCTGTTCTTGGTGATTATTTGGCTGTGATTTTACTCTTTTATTTGTTTGCTACTTTCCTTGAAATATCGATAAATAAAATTGCCATACTCACACTTTTTATTAGTTATACAATTGAAGGTTTGCAGTACATTCATATTTTAAAACTACTTCATTTGGAAAACATTAAAATTTTAAACATTGTTTTGGGCACTTCTTTTTCGTGGACAGACATGCTGGCCTATACACTTGGAACGATAACAGTTTTACTAATTCACAATTTTAAAAAAATACGATCATGGACTATTTTGTAGATGAAAAATCTATTGTAAGAGCCGTTTGGAAAAAAACGGATACTGTACTACTCATTTTTGCAGGTTCGGCGGCTGAGTTTGCCTTGAATAAAGCTGTTGATTGGTTGTATTTTACAGGAAAAATTCCTTCTAATCCTATTGAACGGTTGTTTTCTACTGTTGAATATGCTCAGAAGATTATTTTTTTGGACAAAGAACAGGCTTTGGCTGCAATAGATAAAATTACTCAAATTCATCAAGGTGTTGAACAAAGTCGCGGAAAATCTATTCCCGATTGGGCTTATAGAGATGTGCTTTATATGCTTATTGATTATTCTATTAGGTCTTTCGAATTGTTGGAGCGTAAACTTGAACTGGATGAAAAAGAAGAATTATTGAATGTTTTTAAACGATTAGGCGCACGAATGGGCATTAATAATTTACCTAAAAATTTCAATGAATGGGTCGTAGATAGAGACCAACACTTGGAAAATGATTTAGAGAAAGGACATTTTACTATCCATCTTTTAGAGCAATATAAGAAACATTTGGGTGGTTTTAGGTATTTTGTTTTACTACAGATGCAACACATTTTGGTTCCTAAGATTGTTTATAGAAAATTGTTTTTGTCTTCTTGTTTTCCTATAACTTTTGTGCTTAAACTTTATAAATGGAGTAGGATAATTGGGTTGGATGGTGTTATTAAAGCTATCATTCTTCCTAAAAAGTATAAGGATGAACTACTAAAAATTGGAAACTACGACAAGTTATAAATTACATTAATCATGAGAGATTTAATAATAGAAAAACTATACGAATTTACGAAAAAGCCTTATCAAAAATTCTTCAAAAAAGGTATTCCTTGGAACATCACTCCATCGCAACTTATACAATACAATCAAGACAGTTTAGGGTTTCATTTGGGTTGTTTTTTACTTAAGTATAATTTTGAAATGCAACCTAAGCTGGAAGATCATGACATTATTCATGTGCTCACCAATACACAAGTTGCTGTAACGGATGAAATAGGAATGCAATATTTTTTATTGGGAAACGGAAAAAGAAGTATGTATCTGTATATGGTGATAACTATTGGAACGCTTTTCTATCCTTTTCAAATGAAGTACTTTATAAGAAATTACAAGCGCGGAAAAATGGCTCATAGAATTCATGATTTGGATTTTTTAAAGATGCTTACGCTTCCATTAACTGCACTTAGAACTACTTTTAATATTATATAAATGACTAAAAGACAATAGTATAATGCCACGGGATTATTTTCTACACACCTTGCGCTTGGTAGTTTTGTTGCTGTTGCTTCATTTGCAATTCCCTTATGGTGCTTTGTTTGGCATTGGAATTAGTTATCTTTCGGATGCAGTTGTACTAAATGTTCTTGTGTTTTTTAACTTAATTTTCTTGTTTTTTACACAAAAGAAACACCAAGAATAGTATATGATTAAGTTGCTTATATTGTTGGTAAATATTCCTGTTGTGTTTGTTTACCTTAAGATTGTTGGTGCAACTTGGAAGTGATTGGGTGTTAGTGGATGTTGGTTTTTGGGTAAATTATAGTAGCATCGATTTTAGATTTGCGCTATCGGATCTAGAGATTTTAGCGTGATCTGAGGTTTCTAATCTGTTAAAAATTCTTCTATTTTGTTTTCTAATTTTTTTGATAAATTTAATACTAAAGCATCATTTATATATTCGATTTCTCCATTTTTATTTATTACTATATTGTATGGATAATGAGGTATTTTAAATTTATCGATTACTAATTTTCCATTTGGAATAATAGTAAAATCAAGTTTATGATTTAATAAAAATTTGTTAATAGTCTCTATATTATTCCAAGTTATTGCAAAAAATACTACAGGTTGAGATTTGTATTTTTGCTTTAATTGGTTCAATTCTGGAAATTCAGCTACGCAAGGTGCACATTGAGTAAACCAGAAATTTAAGACTATTACTTTACCTTTAAGATTTTCTAGATTAAATTTTAAACCATTAATGTCTTCAAGATTAAGTTCATCTATTATTGTGCCTTCTAATTTATTTCTAAACTTTTTTTCTTCCTTGAGTTTAATTTTATATTCTGTTTTTCTGTCTTTAATTTCTTCTTTACTTAATTCTCT
>NZ_JAYWFT010000185.1:0-2915 GCF_043778725.1 Flavobacterium sp. | reverse complement strand
AAAACCGAATCGGAATTGGTGAAATTTTTCGAAGAATTTTTTCCAGATACAAAAAAAGTAATTCCAGATTTGGTTGAAGATTTTTTTAAAAATCCGACCAGTACTCTGGTTACCATGAAATGTTATCCGTGGACTTTCGAAAATAAAATCGCACTCATTGGCGATGCTTGCCATGCTATTGTTCCGTTTTATGGTCAGGGCATGAATGCTGGTTTTGAAGATATTACAATCTTAGACGAAATGATTCAGAAATATGGCAACGATTGGCATAAAATTTTCTCAGAATACCAATTGTCTAGAAAACCAAATGCCGATGCAATTGCTGAATTGTCTTATCGAAATTTTATGGAAATGAGTGCCAAAACCGCCGATCCAAAATTCTTATTACAAAAGAAAATAGAGAAACATTTTTCTGATAAACATCCTGAAAAATGGGTGCCGCTTTACAGCAGAGTGACTTTTTCAACAAGACCTTATTCTGAAGCATTAGCCGTTGGCGACAAGCAAGAAACCATTATGCAAGAAATATTGAAAATCGATAATATTAACAATTTGTGGGATTCTGTAATGGTTGAAAATGGGATATTAGAATTATTGGAAGTTAATAATTGATTTTTCTGTTATCGCAAGTTTTTTAAGCCAATTACACCGATTCAAAAAGATTTTATTCATTTAAAATCATTTTAATCAGTGCCAAAATGAACAATTTTTAAAAGAGACCATTTTAAAATCACATCCCACTTCTAATTGCCTCAACAGGATCAAGCTTACTAGCTGATATTGCTGGTAAAATTCCAGCTATGAGCCCAATAACTGCCGCCAAACAAGTCCCTAAAATAACATTATGCCAGCTTAAAACAAACTCAAAATCAAGGGCGTTTGTCAGAATAATCGAAATAATCCAGACAAACAACATACCCATTGCGCCACCAATAATGCACAAAATAATGGCTTCGAATAAAAACTGAAACAAAATAAATTTGTTTTTAGCTCCTAGAGATTTCTGAATGCCTATTAAATTGGTGCGTTCTTTGACCGACACAAACATAATATTAGCAATTCCAAAACCACCAACTAACAGCGAAAATCCTGCAATTGCCCAACCGCCAATGTTCAATTGACTAATTATTCCATCAAGAAAATCTGTAAAACCCGAAAGGATATTAATAAAAAAGTTATCAATATCGCCAGTTTTTGTGCTTCTTAATTTGCGAATTTTCTGAGAAATATCTCCTTTAAAAGCTTCAATGTCTATTTCTTTTTTTGGTTTTATGAGCAAAACAGGTGTTAGAAATTCGGCATTGTCACCATATTTTTTTCTCAGAAAATTAGAAGGAATAAATATTGAAGTATCATTACTTTCGCCTAAAAGTCCCGCACCTTGTTTTTTAATAACGCCAATTACAGTGAATTTCTGCCCATAAAGCCTAACATTCTGCCCAATTGGGTCGTAATTTTCGAATAATCCCGTGGCTACATCGTTGCCAAGAATAACGAGTGGCAAACCAGAATTAGATTCTGATTCGTTAAAAAAACGTCCAGTTTTAAAATCTAATTTCTGAATATCATCAAACTCATCTGTAACGGGGACAACATTTAAGGAATTTACTGTTTTCGATTCGTATTTTATAGATTCTGGTTTTGTGAAAAACTGAAAACAGACATTTTCGGCATCTTTTAGATTGGCTTTTAGGTATTGGTATTCGTCATATTTCACATTCGGGAATTGTTCTCGTTTCCATTTTGGGATTTCTGTTGGACCGAAGGAAAAACGCATCACGTACATAGTGTTTTTATCCAAACTACTCAAGTCTTTTTTAATTTTTCTGTCCAAAGAATCAACAGCGGTTAGTACAGCAATTATCGAAAAAATACCAATAGTTACGCCTAGTAGCGACAATAATGTTCGCAACTTATTGTTTCGTAATGCATTGATTGCAAAACCAAAACTTTCGTTTAATAATCTGAAATAAACTTTCATTTTTTGGGTTTAAATTTTAAATAACTTTCAATATTCTATCAGGGAAATCAGTAATAATTACATCAATATTCAGACTTTTCATCAATTCAATATCAGCAATTTCGTTAACTGTCCAAGCATGAATTTCGATAGATTCATTTTGAATTTTTGCAACATTTTCTTTGTTCAATAATCTGAAATACGGATTGATAGATTTGGCATTTATTATTTTTGCGAACGAAATTGCTCCCTCAATATTATTATCAGTCAAAACCCCAATTAAAATATTTCGGTTCAATAATCTGACTTTTTCTAAGCATTTCCAATCAAAACTTGAAATGATAAAATTACTGTATTTAAAACTTTTTTCCGCTATAAATTTCTCGATTAAAATTATAACTTTTTCAACAGCAAGATTATTCTTTATTTCGATATTCACAAAAATATCAGTGGTAATTATTTCGAAGACTTCTTCAAGTGTAGGAATTTTATATTTGTGTGAAATCAACAAACTTTTTATTTCTGTTAAAGTCAATTCGTTTACAAATCCGATGCCGTTTGTAGTGCGGTCAACTGTTTCATCATGAATCACAATCAATTGATCATCAAAACTCAACTGAACGTCAAGCTCGAAACCATTGCAACCCAAATCGATGGCTTTTTGAAAAGCTGCTAGAGTGTTTTCGGGTAACAATCCGCTCGCACCCCGATGACCAACAATTTGCATTTTATTCATTAAAATAATGTTTTATAAACCTGGAATTTTTTGATTTTTATCAGCCAATTCAGCTGCTTGTTGTATTCTTTTTAATCTTGTTTCTGGGGTTTTGGCAAGTTTTATCCATCTTAAAACAAATCGTTGACTTGAGGCACCAAATGCTTTAAAATTAGTTTTTGCATTTTCAAAATTATTCAATATTTTTTCGAAATCATCAGGAATAATAAGTGCATCTAC
>NZ_JAYWFT010000184.1:0-2943 GCF_043778725.1 Flavobacterium sp. | reverse complement strand
CAGAAAAATTACATTCCACGCTCAAGGTGGTTCACACTTTCTTGGCAGTGTTGGTATTGGTACAGCAGCACCCAAAGCAGCATTAGATGTTGCTGGTCTTGGAGGTTTACTACTTTCTGTTGGCAATATAGGCAGCGCTACAAACGCAAATTTATTACCTTATGCAAATACAGGTCAATTAATACAAGGTTGGAACCGCACAAGTGGCAATGGAGAAATTGATTTCATGAATTCAGTCCCTAACACACTTCAAGGTGGTTTCAATTGGAGTAACTTGAACAACGATGGGTCAACAACATCAATGGCAACTTTAAATAATAGTGGATTATATATAAATGCCTTACAAAACGGATCTGCTTTAGACAATATTGTTGTTGCAGACAGTAACAATTTATTGAAAAAAGTAAGTGCATCAAGTATCGCAAGTGCTTCAGAACCTTGGTTCAACCAAGCAACTGGTGCTGGAGCTACGGCCAATACCCAAAATATTTACCAACTAGGTAATGTTGGTGTTGGCACTACAACTCCAACAGCCAAGTTACATATCGCTGGAAATGCAAAAATTGACGGTCAAAACGCATTAGAATTTGGTGCAGGAATTACCAAAGCTACTGCTAACGGAGAAATTGCATACCAAAAATATTCTTCAGGACTAGATATTGTAGGTGCTGGTTCTGCATCAGATGCATCAGACAGAAAGATAGCGTTGCACGCTCAAGGTGGTGCAACTTTATATGGAAAATTAGGTATTGGTGCTGACCCAACTTCAATAACATCTGGTTTATATTTGCCTTTAAGTGCAGAAATTCGTAAAGATTTTAATGCCAATGGAGTAGCTGGAACACCAAATTCATATATGAAAATCATTAACAATGATGGTGCTGGTAATTTTTCAGAATATATTAACTCAACAGGAACCAATTCTCCAACAGCAGTTGTTGCAGCTGGAGCCTACAGAAGAACAATTCTACAATTAACATCTGCAGGTGCTGACGAAGCTTTTTCTTACCAATATGCCAATCAAGTGGCTGCTGGTGGTGCACAAAGCTGGAAAGAATATCTAAGAATCTCATCTGCATCTAACAACCTAACACTAAACGGTGGTGGTGGTAATGTAGGTATTGGTACTAATGCTCCATTAGGTAAATTAGATGTTTCTGGTTTTGGTGGTCTTCTAGTAACAGGATTAAATCTTGATTCAAATACAACTTTTGGAACACCAGCTTATCTAGCTACTTTAGGTGCCGCTGGCAAATTAGTATTAGGAGTAAATAGAGCATCAGGTACAGGTGACGTTAGTTTATTAAATTCAAAAGGGATTCTTAACGGTGGTTTTACTTTTCATGATTTAAATAATGATGGTACAACAACTCCATTAGCAAGTTTAAATAATGGAGGACTTAATATTAACAACATACCAGCAGGTACTAACTCTGACAATATAGTTACTGAACTTAACGGTACTTTAAGAAAAGTGAGTGCAACATCTGTTGCTAGCGCTTCAGAGCCTTGGTTAGATCAAGCAACAGGTACAGGTGCTACAACAAGCACTCAAAATGTTTACCATATAGGTAATGTTGGTGTTGGTTTAACTTCTCCTGTATATCAATTCCAAGTAGGAGGTGTCGGTCCTGGTAGTGGTTTAGGTATTGCTTGGAATAATGCCATTCCTGGTACAGGTGAAACAGACTTTTTTAATTACGGTCAAGGTGGTCAAGGTGGTTTTGCTTTCAACAACTATGGCAGTTCAGGAAGTTCATACCCAACAACAGGTTCAACCAATTTAATGACGATGCTTGGTAGCGGAAATGTAGGTATTGGTACAACAACTCCAACATCTAAACTTCAAGTAGTAGGACTACCTATTTATGTTGACAACACTGCTGCATTAGCCGCAGGTTTAACAGCAGGTGCATTTTTCCATACAGGTGACGGAATTGTAAGAGTCGTATTCTAATAAAAAAAAACATACCACATAGAAACAATAAAATTAGTAGCCTATACAAACGCTGTAATTTTTAATAAAGAACATCGTTATACAATATGTTTCTATGTGGTTATAAATATTCAATTATGAAAAAATATATTTTATCTTTCTCTATGCTTCTCGCAGCTCTAGCCGCACAAGCACAAGAAACCCCAAGTACTGGCTTGTTATACCCACGTACGACAACAGCACAACGTACTGCAATGCCAGCAACAACTGCCAAAGGCATACATGTTTATGACACAGATACCAATTCAGACTGGTACTATAACGGTACCGTTTGGGTACAAAACGCATCTACAGCAGCTGGAAGTAAATGGACAAACGGATCAGGAAATGTGAGGCTTACAAACCTATCAGACGGAGTAACACCAAGAACTCCTACCAACCGTTTTCAAGTTAACGACAATGGTGATGTAGTTACAGATGGTGCACTATACCCAACCTCAGGAATTATAGAACTAGGTTATGGTAATATACCAGGTGGTAATCGTACATCATTTATTGATTTTCATGCCCAAGACGGTGTAGATAACAATGCACGTATCGCTAGAGAACCAGGTGCTGATGGTAACTTAGTTATCTACAACAGAGGTGTCGGTCTAACAGCAATTAATAATACCGCAGGAACCATAACATTAGATGGTACGGGTAAAGTTGGTCTTGGCACGTATACCCCAACAGCTAATTTACAAGTAGAATCAGTTGGAAGTGCAAATCAAAGAACACTTTTAGTGATTGAGCCCAATACTTGGAGTAATGTTGCAAACGCAGATGCGAGTTATTTAATTCGTGCTGGTGAAGGTGCAAAAAATAGTGTTAACGGTGGTGCTTTTACAGTTAGTGGTTTTGGTAATGGTTATTTTGCTGGAAACTTAGGTATTGGGAATGCTACACCAACTGCCAAACTACACGTAGCAGGAAATGCAAAAATCGATGGTCCAAACACACTAGAA
>NZ_JAYWFT010000183.1:0-20690 GCF_043778725.1 Flavobacterium sp. | reverse complement strand
ACAGAAAAAATGGATTAATTGGTCATACTGGCGGAGATATTGGAGTTTCCACATTTATGTTTTTTAATCCAAAAACTAGTACGGGTAGAATATTTTTAACTAATACAGAGTTTGACAACCCATTTAACAGAAAAAACAATACAAAATTAATTGAAGAGTTTATTTCTATTTGGAAAATTTTAGAATAAAAAAGCACATTTATTTAAAGAAAACATCATATCCAAAGCGTATTAATGTACCAATAACGATTATTAAAAAGAAGATTCTAATAAATCCGTTTCCTTTTTTTATAGCTAATTTTGCTCCAATAAATCCTCCCACCGCATTACAAACTGCCATTGGAATTGCTATTGCCCAAATAATTTTACCTTTTAAAACGAAAAGGCAAATTGAACCAAAATTGGTAGCTAAATTAACCATTTTAGCATTTGCAGAAGCATGAAGGAAATCGAAACCAAGAATAGCAACAAACCCTAAAACTAAAAAACTTCCAGTTCCTGGACCAATAAATCCGTCATAAAACCCAATAAAAATACTCATTAAAATAGCCAGAAACAATTGTTTATTGGTAGATAAATTCTTTTCCTGATGAGTTCCAAAATCTTTTTTGGCAAATGTATAGATTGCAATTAAAGTTAAAACAACCAATAATAATGGTTTCATAAAATCATTACTCACTAAAGTTAAAAGATGAGAACCCAAAAATGCTGCAGAAAAAGCAACTATTGCCATAAATGAAAGTAATTTCCAATTCATTGTAACTTTTTTCAAATACTGTCGCGCAGCAAAAGAAGTTCCACTAAAGGCTGGAATCTTTAACGACCCAATAATAGATGAAACGGCTAAATTTGGTAATAAAATTAATGCAACAGGCGTCTGAATTAGTCCGCCACCACCAACAATAGCATCAACAAAACCAGCAAAAAATGAAGCGATACAAAGAAGTATGATAATGTAGGTTTCCATAAAAAAATATTAAAATTCCAAAAAAAAGAAATTCCAAATTTCAAACTTAACGATGAAGTCTTGAAATTTGGAATTTAAAATAGTATAATTTATTAGATTACTCTCTTACAATATTGGCACCAAGTGCTCTCAATCGTTCATCAATTCGTTCATAACCTCTATCAATTTGCTCAATATTTTGAATAGTAGAAGTTCCTTTGGCAGAAAGTGCTGCGATTAACAACGATATTCCTGCTCTAATATCGGGCGAGCTCATTACGGTAGCTTTCAATTGCGATTGAAAATTATGTCCCATAACCACAGCTCTGTGCGGATCGCATAACATAATTTTAGCTCCCATATCTATCAATTTATCTACAAAAAACAAACGACTTTCAAACATTTTTTGGTGAATCAATACATCGCCATTGGCTTGGGTTGCAACTACCAAAATAATACTCAATAAATCGGGTGTAAATCCTGGCCATGGTGCATCTGCTATAGTAAGTATTGAACCATCAATATCGGTTTTTACTTCATATCCGTTTTCGTGTGTTGGTATATAAATGTCGTCACCACGTCTTTCTAAAGTAATTCCTAGTTTTCTAAACACACTTGGAATCACTCCTAAGTTATCCCATGAAACATTTTTTATAGTAATTTCACTTCTTGTCATCGCCGCAAGACCAATCCAAGAACCAATTTCAATCATGTCTGGAAGAATTCTATGTTCACAACCACCAAGAGCATCAACTCCTTCAATAGTCAATAAATTAGAACCTACTCCACCAATTTTAGCACCCATAGAATTCAACATTTTACACAATTGTTGCAAGTAAGGCTCGCAAGCTGCGTTATAAATTGTAGTTATTCCTTCGGCTAAAACGGCCGCCATAACAATATTAGCAGTTCCTGTAACCGACGCTTCGTCTAGCAACATGTAGGCACCTTTTAATTTTCCATCGGTTTCAACACCATAAAAATGATCTTCTCTTTCATATCTAAATTTGGCACCTAGATTAATAAAACCTTCAAAGTGTGTGTCTAAGCGACGTCTTCCTATTTTATCACCACCAGGTTTAGGAATATAGCCTTTACCAAAACGTGCTAAAAGCGGACCAACAATCATTATAGAACCACGCAAGCTTCCGCCTTCTTTCTTGAAAGCTTCGGTTTCTAGATAACCAACATTCACTTCATCTGCTTGAAAAGTGATGGAACCTTTACCATTTTTTTCAATTTTAACACCCAAGTTTCCTAAAAGTGTAATCAATTTATTGACATCAATAATATCTGGGATATTATTAATTGTTACTTTTTCTTTGGTTAAAAGAACGGCGCATAATATTTGTAACGCCTCATTTTTAGCTCCTTGTGGTGTAACATCACCTTTTAGTCTAATGCCTCCTTCAATTTTAAAAACTCCCATATTTATTTTCTGTATAATGTAAAAATTGTATGCATGTATAGTGTAAAATCGATTTACAATTTACACCATACAATATACAAATTAAGCTTTTGGATTATTGTTATTATTATTTTTTACGAAAGGTTTTTTACCAAGTACTGGCTTTTTAAACGCTTGAATTTTTAAGTTTTTTTGTTGTGGCAATAACGATTTATTAGATACTTTTTTATTGGTTCTAATTAAATCTGTAGTTGTAAGAAGTTCTTCCTGACTTTGTGTTAAATTAAATTTTCCTTCAGAAAGTTCATATAAATGTTCAAATATTACTGCGTCTGTAACGGTATCTTTATTCCAACTCAAATATGATTTTTTCATGTGATTGGCAATAACTTTTACCAAAGCACTTTTCATTTCGCCTTCTTCCCATTTATCGGCAACTTCTATCATATATTTGATATTATTACCATAAAAACGATACTTCGGATTTTTTTGAGGATATTCTAAACGATCGGGTTTCAAGTTGATTACCTCTCGCGTTGGAATTGGGTAGGGCGAATTTACGTGCAATTTAAAATCGGACATTATAAAAAGTTGATCCCACAATTTGTGCTGAAAATCTAAAACATCACGCAAGTGCGGATTTAAACTTCCCATTACCTGAATAATGTATCTAGCAGCTTTGTTTCGCTCCTCTTCATTTTCAATAATTGTTGCTTGATCTATCAATTTTTGCAAATGACGACCATACTCCGGAATTATTAAATGCGGTCGCTCTGCATTGTATTCTAAGTTAAATACAACGTCATTGGCATTCTCTTTTATATATTTTGGCACCATATTAAAACGAAATTATTCCTTCTATTGTAGCTACTTCAAGGTATTTAGTAATCACATCGTCTGGAGATTCCATGTTTACATTTATAGAAACACTAGTGTATTTACCAGCTTTAGATTGCTGTGTTTTTATAACCGCACCCATATTGTTAAAAGCATTTTCTACTTCTTCAATTTTTTTAGTATCGGTTGGAACAATAAATTTATATAGGTATTCTGACGGCCAAGTTGAAGTATTAGCTAATTCCTCTTTGAGCCGAACGTAAAATTCTTCGGTCTTTTTATCCATTCTTAAATTAAAATAAAAACAAAGATACATTTTTGAAATTAGAAAATAGAAATTAAATTTTACATTTTTAAAGAAATTAAAAGGTTGTATCTTTAAAAAAATGAACAGTAATTATTGTTAGGACATAAAATATCGGTTCATATATTAATAAAATAAGAAAATTATTACAAATAAGTAGCGCTACATCCATTTTATTTTTTTACTATCTTTGAAATTCTAAAAAAAAAAAAAAAATTACAATTAAACACTTCAATGAAAGTATATACTAAAACTGGTGACAAAGGTACTACGGCACTTTTTGGCGGCACACGAGTTCCTAAAGATCATGCAAGAATAGAAAGTTATGGAACTGTAGACGAGCTAAATTCTTACATAGGACTAATTCGTGACCAACCAATGAGCCAACATTATAAAAATATTCTTATTGAAATTCAAGATAGACTATTTACGGTAGGCGCAATTCTAGCAACGCCACCAGAAAAAGAAACGCTGAAAAACGGTGAAAAACGTCTTCAAAATTTAGGTATTCTTGAAACCGATATAGAATTGCTAGAAAACGAAATTGATGCAATGGAAGATTCTTTACCTCAAATGACACATTTTATTCTTCCTGGCGGTCACACAACCGTGTCATATTGTCACGTTGCGCGATGCGTTTGCCGTCGTGCCGAACGTTTAGCCGTGCATTTAAGCCATAACGAGCCAGTTGCAGATATAGCAATCAAATATCTAAACCGACTTTCTGACTACCTTTTTGTCTTGGCACGAAAGTTGTCTCATGAATTAAAAGCAGAGGAAGTAAAATGGATACCAAGAAAATAGTAACCAGCCATCAGTAACAAGTTTAAAATTATTTGATAAATTCTTAATTAGATAGGTTATTATTTTAAATAAAGACAGTCAAATTGATTACTATAAACTGAAAATTGATTATTAAAAAAAAGACGTTCTTAAACTTAATTGAAAAATAAATCAAAAAAAACTTGACTTTTTCAGTAATAAATTTATTTTTGCACAAATTAAAACCCGAAGAAGATGTATTGGACATTAGAATTAGCATCGTATTTAAGTGATGCACCGTGGCCTGCAACCAAAGATGAACTTATAGATTACGCAATTAGAGCTGGTGCGCCGCTTGAAGTAGTCGAAAATCTTCAGTCTATTGAAGACGAA
Organism: Flavobacterium sp.; assembly: GCF_043778725.1. Classification (GTDB taxonomy): domain Bacteria; phylum Bacteroidota; class Bacteroidia; order Flavobacteriales; family Flavobacteriaceae; genus Flavobacterium. The sequence goes on along the minus strand of NZ_JAYWFT010000183.1, from coordinate 16,041 downwards.
GGAGAAATATATGAATCAATGGAAGAAATTTGGCCAGATTATCCAACCGACGAAGATTATCTTTGGAACGAGGATGAATATTAACAAAAAATAAACAATCACAACAGAAAGAAAGTCTCCATTGGGGCTTTTTTTTTGTTTAAATTTGCACAACTTTATAAAATTATAAATACAAACCCATTATGAGTTTCATAAATAGCATACTTAAAGCATTTGTTGGCGATAAATCTCAAAAAGATGTTAAAGCTACACAACCATATATTGCCAAAATAAGAGCCTTAGAACCTGCACTTATGGCTTTATCTCATGATCAATTGAGAGCAAAAACAGCCGAGTTTAAAGAGAAAATTAAACTAGCACGTGCTAAACAAGATGCGGAAATTGCAACTAAAAAAACAGAAGCAGAAAACATATCGGATATTGATTTAAGAGAAGATATTTACAATGCAATCGATGCTCTTGAAAAAGAAGCTTATGACATTTCTGAAAAAGTATTAATGGAAATTCTTCCAGAAGCATTTGCTGTTGTAAAAGAAACTGCAAGACGTTTTAAGGAAAACGCAACTATAACCGTTACTTCATCTGAAAAAGATAGAGAACTTTCGGCTTTAAAACCCTACATAACTCTTGTTGGCGATCAAACCAATTGGGCTAACCAATGGAATGCAGCTGGAAAACAAATTACTTGGGACATGATTCACTATGACGTTCAGTTAATTGGTGGAATCGTTCTTCACGAAGGTAAAATTGCCGAAATGCAAACAGGTGAAGGTAAAACATTAGTAGCTACACTTCCACTCTATCTTAATGCTTTAACAGGTAATGGAGTTCACCTAGTAACTGTAAATGATTATTTGGCAAAACGTGATAGTACTTGGAAAGCACCTTTATTTGAATTTCATGGCATCACTGTAGATTGTATTGACAATCATCAACCCAACTCAGACGCAAGAAGAAAAGCTTATGAAGCCGATATTACTTATGGTACAAATAACGAATTCGGATTTGACTACCTAAGAGACAACATGGCACATTCGCCAGAAGATTTAGTTCAAAGAAAACACAATTATGCTATTGTCGACGAGGTTGACTCGGTATTAATTGATGATGCTAGAACGCCTTTAATTATTTCTGGTCCAGTTCCTGATGGTGATCGTCATGAATTTACAGAGTTAAAACCTAAAATTGAAAACCTATACAATTTACAACGTCAATTGGCTAACGGGTTTTTAACCGAAGCAAAACGATTGATAAAAGAAGGAAACACTAAAGATGGAGGTTTTCAATTGCTAAGAGCTTACCGTGCACTTCCTAAAAACAAAGCTTTAATTAAGTTTTTAAGTGAAGATGGTATAAAAGCACTTTTGCAAAAAACAGAAAATCAATACATGCAAGACAACAACCGCGAAATGCCAAAAGTTGACGAAGCATTATATTTTGTAATCGAAGAAAAAAACAATCAAGTAGAATTATCGGATAACGGAATCAAGTACCTATCTCAAGATACTGACGAAACGTTTTTTGTCCTTCCAGATATTGGAACTGAAATTGCTAACATCGAAAAACAAAATCTAGAAAAAGATCAAGAAGCTGAAGCAAAAGAAAAACTATTTCAAGATTTCGGAATAAAATCTGAAAGAATTCACACGCTTACGCAATTATTAAAAGCATACACGCTTTTTGAAAAAGATGTAGAATATGTAATCATGGACAACAAAATTATGATTGTCGATGAGCAAACTGGTCGTATCATGGATGGTCGTCGTTATTCTGACGGATTGCACCAAGCTATTGAAGCCAAAGAGCAAGTTACTATTGAAGCAGCAACCCAAACATTTGCAACTATTACACTTCAAAACTATTTCCGTATGTACAGCAAATTGGCTGGTATGACAGGAACAGCAGTAACGGAAGCAGGAGAACTTTGGGAAATTTACAAATTAGATGTAGTTGAAATTCCGACCAATAGAGGAATGTCACGTCAAGATAAAGAAGATTTAATTTACCGTTCGGTTCGTGAAAAATTCAATGCTGTTATTGAAGATGTTACTCAACTTTCTGCATCAGGAAGACCCGTTTTAATTGGAACAACATCGGTAGAAATTTCAGAATTATTGAGCCGAATGTTAAAAATGCGTGGTGTTGCGCACAACGTATTGAATGCAAAAATGCACAAACAAGAAGCACAAATTGTTGAAGAAGCAGGAAAACCTGGCGTAGTAACTATTGCAACAAATATGGCTGGTCGTGGTACCGATATTAAACTTACTCCAGAAGTAAAAGCTGCTGGCGGATTGGCAATTATTGGTACAGAACGTCACGATTCTCGACGTGTTGACCGTCAGTTGCGTGGTCGTGCTGGTCGTCAAGGTGATCCAGGAAGTTCTCAATTTTATGTTTCTCTAGAAGATAACTTAATGCGTCTTTTTGGTTCAGAAAGAGTTGCTAAGGTTATGGACAGAATGGGATTGAAAGAAGGCGAAGTAATTCAGCATTCTATGATGACCAAATCTATAGAAAGAGCACAGAAAAAAGTAGAAGAAAACAACTTTGGAACTCGTAAACGTCTATTAGAATATGATGACGTAATGAATGCTCAAAGAGAAGTAGTTTACAAACGTCGTCGTCACGCATTGCACGGAGAACGTCTTAAACTTGACATTGCTAACATGATGTATGACACTTGCGAAGTTATTGTAGGTGACAACAAAGCGAAAAACGATTTCAAAAACTTTGAATTTGAATTAATTCGTTATTTCTCGATCACGTCTCCAGTTTCGCAAGCAGAATTTGATAAATTGACTGAAATGGAATTGACTGGAAAAGCTTACAAAGCTGCCATGCAATACTACACAGAAAAAACCGAAAGAAGTGCTCGCGAGGCATTTCCAATTATAGAAAATGTTTATAAAAACGAAGGCAATCAATTTGAACGCATCATTGTTCCTTTTTCTGACGGAATAAAATCGTTGAATGTTGTTACCGATTTGAAAAAAGCATACGATTCTCACGGAGCGCAATTAGTAGCCGATTTTGAAAAAAACATCACATTGGCAATCGTTGATGAAGCTTGGAAAAAACACTTACGCAAAATGGACGAATTGAAACAATCTGTTCAATTGGCTGTTCATGAGCAAAAAGATCCATTATTAATTTACAAATTGGAAGCGTTCAACTTGTTTAGAAACATGCTAGATGGTGTAAACAAAGAAGTAATTTCTTTCTTATTTAAAGGAGATTTGCCACAACAAAACAACACTATTCAAGAAGCAAGACAAGAAGTACGTCAAAAAGAAAATTATACCGAAAGCAGAGACGAAATTCAAAGTAGCGAAGAAGCCAATCGTGAAGCTGGACAAACACAACAACGTCAAGTAACCGAGACGATTGTTCGTGATCAACCAAAAATTAACAGAAACGATAGCGTTACTATCAAACATGTTATGAGTGGTAAAACCGAAGAAATGAAATTTAAAAAAGCCGAAAGTTTACTTGCTAGCGGCGAATGGGTTTTAGTATAAACTATTTTTAAATTTATAAAACATACAATCCTCAATTGGTAATTCAATTGAGGATTTTTTTTATTAAAAATTAACTTTTTAGAATAAATTAAACTTAGCAACAAAACACTTCAAATTTGTATATTTGCTTATTAATCACACAAACTAAATTCATGCAACATATTATTGACCGCTTTATAAGCTACGTTACTATTGATACAGAATCTGACGCAAATTCTCCAACAACACCAAGTACAAAAAAACAATTAGTTCTTGCCAATCTTTTAGTTAAAGAATTGAAAGCAATAGGATTAAGCGAAGTTACTATTGACAAAAACGGATATGTAATGGGAACGTTACCAAGTAATGTTGACCATGAAGTTCCAACAATAGGATTCGTTTCTCACTACGATACATCGCCAGATTTTACAGGAAAAGATGTAAAACCACAAATTATAGAAAACTATGATGGAAAAGATATTGTCTTAAATAAAGAACAAAACATTATCCTTTCACCAAGTTATTTCAAAGATTTATTACTTTATAAAGGACAAACATTAATCACAACCAACGGATTAACATTACTTGGTGCCGACGACAAAGCTGGATTAACAGAAATTGTTACAGCAATGGAATACCTAATGCAACATCCCGAAATTAAACACGGAAAAATTAGAGTTGGTTTCACCCCAGACGAAGAAATTGGTCGTGGAGCAGACATTTTTGACGTAGAAAAATTTGGTGCACAATGGGCATACACTATGGATGGAAGTCAAATTGGAGAACTTGAATATGAAAATTTCAATGCTGCAGGAGCCAAAATTATCTTTAAAGGAAAAAGCGTTCATCCTGGCTATGCCAAAGGTAAAATGATTAATTCTATGCTAATTGCAAATGACTTCATTAACGAATTACCAAAACACGAAATCCCACAAGAAACCAAAGGTTACGAAGGTTTTTATCATGTAACTGGACTAACAGGAAGTCTTGAAGAAACTAAATTAGAATTGATTATTCGTGATCACGATGCCAAATTATTTAAAAAACGCAAAGAAGTAGTTCATGCAATTGCAAAAAAAATCAATAAAAAATTTGCAAAACAATTTGGTGAAGACATTTGTATTGCCGAAGTAAAAGATCAATACTATAACATGCGCGAAAAAGTAGAACCTATGATGTTCATTGTAGATTTAGCTGAAAAAGCCATGAAAGAATTAGGAATTAAACCATTAATAAAACCAATTCGTGGTGGAACAGACGGTTCAAGATTGTCTTACATGGGATTACCTTGTCCAAATATTTTTGCTGGCGGACATAATTTTCATGGAAAATATGAATATGTTCCAGTAGAAAGCATCCAAAAAGCAATTGATGTTATTGTGAAAATTGCCGAATTAACAGCAACTACAGATTTCACAAAAAAAGAAAAGAAAGCTAAAAGTAAAAAGAAGAAATAATTTTTTTTTGGAGCGAATGGTTTGGGATTTCTTGGTTACCTTATTCCTGCTATTCGCTTCAATCAACTTGTAAAAAACAAGTTAATTTCCACTTCAAACGAAGTTCACTGAACTCTTATGAAAATAAATATTATGTGAAGTAATCAGGGCTAAATAGTTTTTGTATTGCATAAACAGTACGTTATGGAAGAAAAAAAAGGTTGGAACAGCAATGAATTATGGGATGAAGAACTAGAACTTCTAAAATCTATAATAAACAAAACCGAATTAGTTGAAACCACAAAATGGGGCGGAATTGTTTATACCATAAACAATAAAAACGTAATAGGTATTGGTGGTTTTAAAAACTTTTTTACAATTTGGTTCTTCAACGGCGTTTTTCTTAAAGACGAACTTAATGTGTTAGTTAATGCTAACGAAGGAGTTACCAAAGCATTACGACAATGGCGATTTACTTCTAGAAATGACATTAATGAAAAACTAATTTTAGCCTATCTCAAAGAAGCAATTTCTAATGAAAAAGATGGGAAATCTATAAAACCAACTAAAAAAGAAGTTGAAATTTCAAATTTCTTTCAAAATCAATTGGAAAACGACTCAGCATTTGCAGCAGCATTCTATAAATTTTCGCCATACAAACAAAAAGAATTTCTTGAATATATTGACACTGCCAAACAAGAAAAAACCAAAATTGACCGATTGGAAAAAATCAAACTAATGATTTTACAAAACATTGGATTAAACGATAAATATCGAAACGTATGATATTATATTTAAAAAAACACAAAGTAAAAACAATAATGAGTTTACTACTTTTTAGTTATCTCATAATGTGTCAGTCGTGCATGACGATGCGCATGAATTCTAAAAAAACTAAAGCCTTTTTTGAAACTTCTAAAATTAGCTACATCGATAGTACAATTACTGTTGAAGATGCTAAAATTCATTACATTCAAACAGGAAACAGCAACTTACCTACTCTATTTTTCATTCACGGTTCGCCAGGAAGTTGGGATGCTTACAAAGATTTTTTAAAAGATACTTTACTTCTCAAAAAATACCGAATGATTGCTATTGACAGACCAGGTTTTGGCTACAGCGATTTTGGTTCGTCCGAAAATTTATTTCAGCAAGCGCATGTTATTGAAGCCTTTGTAGAAAAAATTAATAACACTAAAAACTGCTACTTAATTGGTCATTCTTATGGTGGACCAGTTATTGTAAAAATGGCTGTTGACAAGCCTAAAATGTTTAAACAAATTGTTATTTTGGCTGGAGCAATTGATCCAGATGCAGAAGAACCCGAAAATTGGCGTCCTATTTTTATCTCGAAACCTTTGCGATATCTAGTTCCAGGCGCACTTAGACCAGCCAATGATGAATTATGGTGGTTAAAAAACGACTTAAAAGTAATGCAACCAACTCTAAAAAATATTATCACTAATGTTGTGGTAATTCATGGAACCAAAGATCCGTTAGTACCCTACAGCAATGTGGCTTTTATAAAAAAAGAGTTTGTAAATGCTAAATCAATGGAAGTAATTTCAATTAAGGATGCCAATCATTTTATTCCGTGGGAACATTATGAAACCATAAGAAACAAACTTCTAAACTTAATAGAATAAAAAAAATCCCAAACTCAAAAGAATAATTTGAATTTGGGATTTTAAATTTTATAAATAAAACTTATGCTTTCTTGTTAAGCGCAGCACTCATTTCCATTGAAATTGCAGATTTCTCCATTTTTAATTTTCCTGACATGGTTTCAACAACAATTGTAGTTTCACTCATTTCAGCAATTTTGGCGTGAATACCACTTTTAGTAATAATTTTATCACCAATTTTTAAACTGCTTTCAAATGCTTTTTCTTTTTTAATTCTTTTTTGTTGCGGCACTATCATAAAGAAGTAGATAACGACAAACATTAAAAGAAACGGTAAATATTGTACTAATTTTTCCATAATTTCAAATTTTATTCTATTTTTAAATTTATTTTATTTGTTAAAACCCTGATATTCCTGATGTTGGTTTTACGTCAGCACTAATTTTTAATACTTCGGTTTTATCTTTTGTATTGACTATAATTTTAATATTTTTTTCTTGTTTTCCATGTTTTCCTCTAGAGTTAAACGAAACTTTTATCATTGCTTTTTCGTTGGGTTTAACCTTACCCTTAGGATACTCAGCAACAGTACAACCACATGATGCACTAACATCTTCAATTTGTAAATCATTACTGCTTGTGTTGGTAAAAAAGAATTTTTTTTCTACCACTTGACCTTCATTAATTTTTCCGAAATCATATTTGATTTCTTCAAAACTCATTTCGGCGTAACCATCTTTAGGCTTGTTTCGTCCACAAGAGAAAACTAACAACGAGAATGAAATAAATACTATTTTTTTTAACATAAGTAGCTCTTTATATTAAACCTCTTCCAGTTTTATTTACTCTATTATTTGCCTGTAAATCTTTTACAATATTATCTAAAATTCCGTTAATAAAAAGACTACTTTTGGGTGTAGAATATTCTTTTGCAAGTTCTAGATATTCGTTTATTGTAACTTTCATTGGTACAGATGGAAACTTTAAAAACTCGCAGATAGCCATTTTCAAAATAATAGTATCCAATTCGGCAATACGTTCTAAATCCCAATTTGGAGTTTTATCGATAAATTCTTTGGCAAGTTCAGAATCGTTTAAAACTGTTTTTCTAAACAAAGCAGATGCAAAATCTTTATCTTCTTCATCTTTATAAATTGCAGGAACTCGAAACGAATCGGCATCGTCGGTCATTTTTTTTAATTGCTTCAATATTTGAGTATTCACCACCGGAATATCATCAACCCAAGTCAATTTAAAATCTTCTAAATAAGAATACAATTTTTCGTTAGGAGCAATTAATTCAGAAAACATATCGGCAATAAAAAAACGTTCTTCTTCAAAAGTAACTGCTTTTTTTACCATATATTTTTGATACAATTCGCTTTGCTTTATGTCTTGTAAAAGCATTAAAATAGTATCATCATTAGCTTGCCAATTGTTTATTTTTCTTTTTTCTAGAGCAATACTCAATGAGTTACTTTCGTCTAAAGCTAATAAAACTGGATTATTGATAAATCTTAAATTTGGATTGCGCTCTTCTGGAGTAGCTAAGTGCTTTTTTTGAGCAAGATTGATGTAATCTATTTCTTTTTTTCGAATTTCGACTAGAGAAGACAACATAATAAGATATAAATCTACTATATTTTCTAAGCTGTATTGTAAAAACTTTTCTTGTTTTTCAACGCTGTCTGAACCACTTTGATGCATAGCATAAACCGATTGCATGACTTTTATTCTAATATGTCTTCTGTTTAACACGGATAAGAACTTTTTTTGATTTGTATAAAAATTAACAAAGCGAAAGAAGTTGCTCTTTCGCTTTGCAAAAATAAAACTATTTTTTAAAACACTTACCTATTTAGCGTTTTCTTTTTTTCTTTGTGCAATTCTGTTGTCAGCGATTGCCATTGCTGCTTTTTGAGGCGTCAAATTATTTGCCTTAGCATAATCAAAAATTTCTAATGTAGTATTGTAGATATTTTCTGTTCTACGCATTGATTCTGCTTTGTCATAATGAGCAATTTCTGCATAAACATTGATAATTCCACCTGCATTAATAAGGAAATCTGGCGCATAGACAATTCCTCTTTCTTGAAGAATTGGTCCGTGAATATTTTCATTTGCCAATTGATTGTTAGCTGCACCAGCAATAACTTTAGCTTTAATTTTATAAACTGTTTCGTCATTAATGGTGGCACCAAGAGCACAAGGCGCATAAATATCGACATCGGCAGTGTATAAATCAGAACCAGAATAAATTGAAGCACCATATTTAGCACTTACTTCAATCATTCTATCTTGATTAATATCCGTTACTTGAACCAAAGCACCTTCTTTAGTTAAATAATCAACCAAAGTTTCGCCTACGTGACCAATACCTTGAACTAAGATTTTCTTTCCGTCTAATTTATCTGAACCAAATTGATATTTAGCAGCAGCTTTCATTCCCATATAAACGCCATAAGCAGTTACAGGAGAAGGATTACCAGAACCACCACGAGATTCAGAAATTCCAGTTACATAAGGAGTTACATCGCGAACAGTATCCATATCGGCAGTAACCATACCCACATCTTCTGCAGTGATATATCGTCCTGATAATGAGTTTACAAATTCACCAAACTTACGCATCATTTCTGGTGTTTTTTGTGTTTTAGCATCACCAATGATAACTGCTTTTCCGCCACCAAGGTCTAAACCAGTGATTGCAGACTTGTAAGTCATTCCGCGAGAAAGACGTAAAACATCATTTAATGCTTCCCATTCGTTAGCGTAATTCCACATTCTAGTTCCGCCCAAAGCTGGTCCTAAAACTGAGTTGTGAATACCAATTATTGCTTTTAATCCAGTATCTTTGTCGTTGCAAAAAACAATTTGCTCGTGATTATCAAATGATAGTTGTCCGAAGACTGGATCCATTTTTTGAAGCTCTTTTGGAGTTGTGATTTCTGTAGTCATAAAAATATTATTTGTGTTGCGACTTTATCAATAAGTCAAAGCAAATTTAACGTTTTATTCAAAATAATTCACTTATTTTAGTTTTAATTAGCATATTGTTATTAAAATTAATTTAAACTGAATATTTTAAAAATAGATTATTTTCAACAAATTAACATTTACAGAAGTAATACTACAAAGAATTAAAGAAATAAAATGAAAGAATTACAATATTTAAATAAATATTTTATCAAATATAAATACCGTTTTTTATTGGGTATTGTGATAACAATTGTAGCTCAAATCTTCCGCCTTTTTACTCCAAAACTGATAAGCAAGTCGTTTGATGCTATCGAAAAACATGATAAATTATCGGCAATTGAAAAAGCCTCGCCTATTATTAAAGAACTATACAAAAATCAACTTATTGAAAATGTGTTGCTTATAATTGGAACCACAATAATTGCTGGAGTTTTGACTTTCTTAATGCGACAAACATTAATAGTAATGTCTCGCCATATTGAATTTGATTTAAAGAATGAAGTTTTTAAACATTATGAAGTTTTAGATCAAAATTTTTACAAAAAGAACAGAACTGGCGATTTGATGAGTAGAATAAGTGAAGACGTTGCCAAAGTAAGAATGTATGTTGGTCCCGCGGTAATGTATACCATAAATACACTTATAACCTTCACAATAGTAATAATTTACATGTACAATGAATCACGAAGGTTGACACTTTATACTTTGCTTCCTTTACCAATATTATCTTTTATTATTTTTAAAATTAGTGTAGAAATCAATAAAAGAAGTACTATTTTTCAGCAATATTTATCAAAAGTCTCGAGTTATACACAAGAAGTTTTTTCGGGAATTAGAGTTATAAAAGCTTACGGACTAGAAAAACAGCACCAAGAAAATATTATTGAACTAGCGCAAGAAAGCAAGACTAAAAGCATGAACTTGGCCAACGTGCAATCCTTTTTTGGTCCGTTAATGATAACATTAATTGGAGTAAGCAATCTGGTTGTCATTTATTTTGGTGGCACAATGTATATTGAAGGAACTATAAAAAGTATTGGTACCGTTGCCGAATTTATATTGTATGTAAACATGCTAACTTGGCCTGTTGCTACTATTGGATGGGTTTCATCATTAATTCAAGAAGCCGAAGCATCGCAGAAAAGAGTTAACGAATTTCTAAAAGTTGAACCCGAGATTAAAAACAATACGACAGAACATTCTATAATTAATGGTGAAATTGAATTTAAAAATGTGAGTTTTACCTACGATGACACAGCAATTGAAGCCTTAAAAAATGTTTCTTTCAAAGTCAACAAAGGAGAAACATTAGCCATTTTAGGAAAAACTGGCTCGGGAAAATCAACAATAATCACTTTGATAACCCGAATGTATGATGTAAAACAAGGTGAAATTTTAATGGATGATATAAAATTATCCAAATTGAACCTTTACGATTTGCGAAACAGCATTGGTATTGTTCCTCAAGATGCTTTTTTATTTTCTGATTCTATTAAAAATAATATCAAATTTGGTAAAGAAGATGCAACAGATGAAGAGGTTTATGAAGCTGCAAAAAAAGCCGTAGTTCACGATAATATAATTCAATTTAACAATCAATATGAAACCATTTTGGGAGAACGTGGCATTACACTTTCTGGAGGACAAAAACAACGTGTTTCTATTGCAAGAGCCATAATTAAAAATCCTAAAATATTACTTTTTGACGATTGTCTATCTGCTGTTGATACCGAAACCGAAGAGAAAATTCTAAATAATTTACTCGAAATTTCTAAAGATAAAACAACCATTATTGTTAGCCATAGAGTATCATCTGCCAAAAATGCCGATAAAATAATCATTTTAGAGCAAGGAAAAATTATTCAACAAGGTTCTCATAATCAATTAGTAAACCAAGAAGGCTATTACAAAGAACTTTATTACAAACAACTTTCTGAAAAAGAAGTAGAATAATTCTTGCATAATATCATTTTTTTTATCATTTTCGTAGAAGAAAAACTACTAATTGACAGAACGAATATGAGAGAAAATGACATGTTAGAAAAAGACGAAATTTTTTCTAAGGTACTAAGAGCAGGAAGAAGAACTTATTTTTTTGATGTAAGATCCACAAAAGCTGATGATTACTACATTACCATCACCGAAAGTAAAAAATTTACTGAAGAAGATGGATCTTTTCATTTTAAAAAGCATAAAATTTATTTATACAAAGAAGATTTTGCAGCTTTCAAAGATATTCTAGATGAAATGACCTCATTTGTATTGAATAATAAAGGAGAAGAAGTGATTTCTGAAAGGCATCAAAAAGATTTCAAGAAAGAATATTTTTCTGAAGTAACGGAGGAAGCTCCAAAGAGTGAAAAAAATTATACAGACATAAATTTTGATGATATTTAACTATGGTTTTCTTTATGAAATATAGATTACAAATAAACATCTTTTTTCTATTATTTTGGTGTTTAGTAATTTATTTAAATTACAATACTGGTGATTTTTAAATATAAAAAATGCGTTTTCATTTTTATAAAAATCATAAAAATACAAATCCGAAAATATTTTTTTCGGATTTTTTTATCCTATTAACAATCCGTTTTCTACTTTTAAATCAGTAGATAAAAGTACAATATCATCTTTATTTACAGAACCAAGAACAAGACATTCACTCATGAATTTTCCAATTTGTTTTTTAGGAAAATTTACAACTGCAATGATTTGTTTTCCAATTAAATCTTCTTTGGCATATCGTTTTGTGATTTGAGCTGATGATTTTTTATTCCCAATTTCAATTCCAAAATCTATTATTAATTGATAGGCAGGTTTTCGGGCATCTGGAAAATCATTTGCCTCAAGAATTGTTCCCACTCGCATTTCTATTTTTTCAAAATCTTGATACGAAATGTTATTTATTGCTTTATTTTCCATAATCTATACATTGACAATCGGTTAATTATGCAATAATAAGAAATATTTATGTAAAAAAATAAAGCATCAAATTTCTAAATTTATTATCTAAAAAAATGATATAAAATGGAAAATCTAAAAACTAATTTGAGCTTAGAAAGCACGGCACTAAACACTGACAAGTACATTGAAACGGCAACAAACGTTGCTCTTTATGTAAAAGATTATGGCAAAGGAAAACCAGTACTACTCATTCATGGTTGGCCACTTTCTAATGAAATGTGGGAATATCAGGTTGAAACTTTATTAGAAAACAACTTTAGAGTAATAACCTATGATAGAAGAGGTTTTGGAAAATCATCACAACCAAACTTTGGTTATGATTATGATACTTTAACCGACGATTTAAAAGCAATTATTGATCAATTACAACTTGTAGATGTTACTCTTGTTGGATTTTCAATGGGTGGTGGAGAAGTTGTTCGCTATTTTAGTCGTCACAAAGGTAAAAACATTAGCAGGGCAGTTTTAATTTCGTCTGTAACACCTTTTCAATTGAAAACAGAAGACAACCCAGACGGAAAATCTGAAGATGAAATACACGAAACTGCTAAGGCTATAAAAAATGACCGAATAGGTTTTCTTGATGGCTTTGGCAAAACTTTTTTTGGTAAAAATTTAATTACAAATCCAATTAGCACACCTCTTTTAGAATATTATAGAATGTTATGTTCTTTAGCTTCGCCAATTGCAACTTTAGGATGTGCCCAATCATTTTCTACAACCGATTTTAGAAAAGAAATGGTAACTATTAATGTTCCAACATTGATAATTCATGGTGATAATGACAAGATTGTTCCAATAGAGATTTCTTCTAATATTTCGGCCGATTTAATTAGAGATAACACATTTATAATTTATGAAGATGCACCTCACGGACTCTTTTACACTGAAAAAGATAGATTAAACACCGATTTAATTGAATTTTTAAATTCTTAAAAAAAATAATTCTTTTTATAAAAATCCTAAAACCTTAAATGCCGTTTTAGGATTTTATTTTTTCTTAGAGAATAAATTTTCTACAACCCAAGCCGGACCAATCATTAAAAATTGTAAATCTTTTAGAAATGATGGCTTCTTTCCTTCAATATTATGTCCATAAAACTGCCCAATCCAGGCTACAACAAAAATTGTTATTGAAACCAACCATAATGGCAAAAACTGTGAAATATAAAAGTTTAGCGTTAAACAAATTGCCGAAAAAAAAGCAATTTTAAGTGCCATTGCTGCAGAAAGTCTAATGTAAAAAATAAGTACAAAAATCAATACTACCATAGCCCAGTTTTCTATAATGGGTAGATTTAATTTTAAAATTGCAGCAATAAATGTACTAGGAATAGACATTAACAACCCAACAATAGAAAAGAAAATTGCTGGAACGCATATATAATGTATTGCTTTATTTTTAGGATTTTGATGGCTTACTGCGTACTCTTCAAACCATTGTTCTAGTGTTCTCATTGATTATTGTTTAACCACAAAGCTATTAAATTGTTGCAATAAAATCATAAAAAACAATCAATTTCACAAAAAAAATGTAAAGTTTATGTTGTATAGTTTTTATATATGAATTTAAAATTAAAAAAGTTAAATTTATTTTATACTTTTAAGTTTTAAATAAAAGAAAAAATAACCTTTACTAATAACTGAATGAAAATAGCTCTTTTTTCAAATGAATTTCCACCAAATATTTATGGTGGAGCTGGTGTTCACATTGATTTTTTAAGTCAGGAATTAGCCAAATTAGGACAAGTTGAAGTACGTTGTTTTGGTAATCAACAGGAGAAAAACGGATCAATGAATGTTATTGGGATTCAATCTTCATTGAATAAAATGGAGGATTTGAGCAATTCGCACATTAAAATGTTTCACAATTTGAGTCGCAATGTAGAAATGTCGCAACATACACTAGAAGCCGACATTATTCATTGTCATACTTGGTACACACATCTTGCCGGAATATTTTCTCGAGAATTACTTCAGGTTCCGCTAATATTGACAACGCATAGTTTAGAAACTCACAGACCTTGGAAAGTAGAACAGTTGGGCAATGGTTATTTTCTTTCTAGATGGATAGAAAATCATGCTTACAATACTGCTGATGGTGTAATTGCTGTAAGCCAACAAATGAAAACCGATGTTGTTGAGGCATACGGAATAAATCCAGAAAAAGTAACGGTTATTCATAATGGCATTGATCCAGAATTTTATAAACCTACATTTAACAACGACTTATTAATAGAATATGGCATCAATCCTGATGTTCCATTTGTACTTTTTGTGGGAAGAATTACGCGTCAAAAAGGAATTTCACAACTACTATCGGCAGCACAATATTTTAATAAAAATTGTCAAATTGTACTTTGTGCTGGTGCGCCAGATACGCCAGAAATTGCAGTTGAAACAGAACAATTAATTGCAGAATTGAAATTGAAAAGAGATGGTGTTATTTTAATATCTGAAATGCTACCTAGAGATAAAATTAAGGTTTTGTATAGTCATGCAAGGGTATTTGCTTGTCCATCATTGTACGAGCCTTTTGGGATTATAAATCTAGAGGCCATGGCCTGTGAAACTCCTGTTGTAGGAAGTGCTGTTGGTGGTATTCCAGAAATTATTGTGGAAGAAAAAACTGGATATTTAATTGCGCTAGAAAGTATGTCGAGAACCGATTTTAATCCGAAAAGTCCGGAAGAATTTCAGAAGAAATTTGCAGCTAAAATTAATTTTTTACTAGAAAACGAAGGAATTGCAACCGAAATGGGTAAAGCAGGAAGAAAGAGAGTTCTTGACATTTTTAGTTGGGAATCTATTGCAAAAACTACTTACAATTATTATGGTGAAGTACTTTCAAGATTTGAAAAAGAAAAAGCTTAAATTGAAGATTGTTGTACTATTTATAAAATAATGTTTAATTAAAGACAGGCGCATGCACCCTGACTTGAACGGAGCTCTTTTTATCTTTTCTTTTTTTAGAAAAGATAAAAAAGCGAGAGTGGAAGGCAGAAAAGGTGCCCAAAAAAATAAAAAAATAACAAAGAGGATGAATTGTACCTCGTAATGACATAAAAAATGAAAAAAAGCACATTAGCCATTATTTTGGGTGGCGGACAAGGATCTAGGTTATCACCATTGACAGAAAGTAGATCAAAACCAGCTGTTCCTATTGCAGGAAAATACCGATTGGTGGATATTCCTATTTCAAACTGTATTAATTCTGACATTAAAAGAATGTTTGTTTTAACGCAATTTAATTCGGCATCATTGAATCAGCATATAAAAAACACGTATCATTTTAGTCATTTTAGCACTGCTTTTGTAGATATTTTGGCTGCTGAACAGACTCCGGATAATCCAACATGGTTTCAAGGAACGGCAGATGCGGTGCGCCAATGTATGAATCATTTTTTAAATCATGAGTTTGATTATGCTTTAATTTTATCTGGCGATCAGTTGTATCAAATAAATTAAACTTCGGAATATCGTCTGTCAATCCTAAATTGGCTTCAAAAAAAGAATCTATATTTCCTATATCTGTCC
>NZ_JAYWFT010000182.1:0-20835 GCF_043778725.1 Flavobacterium sp. | reverse complement strand
CCGCGATGCGCTAATTCTAGTCCCAATTCGGTAGCTACTACTCCACTTCCTCCAAAGGTTGGATAACAAACTATTGCTATTTTCATTGTTTATTTTTTGAACTACGAAGATACTGAAATTTTAAATTTGTTTTACTATTTAACAGTTCTTTCTATTTCTAAAGTCGATAACAATTAGCACTATAATGTCTTAAAAATAGAAAAACCACAACATTTGTGGTTTTTCTATTTTATACTAAATCTAATAATTAGAACTATTTATCTAAAATTGCTTCTTGAATTACTTTTTGAATGTCTTCCCGAATGTTTTCTTTAGAGAGTTTGTTAACCTCTGTATTTCCGGGATAAGTTCTATTGGATAAAAATACATATACAATTTCTGTTTCTGGATCAGCCCAAGCCATTGTACCCGTAAAACCAGTGTGACCAAAACTTGACATAGAAACGCAACCACATGTTGGTCCTTCTTTTCCTAATTGTGGTTTGTCAAATCCTAATCCTCTTCTGTTGCCTTCTGCACAAAAATAACAGGTATTAAACGTGTCAAATGTGCTTGGTGAAAAATATTGGTGTTCGCCATAATTTCCTTTTTGAAGATACATTTGCATCATCTTGGCAATATCCATAGTATTAGAAAAAATTCCTGCATGACCAGCAACGCCTCCTTGCATTGCTGCAGCCATATCGTGAACATAACCTTGAACGGTTGTGTTTCTAAAATAAGTATCGTTTTCCGATGGTGGAATTACAGAAACATCAAATTTTCGTAAAGGATTGTACATTGTATTGTTCATTCCTAAAGTCTTGTAAAAATTAATTGTACTCAACTCATCAATAGTTTTTCCTGTTGCTTTTTCAAGATATTCTTTTAAAATTATGAAGGTAAAATCACTGTACTTATATTCTTTTTTGTCAAGAAGTTTACTATCGGCAATTTGCTTCATGATGCTGTCTTGATAATCATTTCGAATGTATAAATTCTCACAAACTTGATTTGTAAATCCTTGTTTACTGTACAAACTATAATATTTATCTGAAGGACACTTCTCGGCATCCAAAGTAGATTTGTAAAAAGGAATCCATGCTTGTAGTCGCGCATAATGTGAAAGCAAATCTTTAAAAGTAATATCCTGTTTATTGGTTCCGTTAAAAAACGGAAGCATCTCACCTAGTTTAGAATCTAAAGTTACTTTTCCTTTATCATATTGTTGCATTACATTTGGTAAAGTTGAAACCATTTTAGTAACCGATGCAACATCATAAATATCAGAATTTTGAACTTTCATTTGATTATCATAAGTATGATATCCATACGATTTTTGAAAGATAACTTTTCCTCTTCTAGCAACAAGAACTTGAACACCAGGCGTCATTTTTCCATCAATTGCTTTTTTAGCAAGCGCATCAATTTTAGATAAAACTTTTGGACTCATACCAACATTTTCTGGAGCAGTAAAACCTAATCTGTTTAACTTTGTTGTTGTTAATCCAAACCCATCTTTAAATTCTTCATTAATTGAAACCGGAAGTTTTCCTTGCGATTCTATGGCGCCAAAGATTAATTCTGCCGATACTTCTTGTGCAATATCGCCATTTTGATACGACATAATTACACCTTCAATATCAGTAAAACTTGTTATTGGAGAAAGGGAATAAGGTTTTGTGAAAGCATCTAAAATAACCACATTTTTTTTGGCTATTTCTTGCAACCAAAGTAATTCGGTTTCTGTAAAATCATGCTTCTTCCAAGCTCTATCCGATTTATGAAATCCTACAATAACCGTATTGTAATTTTTTAATTTTACATTTAAAGAATCAATATTGGTGTCTGAAACTTCTGTTACTTCGGTATATTTTTTTAATGTTGCAACAAAAGAAGAATTGGTATCGTCACCTAATTTTACATAAGCAATTTTTTGATCTAAGTTTTTAATTGGCAAAATTGAATTTTCATTTTTTAAAACCGTCGTTGCATGCTCGTAAAGTTGGTATTGCAGAGCGTCTTTAAAGGTTCCATTTAAATCGTTAGCTAAGTTTTTAGTATCAATGGGTTGGTACTTATTTAAACCTGCTTTGAATTTATAATGCAATATTTTTTTGACCGATTTTGCCAAACGTTCGTCAGTAATCAATCCGTTATTAAAAGCTTCTGTTATTTTGAGAATTGCTAACGGTACATTTTCAGGAAAAAGTAAAATATCATTTCCGGCCATAAAGGCTTCTAAATCAATATCACCAGGTTTCATAAATTTACTTGCTGCCTTCATATTTAGCGCATCGGTAAAAATCAATCCATCAAATCCTAATTCTCCTTGAAGCAAATCGGTTACAACATTATAAGAAACCGATGTTGGAAAGTTTTCTTTAGGTTCTAGACTTGGTACATTTAAATGGGCAACCATTACAGAAACAAGACCTTCATCAAACATCCTCTTGTAGGGATAAAGTTCTACTTTTTCAAGTCTATCCTTAGAAAAACTAACTAATGGCAAAGCATAATGTGAGTCTAAAGCGGTGTCACCATGACCAGGAAAATGCTTGCCTGTACAAAAAATGCCTTGTCCTTGAACGCCTTTCATTAAAGCAATTGCGTGTTCGGTTACATTCATTTTATCTTCACCAAAAGAGCGGTGACCAATAATTGGATTTTTAGGATTGGTATTAATGTCTAAAACTGGAACAAAGTTAAATTGTGCGCCAATTCGTTTTGTTTCTTGCGCCATATTCGCTCCAACTTTTTCAATAAGTCGTAAATCTTTTATGGCTCCAAGTGTAGTATTCCAAGGATATTTGTAAGTAGAATCTAGTCGCATACTCAAACCCCATTCGGCATCTATTCCAATAAATAAAGGCACTTTAGATTTGGCTTGAAAACGATTGGTTAAATTGGCCTGACGCATTGGTCCGCCTTGAAAGAAAATTAATCCGCCAACTTTGTTTTGTGTAATTAATTTTTCGACAGCATTGGTGTGTACCGAATCTTTATTAGAATATGCGGCAATCATAAATAATTGTCCCACTTTTTCTTCAAACGTAAATTGATTGTATATGCTATCAACCCATTTAGTTTCTTCGGGACTATCTTTAAAAAAGTTTTTACGATTAGATTTAGATACCGAAACATAGACTTCGTCGTCTAAATTTAATTCTGGTTTAAGAATTTTGCCCACAGGCGCAACAACTTTTGAAGATCCACAATTGGTAACAAAAGTTAAAATGATAAGTAAGAAAACTAATTTGATTATTTTTTTCATGAATGGTATTCCAAATTAAAAGAAACGACTGTGCCAACTTTCGCTGGCAGGAATTTCCCAACCTTCGTTAAATTCTTCTATGGTATTAACGAGATTATTGAAAACTATTGTGTTTTCTGAAACTGCTTTTTCTTTTGCAAGTTTTTTAAAATCGATTAATGTTTTGTAGGTAACAAATTCACCTTGTTTAAAGGCTACATTCATCTTGTCTAATAAATCAACGCTGTATTTTTGTTCTAAATTTTGAATAAACTCAACCGATTTATCAATAGAACATCCAGTTGCAGGTTGCACTTCTTGATTTACAGCAATGACAATAAAACGATTGTATTTAACTAAAAATGAAGATTCTAATGCTGTTCCGTGCGCACTCCAATTGGTTTGAAATTCAATTAAATCTTTTTCTATATCAGCAATTTCTTCCTCTGAAAATTTTCTGCTGGATTGGTAGATCCAAATTTTAGATTCTTCTGGTAAATTTTCAAATGGTATGTACATAATTTTTTATTAAAAAGTAGCAACTAATCCAAAACCGACTGTTTTTCCGTTATAAAAAGGGATAAAAGCTGATTTCTTGGTAGTTGATTTGTTGTTTGTAAATAATTTATTTATTGTTGGAAATAACCAATAGGCTGCTTTTGTGCTTAAAATTCCAATTCCTGCACCAGCAACAACATCATTCAACCAATGTCTATCATTATAAATTCTAAAAGCTCCTGTTCCTGCCGCAACTAAATAGCCTGAAATTCCGTACCAAATAGAAACATCTTTGTATTCTTGATATAACAATTCGGCACCCATAAAAGCTGTAGCAGTATGCCCTGAAGGAAATGAATAAAAATCTGAACCATCTGGACGTTGTTCGTGAGTTGCTGTTTTTAAACTTTTTACAGTCAAACCCATTATAATGTAGGAAGTTGATAAGATTATAGCTTTATCTTTTAATGAATTTTTTCCTTTAACTCCTAATGCTTCCATACTTATAGCCGCAATTGCAGGCGTATATTGTGAAAAGTCATCAATAGTAATTTTCTGATCTATATGCTCGTTTACTTCCTCTTTTATTTCTGAATTAAATAGTTTTAATTGATCACTCTCAAGAGCAATTACACCATAACTTACAAAAACGGTCGGAATAATTAATTGCTTGTAATTAAACTTTAATTGTTTGTTGTAATCAACTTTAATTGAGTCTTTTACAATTCTATCCGATGCATTTTGAGCTATTGAAAAGTAACTAATTGTAAGAAAAAATAATAAAACTATTATTTTATGCATTGCCTATTTATTTATAAATCTTGAGCGTTTGCAATTAGTTCGGCAATATCCATTACTTTAACATCGGCTTCTCTTTCTTTATTTTTAACACCATCAGTCATCATTGTATTGCAAAAAGGACATCCTGCAGCAATAATTTCTGGTTTAGTTTCTAGAGCATCTTCTGTTCTTTCTACATTAATTTCTTTAGTTCCGGGTTCGGCATCTTTAAACATTTGAGCTCCGCCAGCGCCACAGCATAATCCGTTAGCTTTAGAACGTTTCATTTCTACCAATTCGGCATCCAATTTTCGAATTAATTCTCTTGGTGCTTCATAGATATTGTTGGCTCTTCCTAAATAACAAGGATCATGAAAAGTAATTCTTTTTCCTTTAAATTGTCCGCCTTCAATGGTCAATCTACCAGCATCTAAAAGTGATTTTAAAAATTCGGTGTGATGTACAACTTCATATTTACCACCTAATTCTGGATATTCATTTTTTAGCGTATTGAAACAGTGCGGACAAGCAGTTACAATTTTCTTAGCTTCGTAAGCATTTAGAACTTCAATGTTCATCATGGCTTGCATTTGAAATAGAAATTCGTTTCCGGCTCTCTTTGCAGGATCACCAGTACAACTTTCTTCGGTTCCGAGAACAGCAAATGCTACATTGGCACGATTTAAAATCTTTACAAATGCTTTGGTAATTTTCTTTGCTCTATCATCAAAACTTCCGGCACATCCTACCCAAAATAATACTTCTGGTTGCTTGCCTTGAGCTAACATTTCTGCCATTGTTGGCACGTTCAATACTTCTGACATAACTAAATTTTAGATTATAAATTTTAGATTTTAACTATAATGAACTACTTCAAAACAGTTAAAATCTAATATCAAACATTATTCGTGTTGACCATCATCAAATACTTCGATGGTTACTTCTTTTTCTATTAAATCGGTAAATTTTCCTCGGTAACGAGTTGCCTTTACCAAGTGATTATCAATCCAATGGTAATTTCCACCACGTGGTTTTCCCATTACCATTCCGTGGTATTTAAATCCGTGTAATTTTAACCAAGCTTCTGTAACTTCTCTGTGCGCTTCTGTTCTTGATGTAAAAAAGAAAATTACATGACCTTCATCATACCATTTATTTAATGTAACTAACGCATCTGGATATAATTCTGCGGTAAGCATTCGTTCTGGTTGCTCATTTGGAATGTCGTCACAAATGGTTCCATCTATATCAATTAGATAATTTTTAATTCCGTTTGCTAAAATCGGACTAATTAATTCTCCATTTTCTGTTAATGTTTGGAGGTTTTTTTCAATGTCTTCTGCTTTCATTTTTTTAATTTTTTAAAATTTATTTTCATTTTCATTAAACAAAATTCTAACCTCACATTATAGAAACTTGTTTTTTATTTTTATTTGCAATAAATTGCAATTTAAACTATTCTTTTCTAGACAATAAAATTTGTCTCTAGCGTTATTCATTTTTCCAATTCAATCGGTCTTGCTGGTTGTATTGCCATGGTGCTCCATTATTTTCAATATTGGTCATCATTGCGTTTAACGACTGTGGCGCAGCACTTTGCTCCATAACCAAGAAACGGCGCATGTCCATAATTATTGACAACGGACTAATATTTACTGGACATTCTTCTACACAAGCGTTGCACGATGTACATGCCCACAACTCTTCTGTGGTAATATAATTGTTTAGCAACGAAATATTATCAGGAATAAAAACTCCTTTATTTTTATCAATATTTCTTCCTACTTCTTCCAATCGATCACGTGTGTCCATCATGATTTTGCGTGGTGACAATTTTTTTCCTGTTTGATTAGCAGGACAAGCAGAAGTACAACGTCCACATTCGGTACAAGTGTAGGCGTTTAGTAATTGTACCCAATTTAAATCTTGAACATCGGAGGCACCAAACTTACTTGGAACAGCATTTTCATCAACTGGTTGAGCGGCAAACGGATCGGCATTTGGATCCATCATAAGTTTCACTTCATTAGTAACGCTTTCTAGATTATCAAATTGTCCTTTAGGATTTAAATCGGCAAAATAGGTATTAGGAAACGCTAGTAAAATGTGTAAATGTTTTGAATAATACAAGTAGTTCAAGAATACTAATATTCCGGAAATATGAAGCCACCAAAATGTTCTTTCTAACATCATGACAGCACTTTCTGACATTCCGTTAAAAATAGGCGATAAAAAATGACTAACAGGAAAAGCTCCAGCCTGAGTATAATGAGAAACGCCTGCTTGTTGCAACCAAAAATCGGCAGCGTTCATCAACAAGAATAACGACATTAAAACTACTTCAAAATATAGTATATAGTTGGCATCCGATTTTGGCCATCCTTTCAAATCGGAACTTACAAAACGTTTTAATTTAATAATATTTCTTCTAGCCCAGAAAATAATTACTGAAACTAATACTAATAATGCAAGAATTTCAAATGTTCCAATCAAGAAACTATAAAAACTTCCTAGGAATGAAAAAATCCGATGTGTGCCAAAAATTCCGTCAATTATTATTTCTAAAACTTCTAAATTGATAACTATAAAACCAACATAAACGATAATATGAAGAAAACCCATTATAGGTTTTTTAACCATTTTAGATTGTCCTAAAGCAATTATAGCCATATTTTTCCATCGTTCGCTAGAATTGTCGAAACGATTTACGTCTTTTCCTAACTTAATATTACGGAGTATCTTTTTTACATTAATAGTAAAATATCCAATTCCAATTGCAAGTAAAATTGCGAAAAATATATTATCTAAATAGCTCATCTCGTTAGAGTTATTGGTTATAGTTTTATGGTAATCTAATTATTTTTTTATTGTATCAACAACAGCTGGTGCTGCATAAGGTTTATTTTTCTTGCCAAAAAGAGAAACATTTACATAGCGTGTAGGATTTAATCTTAAATCTTGCAACAGCAATTCTAGTTCTTTGGATGTTTTATTGAAATTGGTGTACAAAGCATCATCTTTCATAAGTTTACCCATTGTTCCTTTTCCGGCTTGCATATCGGCCATCATTTTATCTACACTAGATAATGTTTTTTCAAGATTTTTTACCGTTTGACCAATATTGGCTTTAGCAAGTGAATCAGAAACTTTAGCAAAGTTAGCCGAAGCTTTTTCTACATTATTCATTGTTCCGCTAATTTTAGATTTATTATCGGCCAACATTGAGTTTACTTCTTTCGAAGCGCCTTTAAATTGTACTAAAGTTTCATTTAGATTAGCAAGACTAGCTCTAAGATTTTCTTTAGATTTAGCATCTAAAACCTGATTTATATTTTCTAACATTACATTGGCATTA
Organism: Flavobacterium sp.; assembly: GCF_043778725.1. Taxonomy (GTDB): domain Bacteria; phylum Bacteroidota; class Bacteroidia; order Flavobacteriales; family Flavobacteriaceae; genus Flavobacterium. The sequence goes on along the minus strand of NZ_JAYWFT010000182.1, from coordinate 12,970 downwards.
TCCAACAGTTTTGTAATTTTATCTTTTAGAGGTTCAATTTGTTTGGCCAATTCATCGGTTAATCCCAATTTACTTGATGAAGTTAACACATCACCATCAACAGCATCTGCACCATTTTTTGCAGGAAGAATGGCAATTTGTTTTCCTCCAATAGGACTTGGAGCATAAATTTCGGCAATACTAGTTTTCTTTATAGGAAAATCAGAATTGATTTGCAATTCAACTTTTATTTTAGTCGTTTCGTTGTTTATTGTGATTTTTGTTACTTTACCAACAACCAAACCATTGATAGTTACTGGTGCCGAAACGGTCAATCCTTCTACGTTTTCATACTCTACGTATAGGTTTTTATAATTTACAAATAAGTCTCTTCCTTTTAAATAACTGTAACCCCAAATGAACAAAAGGATGGATGCAATTACTAATATAGCGGTTTTAATTTCTCTTGATAATTTCAAAATAGTAGTTTTTTTTTATGCAAAAATAGTATATTATTTTATAACGTCTTTAATATCGATGCTTTTCCCATCTTTAAAAGCGATAATAAATGCCGAATCATATCCTTTTGACTTTGCTTCTTGCAATAATTGCTTTGCTTGATCATAATTAGACGTTTCTCCATACATATATTTATAGATTGTAGCATGTGAACTTGTGATGTTTTTTAAACCATTAAAATTACTTGGAATTAATTCTAAATTGGTTGAACTAGCAGAAATTTGAATTTTATAAATGATTCCGTTTGCTGCTGGTTTTGGCACTTCTTTAATTTCAAACTTCTTAGCTACACTATCAACTTTACTTGGCTGAACAGTTTGTTTAATTGGTTTTTCCTCTACTCTTTGAGAGGGTTTTTCTGCTGATTGTTCAACTTCGTCACCATCAAAAAATTCTTTTTTATAACTAATAATTGCTTTGGCAATAGCGTCTGCAATGTCTTGTTGTCCTTCTTCCGAATCTAATCTTTCACCTTCTATTGTATTAGAAATAAATCCAGTTTCTATTAAAACTCTTGGCATGTAGGCTTTGTGCAAGACCATGTATGGTGCTTGTTTAACACCTCCGCCTCTACTTTTTTTACCTAAATCTTGAACAAATCTGTCTTGAATTTTTCCTGCAAGCATGATACTGTTTTCAATAAATTCTTCTTGCATAATTGTCATTCCAAGCATCGTTTCAGGCTTGTTAGGATCAAATCCTTGGTATTTTTGTTTGTAATCTTTTTCAAGAGAAATTACCGAGTTTTCACGTTTAGCAGCTTCAAGATTGGAGGCATTTTTAGACATACCCATTACATAAGTTTCTGTTCCGTCGGCAACTGTATTTTTATTGGCATTACAATGAATAGATACAAATATATTGGCATCGGCTCTATTGGCAATGTTTGCTCTTTCAATTAAATCAATAAATACGTCGGTTTTTCTAGTATAAATTACATCAATGCTAGAATTGCGTTCTAATATCTTACCTACTTTTAATGCGATGGCCAAATTGATGTTTTTTTCGATGTGTCCGTTATAAACTGCGCCAAAATCGTGATCGCCATGACCCGCATCAAGTGTAACTATAAAGTTTTTACCTTGTGAGAATGAAGCATTACAAACAAAAATCATAATTGTGATTAATGCTTTTAGTACTATTTTTTTATGTTGTATAATTTTCAAAATATAATGTGTGTCAATACCTGTTATTACTCTTTTACAAATATGCTTTTATCTTCTTTAACTAAGACAATAAACGCTGAAGCATATCCTTTTTTCTTTGCTTCTTGTTGCAATTTTCTTGCTGCTTCTATGCTAGATGTTTTACCATAAAAATACTTGTAAACCGAACTACTTTTTTCTACAGAAACATTTTTTAGACCTTTAAAATTACTGGGGTTAACAGCTATTTTCTTAGAACTTGCACAAAGCTGAACTCTATATACGTCTTCAATTAAGCCAATTGTTTGTTTTTCATCTTTAGACAAAATTATATCTTTTTTTTCAATTTTCTTGATTGGTTTTTCAATAGTATCTTCTGTTTTGTTTTTTATTGGAAGCTGCACTTGTTTTATAAATTGCTCTCCAAAATATTCTTTTTTATAATTTACTATGGCTTGAGCAATTTGTTTTGCCATTTTTGTCTGACCTTCCTCAGAATTTAAAAAAGCGCCTTCTTCTACATTTGACAAAAACCCCAATTCTATCAATACACTTGGCATGTAGGCTGCGTCTAAAACCCATAGTGGTTGCTGCTTTACACCACGAGTTTTTCGGTCTAGATTACTAGTAAAATTATTCTGAATTTCTGTTGCTAAGATAATACTGTTTTTTAAATTTTCTTCCTGAATTATTGTTAATCCCAACAAAGATTCTGGTTTTTTGGGATCAAATCCTTGGTAATTTTCTTTGTAATTGTCTTCCAATAAAATTACTGAATTTTCATTCTTAGCAACTTCAAGATTCATATTACTTCTTGATAAACCCATTACAAATGTTTCTGTTCCTGATGGCTCAAAATTTTTAACCGAGTTGCAATGTATAGAAACAAACAAATTGGCATTGGCCTTGTTAGCAATCTTTGGACGGTTTACCAACTCAATAAAAACATCTTTTTTTCTTGTATAAATAACTTTAAAATCTTTTTCTTTTTCTAGAAATTCTCCAACTTTTAGTGTTGTTTTTAGTGCAATTTCTTTTTCACTATAACCGTGATAAGAATTGCCTGGATCTTTACCTCCATGTCCTGCATCTAAAATAATTGTAAACTTTTGATTTCCTTGCGAAAATACTGATTCACAAGTAAATGCAGTTACTAATAGAGCAAAAAAAAGGATTTTGTAATTGAATTTCATCTTTAAAAGTTAATTTTAATTAAAGCTATGTCTTATAAAACTAATATTTACTTATTTTTGACCAAAATTAAAACTATGATTTGATAAACAAAAATCAAGCCATATTTTTACAAAAATAGCATTTAAACCTTTGCGTACAAACTTATTTTATATCGTTTTATCAGTATATTTCCTAACAATAGGAAGTTCACTTCTACTTGCTCAAGAATTACCCAAACCCAACAAATCATTTAAGTCTAAAAATCAGGCAAGTAAAGCAGAAACTGCTTCTATAAAACAGGCTAATGAACAACCACCAATTGTAAAGAAAATTGATACTTTAAAAGTAGATAGTATCAAAAAATTCAAATCGGCATTAGAAGGAAAAGTAAAATACAGAGCTAAAAAGTATGCTAAATTTGATCAGAAAAAAAAGCTTATTACGTTGTATGATGGTGGCGAATTGAACTATCTTGACTATGAATTGAAAGCAGGAATTATCGTTTTTGACTATCAAAAGAACGAAGTTTATGCAGGCAGACTAAAAGATTCGGCAGGAAATTATACCCAATTACCAGTTTTTAAACAAGGTTCTAATGTTATTGAACCCGATTCTATTCGTTTTAATTACAAAACTAAAAAAGCTATTATTTGGAATTCTAGAACTTCGCAACAAGAAATGAATATTAAAACAGAAGTTGTAAAAAAAGAGAATGATTCTGTTTATTTCATGAAAGGTGCGCGAATTACTACTGCTAAAGATCTTGATGATCCAGAATATTATTTTTTAGCCAGACGTGCTAAACTAGTTCCAGGCAAAAAAGTTGTAGTTGGATTGACTAATTTATACATAGCCGATGTTCCTACGCCAATAGCTTTACCATTTGCATTTTTTCCTATTACAGTAAAGAGTCATTCGGGAATAATTCCGCCAAGTTTCGGACAAAATAATGATCGTGGTTATGCACTACAAAACGGAGGCTATTATTTTGCCTTGAGCGAGAAATATGATTTGGCAGTTCTTGGCGATTATTACACCAACGGAAGTTATGCCATGAGGTTTGAATCAAGTTATGCCAATAAATATAAATACAGCGGAAATGTAAACATACGGTTTGAAAACTTAATTTCTAGCGAACGTGGTTATCCCGATTATGCCAAAAGTAAAATTTATAACATTCAATGGTCACATTCTAAAGATACTAAGTCTAATCCGAATTCTAGATTTTCGGCTTCTGTCAATTTAGGAAGTAGTAAATATTTTCAGCAATCTATCAATCAAATCAATATTGGATCAACGCTCAACAATACTTTGAGTTCGTCTGTTTCTTATTCTAAAACATTCAATACAGTACCGCAAGTAAACATGTCGCTTACGGCAACACACTCTCAAAATACTCAAACAAAAAAAATAAACATGACTTTGCCAACGCTTCAAGCTAGTGTTGATAGAGTATTTCCATTTGCGCCAAAGGATGGAATAAAGAAAGGTTTCATCAAGAACATAAATTTGCAATACAACCTTAGAGGCGAAAATCAAATTGAAACTACCGATGAATTTTTCTTTAAAAAGGAGATGTTTTCTACTGCTAGAACAGGTTTTCAACATACAATTCCGCTTAGTACAAATTTTAAGATATTTAAATATTTTAGCTCAACATCATCTGTAAATTATAATGAAGTTTGGACTTTACAAACCATAAAAAAATCTTCCGATTATGTCACCAACCAAGTCGTTAGTACACGAGTAAATGGGTTCGATTCTTTTAGAACATACAATTTCTCTAACAGCATTGGAACTACTATTTATGGTACTTTCAACTTTAAAGAAACAGGAAAAATTCAATCCATTCGTCATGTAATGCGCCCTAGCATATCTTATTCTTATGCACCAAGTTTTTCTAAATATTATGAACAATATGAAACAGCGTCGGGATATGACTCTTATACTAGATTTGAAGGTAGTTTAAGCACTCCAGGAAATGGAATAGCGCATGCTTTAGGATTTAATTTAAGTAATACATTTGAAGCAAAAATTAGAGATTCAGACTCAACGGCTACTGCTCCTAAGAAAATAATGTTGCTAAATAATTTAAATTTAAATTCTAACTACGATATAGAAAACGAAAGATGGTCTAACATAGGTATTTCTGGCGGAACATTATTGTTTAATCAAAAAATGAATGTTAATTTTGGTTCTATTTTAAGTCCGTATGCATTGCGTGACACCAACGATAATATCATTGCCAATCCTTTTAGAATGGTAAGTGCCAACTTAACTATGGGTTACACAATTACTAGTGCAACTAAAGAAGATAAAACTAAAAAAAATGTTCAAGGTGCTAAGAATGGCGGACGATCGGACGATTTATTTGGATCTAATAATGAAATCAATAATCCTAATCAAAATGATGATTTGGTTAGCAAAGAGGATGAAGAAGACACCTTTAGCGGATTTTATAATGCCGATATTCCTTGGGATATAAATTTGGCCTATTCTATAACGTACTCTAATGCATTGAACGAGAGAAAAATTTCAAGCAATTCTTTAATGGTTTCTGCCAACACTGATTTGACTCCGAAATGGAAAATTGGCGTTTCTACAGGTTACGATTTTACCAATAAAGGTGTAACATTTACACAAATTCGTTTAAACAGAGATTTAATGAGTTGGAACATGAGTTTTAATTGGTCGCCATTTGGTCAGAATGCTTACTGGGGATTTTTTATAGGTATAAAAGCCGGAGTTCTTAGCGATATTAAATGGGACAAGCAAACGCAACGAGATAGAACTTTGAGATAATTTTTTTAAGAAAAAAGAATTTAAAACCTAGAAAATATAATTTAGAGTACAAAAAATAAATTAGATCATGAAAAAGATAATTTTTACAGAGAAAGCTCCTGCTCCTATTGGACCTTATAATCAAGCCGTTTTAGTGGGAAATACACTTTATACATCGGGACAAATTGCCTTAAATCCAGAAACAATGGAATTGGTACTAACCGATATTGAAACCGAAACCAAACAAGTAATGGAAAACATGAAAGCTGTTCTTGAAGCTGCCCAAATGACATTTGAAAACGTAGTAAAAACAACTATTTTTATTATGGATATGAATGATTTTGCCAAAATAAATAGCGTTTACGGAAGCTATTTTAACGAGAAAACTGCTCCGGCAAGAGAAACTGTTCAAGTTGCAGGATTACCTAAAGGCGTAAATGTTGAAATTTCTATGACTGCAATAAAATAAAGGTAAGCATTTGATTTACAAATAAAAAATACTTTTCAAATTATTATTCAATCCTTATAAGTTAAAACTTTTAAGGATTTTTTTTTATATTTGTGTATCAAAAATTATAGTACATGAATTGGAGCGCCAAACATATCAATCATAAAGGAGAAGAACGTATTGCTGTATATTTTGATAAAAGTCAAGATTTAATTAATAGAATAAAAAAACTAGAAGGATCGCGGTGGAGTCAAACGCTCAAAGTTTGGCATGTACCAATCACTCCCGAAAACATAATCCGTTTTAAAGTTGACCACGATAAAAACAGATTGATTTACAGCAAAATTTCTGACGAAAATCAGCTTCAATTAAACAAATATATTGAGCAAATAATACTAAAAGGATATAGCGCTTCAACCCTAAAAACTTACAAATACGAATTTGCAATTTTTCTTCAATATTTAGAAAATACAAATGTAACTTTATGTACTACAGAAGATGTAAAAAAATACCTTCTTCACTGCATTTGTGAGCAAAAAATTTCAGAATCAACAGTTCACAGCCGCATCAATGCAATAAAATATTATTTTGAAAAAGTACGCTTCATGATCGACTTTTTTATAGAAATACCAAGACCCAAAAAAGCACTACAACTACCCAAAGTATTTGCAAAATCGGATGTTAAAAAATTGTTGGACGTTACAACTAACTTAAAACACAATACAATGCTAAAACTTTGTTACGGATTGGGACTTCGCGTATCTGAAATAATAAATTTAAAAATTTCGGATATAGACAGTAAAAACATGCAAGTATTTATAGAAAGAGCAAAAGGAAAAAAAGACCGCTATGCAAATTTACCCGAAACAATCCTTGCCCAACTTCGCGCCTATTATATTGAATACAAACCCAAACACTATTTATTTGAAGGACAATATGGAGGAAAATACAGTTGTAGAAGTGCCCAACAAGTATTTAAAATTGCATTAGAACGGTCTAAAATAAATAAAAATTTGGGCATTCATAGTTTGCGACATAGTTTTGCAACCCATTTACTAGAGCAAGGCACAGATATTAGGTTTATACAAGAGCTTTTGGGTCATAAAGATATTAAAACAACATTATTGTACACGCATGTTAGCGATAAAAGTATTAGAAAAATAATAAGTCCACTAGACAGTTTATAATAAACTATTTTTATATCTTTGAAAAAGAAAGAAGAGCAATACTTTAAAATACGCTATGCGTTTTTTTAAATTGTTATTGCTAATAAACTAAAAACAAACTACTTATATATTTGCGATTTATTTGGTTGCGTATATTAATGAGTTAGCCGTCAGTTTGGCGCAACGCACGGAAAATAGGACGTAATCAAAGAAAAAAACAAAAAAAAACATATTCTTTTATGAAACTTGAAGAAATGAAACCAATCAGAGTTTATCCAAACGAAGAATTTAGGGAAATAGTAATTGAAGATAAACTAAAATTACGTTATGCAATTTCAAATAAAGGAAGATTAATTAGCTTTAAAAACGACATGAAGTTCGGCAGAGAATTGAAAGGCGGAACTTCTGACAGCTACAAAACATTCAATTATAAAATCTTTAACAACGGAAAGATAACTAATAAAAGTATATTTATCTCAAAGCTTATTGCGGAATATTTCATACATAAAACTTCCGAAGAACAAACTTACGTTTTGCATTTAGATAGAAAACGTGATAATGACGATTTCAGAAATCTAAAATGGGCAACAAGAGAAGAAATGCTTGAATTTGGTCGAAAAAGTCCATTTGTTATTCAAGCGAAGAAAAATTTGTTAGAACACAATTTGAAATCTAATGGAAGAAAATTAACAGTAACAAAAGTTATGCTAATCAAAAAACTTTTAGCAAAACCAGAACAAAGAACGAGATTAAAAATGATTGCAAAACAATTTGGCGTCAGTGAAATGCAAATCAGAAGAATAAAAAGTGGCGAAAATTGGAGCCAAGTGAAAATTTAAAAGAAAAAAGAAAACCGAACGGCTAACAGCGGTTTCATGCAATTGCGAGTTTTTTGCAAGCCGGACGTTTTTCTTTCGCTAGAAATATTATCTTAGCGGAAAGTAATCGGTTACGAAGCTCGCAACTGCCATGAAGCCGCGACACGTTGCAAGAAACCTTATGACCGACGTTCGTGTAAAATTTCAACGTTCAGCCTACGAGATGGCTTATTACAGAAGCGAAATAACACCCAACGAAAGAAAATAAAAGACTTGTAGCGGGCAGAAATTCCATATTGGAAAAACAACAGCAGAAAATCTTTGACTGCCATTGATGAGCCAGAAGCTCTTGCAAAGATTCAAGCATAATACTATATATAGTATGAAGAATTTATTTTTTTCTTTAGCATTTATGCTAATCGGTACGTTTGCTTTTGCAAATACTCAATCTGTTGATAAACAGAAAAATGGTACAATTGAAAATTGTATAAATAAGCTGAAAATTTCATTAGATTTAGGTAATTTATCAAATTTAAGTGAAACTGAATTTAACAAATTATTAGATAATTTACCATTACAAGTTATTAATTCAGAACAATTCTCTGAATGCACTATTGAATATTCCGTTACTTTTACTTTCATGGGTGTTTCTACTACAGTATCTAGTTCTGGAACAGCAGCAACATGCGCAGAAGCTGGTAATATTGCTAGAAGTGGTATTAGAAATGAAATTTCCAAAGCAAAAGCATTAATTGCCGATATGTTTTAAATAACTCGAAACTGAAGAAGCCATAAAATGGCTTCTTCTTTCTTAAATTTAAAAAAAATGAAAGACGTATTCACATATAAATATAATTTTATTGCTTTATTATTTTTAATTAATATAAGTTATTCACAAAGTAATTACCAAGTAGAATATAAAATGACAACATTATTTGATGGAGTTAAAAATTATGACGCTAAACTATCATTTTCTGAACTAAAATCATGTTTTGAATACAGGCTATCTTTAAAGGATACGGCTTCAATAGATACTCAAGATGAAAATGGAAATTTTAATATCTCAATTCCAGAAAAAAGACAACAAGCTGTATTAAATGATATAAAAGAGAAACGCATTAGTGAAATAAAATACCTAAAAAAAGCTTATTTAGTAGAAGATACGTTTGTTTTTCCAAAATGGGAAATATATACAGAAACGAAAACTATTAATAATTATTTATGTCAAAAAGCAACTACCTTTTATAAAGGTCGTAGATATGAAGCCTGGTTTACAATTGAGTTTCCAACAATTTTTGGTCCATGGAAACTAAACGGCTTACCCGGTTTGATAATAATTGCACAAGATGAAAAAAATGAAGTGTTTTTTGAAGCTATAGAAATAAAAAAGACAGAAAATAGCAGATGCCACGAAGATTACCCTTTTACTATAATATCAAGATTAGATTATGATATTTTAATGGAAAAAAAATTAAAAGAATTTGAGGAAAGACTGAAGGCAATGGGCAACCGAGATTCAAAAATTAATGTCAAATTTGGAAAGGTTGATGGTATAGAAATTATAAATTAAATAAAAAAATGTTTAAATTCTGTGCGATATTTTTGTTGTTTTTTTCTTTTTGCACTTCTTACTCTCAAAATATTATTAAAGGAGTAGTAAAGGATGAAGACCAACATCCAATAATCTCTGCCAGTGTTATTTTAAAAGATAATACTGGTAAAATTTTAACTTATTCCTATGTTGATGAATCAGGGAAATATGAATTAAAAACAGATAAACAGGGAGTATTTGAATTAATTGCTTCTTCTATGGGTTATGAACAAAAAAGTATAGTTTTAACTTTTGAAAACAAAAATGAGATAAAAGCAATAGGTTTTATCTTAAATCCAAAAGTTACAGAACTTAAAGAAATAATAATTGAATCAAAAAAACCGATTACAATAAAAAATGATACTATTATTTTTAATGCAGATTCTTTTAAGCAAGGCAACGAACAAGTAGTTGAAGATTTGTTAAAAAAAATACCTGGATTAAATATTGATGAAAACGGTACAATAAAAGTCGGCAATCAAGAAGTAGAAAAAATAATGATTGATGGCGATGATATGTTTGAAAAAGGATATAAAATCCTAACCAAAAATATGCCAAGTAATCCAATTGATAAAGTAGAATTGTACCAACACTACTCGAACAACAAACATTTAAAAGGTATTGAAAACAGTAATAAAGTAGCTTTAAATTTAACCCTAAAAGAAGATGCCAAGCGGGTTTGGTTTGGTAATATGCAAGTAGGTTACGGTATAGTTTCAGAAAATCGTTACGAATTGAAAAGTAATTTGATGAACTTTGGTAAGAAAAATAAATATTATTTTTTAACCAATCTCAATAATATTGGTTACGATGCGATAGGAGATATTAACCATTTAATAAGACCCTATCGTTTTGATGAAGTAGGTAGTATTGGCGATGACCAAAGTGTAAATTCATTATTAGGTTTTGGCTTTGATACGCCCAATCTAAAACAAAAAAGAACAAATCTCAACAATGCAGAAATGCTATCCTTAAATAGTATATTTACTCTTTCTGATAAAGTTAAACTTAAAACATTAGGATTTTTAAACACAGATGAAATCGATTTCTTTAGAAATAGTTTGGAAACTTTTAGTGTTGGAACTACTTCATTTACAAATACAGAAGATTTTAAAGGAAGAAAAAATCAACTCATAGGTTTTGGAAAAATAGATTTAAGCTATGATATTGCAAAAACTAAAACACTGGAATACACCGGAAAATTCAATAAAACTAATGAAAAAAACAAAAGTGATCTGTTATTCAATAACGATTTATTAAACGAACGATTAAATGCAAACAACCAACTCTTTGACCAAAAAGTAGTTTATACTAACAAGTTCAAAGACAACAAAGTTTTTTTACTCTCAAGCCGTTATATAAACGAAAAAACACCGCAAAATTATTCTGTAAATCAATTTATTTTTAATGATTTGTTTACAGAAAATGCCAATAATACCAAACAATCCAGCGAAAATAAAATGAAATTTGTAGGTATTGAGGCTCATTTATTAGACAAAAAGAAAAACGGCGATTTATTAGAACTAAAAATAGGTAATCAATTACGAATAGATGAATTAAATACTCGATTTGAACTCTTGCAAAATGAAAACAATCTCACTTTTCCAAATGGTTATCAAAACCAATTAATTTATACCACAAACGATTTATATTTGTCTGCTAAATATCGCACTAAACTAAAGAATTTTATGCTGTTAACACAAGCAGATGCGCATCAATTATTCAATCAACTAGAAAATTTCAATGTCAAATCTAATCAAAATCCGTTTTTTGTGATACCAAAAATAGGTTTGGATTGGAAAATTAATGATAAAAATAAAATCTTTACTTCATATTCTTACAACACTACAAATGCAGGGGTTTTAGATGTCTATACTGGTTTTGTTCAAACAGGTTTTAACTCATTCTCAAAAGGTTTAGAAGAATTTAACCAACTCAATTCATCAAGTGCTATTTTAAACTATACTTATGGCAGTTGGGGCGATAAGTTTTTTTTGAGTACTTTTATTTTGTACTCCAAAAACAATGATTTTTTTAGCACTAATTCTATCATTGCTCAAAACTTTTCACAATCAGAGAAAATCATCATCAAAGACCGTGAATTTTTATCTATTTCATCAAGTATTGACCGATATTTTAAACCTATCAAATCTAATTTAAAAATAATTTTAGGAGCAACCAAAACCAATTTTAAAAACATTGTAAACAATTCAAACTTACGAGAAGTTAAAAACTTAAATGCCAATTATGGTTTTGAGTTGCGTTCGGGTTTTAGAGGGTTTTTCAATTATCATATTGGTTCAAAATGGAATTATAATCAAGTTGAAACTACCATAAAAAACAATTTCACAAACAATATGACGTTTTTAGATTTATCTTTTATGTTTAGTGATAAATTTAACATTCAATTGCAATCAGAACGTTACTATTTTGGTAATTTAGATAACCAAAACAACAAATATTATTTTTTAGATATAGAAAGCCGTTATGTAGTTAAAGAAAACAAACTCACTTTTATCTTGTCAGGTAATAATCTTTTTAACACAGAGACTTTCTCAAATTACAGCATTTCAGACATCAATATTTCACAAACCGAATACAGATTAATGCCACGATATGTGCTTTTGAAAATGGAATATAGGTTTTAAAAGAGCAAAAGGCTTCTTGCAACCGCCGTTTGGCAATATGGCGGGTCTAGGTTTAATTTAAAGTTGGTTTTGTGTCTGAAAGTTCAGTCATTAACCGCAAGTCTAGGCTTCCTTAATCCGCCACATCGCCAAGCGGCCAAACGTTAACTGATACCCTAGAGCGACACGAAACGTTGAACAAAAACTAAACTTTTAATTTCTCTAAAATTAACAGCAAATCTTTAGAATTTAAAAAACTATTGTTTTGAAATATAATTTCATTTTTGTAATTCAAAACACAAAATATCGGGTAAGAAATAGTTCCATTAATTGTACCCAATTCAATTGCTAGTTCTTGAATTCCCGAATCACTTCCATTTGGTTTAAAATTAAAAGTCGAATTATTAAATATTATTTTTCTCTTTTCTTCGGCATTGAAGTCTACAAAATAAAAATTTTCATTTATTGCCTTTATTATCTCTTTATTTTTAAAAGTTTTGTCTTTCATAGCTTTACAATATTTGCACCAATCGGTATGAATAAAAACAATAACATTGCGTTTTTCCGTATTCTGCAAACTATCAATTTGTTCAAACTGCGACAAATTAATTTGGGCAAAACCTGGCGGAATCGCCCAAAAAAAACTAACTAAACAAATAAAAATTTTCATTACTTAAGTGTATATCTTAAACCGAAAAAACCACGAATACCTTGATTTTGAGC
>NZ_JAYWFT010000181.1:0-7527 GCF_043778725.1 Flavobacterium sp. | reverse complement strand
ACAAAATGAGCCCAATACAATATCGAGCTCATTATTATCAAAATTAATTATAAATTTGTCTAAACTTTTGGGTGCAGTCTATTAATTAACTATTCTTGGGAGTTTTTTTTACTAAAAACAAAACTATTTAGTTATATTTTTTAAACAAAATTTATAAATTGATAGTCTAATTTGATATTTCGTAAATTAAAAAAGCCCATAAATCATAAGATTTATGGGCTTTTCGTTTACTTTGAAAAGTTAAAAGTGGAGTCGCCGAGAATCGAACTCGGGTCCAAACAAGCAATCAAAGAGCTTTCTACACGCTTATTTTCTGATTTAATTTTCGTCATTCTGCTAGGCCAAAAACAGCCACAAAACACTTATCTTCTTTAATTTTCATAACAGCTCCAAAGCTCCACTGTTCTTAGGTTTATTTTTACGATTTACCTTTATCGACCGCCACAAACCAAAGCTATCGAGGTAAATCCTGCTTTCCTATCTTATAGGAACAAGGCTAATCTTACTATAATTCAGATTATGCAGCAAGAGCGTAGTTTCCTTCGCCGTTTATGTTTTTGTAAATTTGGATTTACGAGCTAAAAATACAAAGCTCGACGTGCTTACAATTTAATTCCACTTGCTGTCAAAACCAGTCGACCCCAAATTAAATAATTTAAATATCAAAAATTATACCGCAAATGTACTACCGAAAACAGTAATAAACAAACTCTTTATTCTTCTTTACTAATTGTATCCTTAAGAGTAAACGGATAATCTCCGAACAAAGCAGACAATCGTTTCATTTGGAATGTTTTACGAGTAAATTTATTTGACAAAGCAATAATAACAGCATTTTCATTTCTTAAAGTTATATAACTTGCAGTGTTTCCGTGCCACCATCCGTTGTGATAATATAGTGTTTGCCCTGTTTCCCATTCTCGCATTCTAATTCCTAAGCCATAATTTTTACTACCTTTACTTTCATAACTGTAACCTTTAAAAACTTGATCTAAAAGACTTTTACTTAAAAATCCTGGTGCATTTCGAGCTAAATCAAACTTTAATAAATCTCTAGGTGTTGAATAAATATTTTTATCACCATATACAGCATCTAAAAAATCGAAAGGATATTTCACATAATTGTATTTATAGGATGGCGTTGCTTTCTCTTTTGGGCTAGTTTCGTCAATTACAAAAGTGTTTTTCATATCTAGCGGCTCAAAGATTATTTTCTTCATCGCTTGTGCGTATTTCATTCCAGTGACTTTTTCAATAACCAAAGCTAAAAGAGCGTAATTGGTATTGTTGTAGCTAAAATGAGTATTTGTTTTAGTTTCCAACGGAATGTTTTTTGTAATTATAACATTCAATAAATCTTTGTTAGTTAATGTTTTATTTCTTCCCCAATTGGCTTTGTCATCACAAAAATAGTTGTACTTTTTCATGCCACTTCTATGATTAAGAAGCGTTTTAATTGTTACATCTGGATAAGGAAATCCAGAAAAAAGTGTAGTTAATTTTTGATCTAAAGTAATTTTCTTTGCATCGATTAATTTTAAAATTGCAGACGCAGTTAGTACTTTAGAAACCGATGCAATATGTAAAGGTGTTGTTGACGAATTGAGAATGTTATTTTCCTTATCGGCAAAACCATCATATTTTTCAAAAATTATTTGACCATTTTTTGCAACAAGAAAACTTACATTTTCAAAATCATTTGAAAAATTATTAGCAAAAAAGTTTTCTATTTCTCGCTTTTTAGTGGCTTTGTATGCGGCAGACAATCTAGGTAACGAATCTTCTAAAGGCAACATTGCATAGGATAACTCAGGTTTTTTTTTGCTAAAAAAATTATTTGTTTTTCCAGATTTATCGCAACTAAGAAACGAAAAAAAAACAAAGAAGATAGTTATTATAGAAATTTTATTTTGAAACATTTTATGTAGTGTTGAAAAACAAATATAGAAAACATATTTACAATCAAATTGCACAAAAAGTTATAATAATTATAAAATTATCAACAAAGTTCTACAAAATGCTGAAATTCAACAAAAAGAAGCTTTTTTAATTTTTGATAAAAAGTTTTGAAAACGTTTTCGTTAATACTACTTTTGGCACACTAAAAAAGCATAAAATGAAGTTCGGAATTATAAAGGAAAGAAAAAATCCACCAGATAGAAGAGTTGTTTTTACGCCTGAAGAATTGGTGCGTTTGCAAACCGAACATCCAGAAGCTGTTGTTAAAGTAGAAACATCAGATATTAGAGTATTTACAGACGAACAATACAGCAGTTTGGGATTAGAAATTGCTACTGACATGACCGATTGTGATGTGCTCTTTGGTGTAAAAGAAGTTCCTGTTGATGCTTTGATTCCTAATAAAAAGTATTTTTTCTTTTCGCATACTATTAAATTTCAGCCATACAACAGAAAATTATTGCAAGCAATTTTAGAAAAAAACATAGCGCTTTACGACCATGAAACTATTGTAGATGCCCAAGATAGAAGACTTATAGGTTTTGGTAGATATGCAGGAATTGTTGGAGCTTACAACGGATTTAGAGCTTTTGGCATTAAATATGAATTGTATAATTTACCCAAAGCTGAAACTTTAAAAAGTAAAGACGATTTAATTATAAGATTGAAACGTCAAACACTGCCCAACATTAAAATTGTACTCACAGGTCATGGTAAAGTTGGAATGGGTGCCAAAGAAATTCTTGATGGCATGAAAATTAAGCAAGTTTCGGTTGATGATTTTTTAAATAAAAAATACTCACAAGCAGTTTACACTCAAATTGATGTTTTAGACTACAATAAACGTAGTGATGAACGGTCTTTAGACAATAAAGATTTTTATAAAAATCCGCAAAAGTACACTTCCAATTTTGAGCGATTTACAGAAGTAGCCGACATCTTTATGGCAGGACATTTTCATGGAAATGGAGCACCAGATATTTTAACTCGCGAAATGCTTCAATCACCCAAAAATAAAATTCAAGTAGTTGCCGATATTTCATGCGATGTAAACGGACCAATTGCTTGTACTATAAAAGCATCTACAATAGCCGATCCTTTCTTTGGCTATTTAGCAATTGAAAACAAAGAAGTTCCTTACACACATCCTGGTTCAATAATGGTAATGTCAGTAGATAACTTGCCTTGCGAATTGCCCAAAGATGCTAGTGAAGGATTTGGAGAAATGTTTATGCAACATGTAATTCCAGCTTTTTTTAATGGTGATAAAGACGGAATTCTTGAAAGAGCAAAAATGACCGAAAACGGAAAATTGACCACACGTTTTGCTTATCTACAAGAATATGTTGATGAAAAATAGTTTGGTTTATACTCTTAAACAATTAAAATCTTGATGTTTATCAGGATTTTTTTTTGTTTTTATTGATCTGTTTGTAATGTTAAAAACTATAAAGAAAACGTTTTCGTTGATAAGTATTATCAATTCTTTTTTAAAGTTTGTCCTTATAAATGTATTTTTATAAAATAATTGAGATTTTTTTTTAGAATAATATAATTTTTATACCTAAAAAATACTTATTCACAAACTAGATCACAAAGTAAACTTTTAATTAATTCATTTACATGAAAAAACTTCATTATTTAGTGATTATATTCTTTGCCACATTTGCAAACGCTCAGAATGTTCAATCACTTTCTAAAAATATTTCCTTAGATTTTAAACTTTCGTCCGATGGAAAACCTACATATTCTGTTAGTTACAAATCTAAAATTTGTATTAACGAAAGTACTCTGGGCATTACATTAAAAGATATTCCCGCTCTAGAAAGTGGATTTTCTGTTATAAATCAAGAAATAAAAACAGTTGATCAACCGTGGCATCCTGTTCTTGGAGAACAAAGTACTATTGAAAACAAATACAACCAAATTACTTATTTTTTACTTCAAAAAGAAACTGGAAGAAAAATCAATATTGTTTTTAAAGTTTATAATGAAGGTGTAGCATTTAGATATGAGTTTCCGAAGCAAGAAAATTTGAATTATTTTATTATATCTGATGAAAAAACCCAATTTAATTTGGTAGGAAATCATAAAACGTTTTGGATTCCAGGTGATTTTGACAGTCAAGAATATGCATATAATGAAACGTTATTATCCGAAATAAATACTGAAAACATTAATAAAAACAATGGAATTGGAGTAAAATCAATTGCAGGAAAATATACAGTTCAAGCACCATTAATGATGAAATCTAACGAAGGTATTTACATAAATATATTTGAAGCCGCAGTTGTAAACTATCCAGTAATGCACCTAGATTTAATACCTAATCAATATAAATTAACATCACATCTTGTTCCTAATGCAATTGGTGACAAAGCCTATTTGCAAACTCCAGCCGTTTCTCCATGGCGCACAATAATGATGAGCGACGATGCAAGAGATATTGTGGGATCTAAAATGATTTTAAATCTTAATGAACCTTGTAAACTAGACGATACTTCTTGGATTAAACCAATGAAATATGTTGGAATTTGGTGGGAAATGCATGTAGGAAAATCAACATGGGATTATGCAGGTTCACAAAATGCACAAAATGCAGCCGACGGAACTATGAAGCCATCAGGCAAACATGGAGCAACAACCGAAAACACAAAAAGATACATCGACTTTGCTGCTAAAAACGGTTTTGACGGCGTTCTTGTTGAAGGTTGGAATGTCGGTTGGGAAGATTGGTTTGGCAATTGGAAAGAAGATGTCTTCGATTTTACTACGCCTTATCCAGATTATAATTTGAAAGAAATAAATGATTATGCCAAATCTAAAGGTGTAAAAATGATAATGCATCATGAAACTTCTGGATCTGTTGCAAACTATGAAAGACACTTAGACAGAGCACTAAATTTAATGAAAGAATATGGCTATCCTGCAGCAAAATCGGGTTATGTGGGCAAAATTATTCCTCGTGGAGAATTTCATGACGGACAAACTATGGTCAATCATTTCAACTTTGTAGCAAGACGATTTGCCGATTATAAATTGATGATAAACTCTCATGAAAGCTCACGACCAACAGGTTATAGTAGAACTTATCCTAACTATATTGCTGCCGAAGCTGCTCGTGGAAACGAATTTAATGCATGGAGCATCGGAAATCCACCAATGCACGAAACCATCCTACCATTTACAAGACTACTAGGCGGACCAATGGATTATACTCCAGGAATTTTTGAAATAAAAATGAGTTATTATGATCCTAAAAAAACCGAACAAGTACACACAACATTGGCCAAACAATTGGCACTTTATGTAACCATGTATTCACCACTTCAAATGGCTGCCGACTTAATAGAAAACTATGAAAAATATCCAGATGCTTTTCAGTTTATAAAAGATGTAGCTGTAGATTGGCAAGATTCTAAATACCTTGAAGCCGAACCAGGAGATTATTTAACCGTTGTTAGAAAAGAAAAAAATGGCGAAAGATGGTTTTTAGGCGCTATAACAGATGAAAATGCTAGAACAACAGAAATTAAATTGGATTTTCTTACACCTAACAAAAAATACCAAGCCATTATATATCAAGACAGTACAACTGCACATTGGAAAAACAATCCAATAAGCTATGTTATAAAAACTATACAAGTGACTTCTAAGTCAAAAATTAAATTAAATTTGGCTAATGGTGGTGGAACCGCTATTAGTTTCAAACCTATTAACTAAACCAAAACTAAATTATGAATTCAGAACAAAACAAATCTAATCAATCTGCACTTTACACGCTCATAACAGTATTTTTCTTTTGGGGATTTATTGGAGCATCTAACGGAGTTTTTATTCCTTTTTGTAAAGCTAAATTTGGATTAGACCAATTTCAAAGTCAGTTAATTGACTTCGCATTTTATGGAGCGTATTACATTGGAGCTTTATTTTTATTTATACTAAGCAGTTCATTAAAAAAAGACATCCTTAACAATTGGGGATTTAAAAAAGGTATTATAAATGGGCTTTTAATAAGTACAGTAGGTGCCCTATTTATGATTTTTGCAGTGACAGAAGGAAGTTATGCCCTAATTTTGGGTGCATTATTTATTGTAGCACTTGGATTTTCACTACAGCAAACCTCAGCTCAGCCATTTGCAGCATCATTGGGCGAACCGCACTCTGCCTCTAGCCGATTAAATTTAGCAGGTGGAATAAATTCATTAGGAACTACAATTGGACCCATCGTAGTTTCTGGAGCATTATTTGGCGCAGCAGCTGTTGGTCATGTAGATGATAAATTCATTACAGATTTTGCTCAAAAAGCCGAATCGTTAGATTCTATGAGAATTTTATATGTCTTTGTTGGTGCTTTATTTTTACTAGCAGCAGCATTATTTTATTTTTCTAAAAAATTACCCGCAGGAAAAAGCGATGCTACATTTGAATCTGCAAGAAAAGCACAAACAACATTAATTGCAATTACCGTTATTTTAATTGGAATCTTTGCCTATATCTTTTCTAGATACGAAGATGCCGATTTTATAACACGTTTTACTGGCGATAATAAAGAAAAAGATTATTTAGGACTAGGATTAACATTCGCTACACTTTTAGTAGTAGTTTTTGGATTATTATTTGCTAATAAATCGGCTCAAAAAAATTCAGAAGGTTGGGGTGCAATGAAATATCCTCAATTAGTTTTAGGTATGTTAGCTCTATTTACCTATGTAGGTGTTGAAGTTACAATAGGAAGTAATCTAGGAGAATTACTAAAAACTTCCGATTTTGGTTCAATTACAGGTTCGGCATTGGCTCCTTTTATGTCAATGTATTGGGGAAGTTTAATGATAGGTCGTTGGGCTGGAGCAATTTCTGTATTCAATCCTTCATCACAGCTAAAAAAAATATTATTAATCGTTATTCCCTATCTAGCTTTTGGTGTCGTTCTTGTTGCTAATGCAATTTCGGGTCAAGACATTACGCCTTTATATGCCTATGCTTTTGTAATAGTATTCCAAATTACTGGTTTCTTTTTAGGAAAAGATCATCCCTCTAGAACATTATTAATTTTCGGATTGATGGGAATGACAGCAATGATAATCGGATTATTTACAACTGGATTAGTTGCAACATTTGCCTTTATGAGCGGCGGATTATTTTTGAGTATCATGTGGCCGTCTATATTTGCACTTGCTATTGCTGGATTAGGAAAATATACTTCACAAGGTTCTGCATTTTTAGTAATGATGATTTTGGGCGGAGGAATTATTCCACCACTTCAAGGAAAATTATCCGACATTATCGGAATTCATAATTCTTATTTCATTCCTGTTTTATGCTTCGCATTCATTGCTTTTTATGGTTGGTATGTATTTGAAATCCTTAAAAAACAAGGAATTGCTAACGAAATTGAAGTTGGTGGCGGACATTAAAAGTACTAAGAAAGACCTAAAAGTCACACAATAGTTAAAAACTCCGATTGAATTAGACTGCACCCAAAAGTTTAGACAAATTTATAATTAATTTTGATAATAATGAGCTCGATATTGTATTGGGCTCATTTTGTTTAAATTCGACTTGCTT
>NZ_JAYWFT010000180.1:0-21157 GCF_043778725.1 Flavobacterium sp. | reverse complement strand
TTTTTCTGTTGAGAATTAATTATTCAAATAATGATTTAATTTCTTTCTCGGTTTTACCTAATTTTTCTTTAAGTTTTCCCCACATTTCTTGTTCTTTTCCTTCTTCAAATAACAAATCATCGTCTGTTAATTCTCCAAATTTTTGTTTCATTTTTCCTTTTAACTGTTCCCAGTTTCCTTTAATTTCTGTTGAATTTGGCATAATAATTTTATTTAAATCAATATTTTTTTTTATTAAATCAAATTTCAGAATTTTAAATCTAAAAGTGTTTTACAATTTTATAATTAAGTTACATAATTACTTTATTACTATTTTTCGAATTGCAATTAATACAATTATAATTAAACTGTATGCAATAAAAAAGGGTATTATAAATTCTATCCATCCAAAAGGTAACATAATAGCAATAATTAGTAACTGAAAGCCCAATCCGTAAAGAGAAAGTAAGGTCATAAACCAATTGGGAAACGTTTTTACTTTGTAAGCATCTTTATCTAATGCATGAATTATTTTATCAAAAGCACCATAAACAACAGTGTAAATTCCAAATAAAATATTAACCGATTTTTGAGTTTCTCCTGGCAATGCTCTAGGCGATTTATATTCAAATACTTTACTTGTAGCATCGCCTCCAACCGATTTATTTCTTAAAATTACATAGTAATAATTGTACAAAGTTCCTTGCAATTGAATTCCGATAAAAGCTAGTATTGTAAACCAAATTGTAGTTTTAGAAACATAGCAAATGGTCATTAGAAATAAAAAATTAAGAATAATATCAAATACACTGTCTAAATATCTTCCAAAATAAGAAGGTGTTTTTTTTAATCGAGCCAATTCGCCATCGGCAGCATCAATTCCCGATTTTAGAACAATAAAAAAACCAGCCCAAAAATACTGATGTGTTACAATACAATAAATAGCAATTAAACCCGAAATTCCAAATAAAATGGTAACGTGAACAGGAGTGAAGCGTGTGTTTTTTAGTTGATTAGCTAGGAATTTTCCAAATGGTCTTCCGTAATCTGATAAGTCAAGAAATTTATCTTGAGCTGCAAGTTTTGACATTTAAATTAGTAAACAAGGAAATGTGACAATATAGTCTAGTTGCAAATGTAATTCTAATTTACAAATTATTGGTTTGCGCTAATTTAATTTAGCTTTTTTACTCTCTAACAACAAATAAAATTGAACCCCAAATAGGATAGAAGCAAGCGTTAAATGAATAGGTTGTGAAGCAAACGGAAAATCAAAATAAAACATCAATATACCTGTAAATACTTCTAAACCAATTAATAACAAAACTATTTTGAGTTTAGAAAAACCTAAATTTAATTTTTTGTTTTGCCAATATAAATATCCATTTAGTACCAGTACAATAATTGAAAACGATCGGTGTAAATAAAAAATTATTGTCGGATTTTGAAGCCATAATATACTTGCAGTTACTCCGTTTTTAACTTCGTTATCAATATGTTGACGCACTTGTGTTCCCATAACAATTTGAATTACAGTAATTAGCATCCCAATTATAAGTAATTTATTGAAATTAGATTCAAATTTTTGTTCTGTTATTGTCGATTTACAATAATTAATTATGTATAAAATTAAGGCAACTATTAGCAAGGCAACCATCATGTGAGTTGTAATTTTGAACGGACTCAAAACCGAATCAACAACTGTTTTGCCCAACCATGCCTGAAAACCCATTAAAAAACAAACCAAAAAGGACAATAAAACGAGTTTTTTATTTTCTTTCCAATACCAAAAAGAGATAATAAAAGTGATAAAACAGGCAATTCCGGCTAAGGCACCAAACAATCTATTGATGTATTCTACCCAAGTATGAAAAGCATTAAAATTGGCATAATTGTGTTTGGTATATTTTTCCCAATTAGATGGTTCAAAGGCGTTTTTGGTTGTAAAATTGCTTTTGGCTACAAGTAATGTTTCGTCTTTAATGATAACTTGTCCTTTATTGAAAGTATGATTTTTAGACCATGTAAGTTGAGATATTTCTGTGGGCGGAATATAATATCCAAAACATTTTGGCCAATCGGGACATCCCATTCCGGAGCCAGTCATTCTAACAAGCGCACCTGCAATTATTACTAAATATACTAAAACTAATGCTATTTTGGCCGATTTAAGAAAATGATTTTTCAATTTATTATTTATTTTATTGGAAAATGTTTTAGTTTTATCTTGTGTGTCAAATGTCAAGAAAAACATTTTTTTTAGTTTTTTTTTTGATTACTATTGAAAAGTAAAATTATCAAAAAGAATCAAATTCAAGAAAAAACAAAAGTTAATTTCATTACTTGTTTGCAACTTTGCTTAATCCTAATTTTTCTGCTCTTTTCATCACAAAATCGTAAGCTGCTTGGTATTCATTTGGAATTTTTCCATCCAAAATAGCTTCTTTTACAGCTTCTTTTAGCATTCCAATTTCTCTAGAAGGTTTTAAATTGAAAATTTCCATAATTTTTTCTCCCGAAATTGGTGGTTGAAATTGTCTAACATGATCGCGTTCTTCAACCTCAATAATTTTCTTTCTAACAATATCAAAATTATCGTGGTATTTCTTGAATTTCTTAGGATTTTTTGTGGTGATATCTGCTTCGCAAAGTGTCATTAAATTGTCCACATCTTCACCTGCGTCAAATACTAAACGTCTTACTGCCGAGTCGGTTACAATGTCTTCTGCTAGTACAATTGGTCGTGAACTCATCATAACCATTTTTTGAACAAATTTCAATTTATTGTTCAACGGCATGTGCAATCGTTCAAAGATTTTCTTTGCCATTTTTCCGCCCAGAAATTCGTGTCCGTGAAAGGTCCAACCTTGTTTTTTATTGAATTTTTTAGTAGGTGCTTTTCCAATATCGTGCAATAAAGCTGACCAGCGCAACCATACATCGTCTGTATTTGGGCAAATATTATCTACAACTTCTAAGGTATGATAGAAATTATTTTTGTGTGTGTGACCTTCAATTTCTTCAACATTATTCAACGCAGTTAACTCGGGTAAAATAATGTCTAAAAGTCCGGTTTTGTATAAAAGTAAAAAACCGATTGATGGTTTATCAGTTGATAGAATTTTGTTTAATTCATCTACAATTCTTTCGCCAGAAATAATTTTTATTCGTTCTTTATTTCTTGAAATTGCTTCCAATGATTCGGCTTCAATTTCAAATTTTAATTGTGTTGCAAAACGGATACCGCGTAACATTCGCAGCGGATCATCTGAGTAAGTAATATCTGGATTTAAAGGTGTTTTGATAATTTTATTTTCTAAATCACTCAATCCATTAAAAGGATCTACTATTGCGCCATAATTTTTTTCGTTCAAAGAAAAAGCCAAAGCATTTATAGTAAAATCACGACGGTTTTGGTCGTCTTCTAGCGTTCCGTTTTCTACAATTGGATTACGACTGTCTTGATTGTAGCTTTCTTTTCTTGCGCCAACAAACTCTATATCAATTTCTTTATAGCGAAGCATTGCTGTTCCATAATTTTTAAAAACTTGAACTTTAGGTTTGTTAGGAATCAATTCTGAAACTTTCAAGGCCAACTCAATTCCAGATCCAACTGCAACCACATCAATATCTTTTTTGAAATCTCTTCCTAGTAAAAAATCGCGAACAAAACCGCCAATTACGTAACTATCAACGTTAAGTTCTTGACTTGCTTGTGCTATTATTTTAAAAATTGGATTGTGAAGTGCTTTGGTGTAGTTCATTTTGTTGATTTCAATTTCAGTTTTTCAAGTTTGATAATCAACTGAAAACTGAAAACTGTGACTAAAAACTATTTTCTTATTATCTTAACCTGATTATCAAGAGAAAGTTTAATTATCGTTGATGGATTTTTACAAACTTTATCGTGATGCAAATTTACTACATAGTCTACACCTTTTAAAATTTCGGGACTAATTTCTTTAAAAGTTTTTGGCGCAAACATACCAGATATATTGGCAGATGTAGAAACCAATGGTCGTTTCATGCGTTCCATTAATTTAAAACAAAACGGTTCTTTTACTAGTCTAACTCCCAATGTATTGTCATCGGCAATAATATTTGCAGCAACATTTCTAGGATTGTCTAATATTAATGTTGTGGCTTTTTGTTTTTCAAGATCGTCATCGCTTGGGTTAGCTAGATCCCAAATTTCCCAAGCTAAATCGGGAATTTCTTTAAAAACATTGTACAACATTTTTTCGCCATTCATTAGTACAATCATACTTTTAGAATCGTCTCGTTGTTTTAGCGCATAGATTTTTGCAACTGCTTCGGCATTAGTGGCATCACAGCCAATTCCCCACACGGTATCGGTTGGGTAAAGAATAATTCCACCTTCTTTTATAACTTCGTAGGCATTGTGAATTTCGGTATTCATTATTTAGATTTGAATAAATTTATAAATGGTAATTCAATATATTTATAACTAATTTGACTAATTAATATAATTGGGAATATGCAACATGCTATTATAGCCCAATATTTAGTGTCTGAAAAATGTGATGCTTCTTGGAATCCAATTACAAATTTAAAAACAATAAATAAAACTATTCCATGAAGCAAATATAAGCTATAAGTTACTTGTCCTAATAATTTTGAAAATGTATTTGAAAGAATTCCAAAGATTGAATTTCCTGAAGCAATTATTAAAAATAGAAGTGTTGAAATTAGTATTGGAAAGCTATCTTTTCCACTATTGAAAAAGTAAATTAAGATAAAAACTAAAATGAGTAGTACAATGCTATATTTAAAACCTTTAAGATTAATTGATTTTTTATCTAGTAAAATTGCTACAATTATTCCGCCAAAAAATGGCAGAAACTGTTTTAAAGAAACATGATTTAATACTGCAATAACAATAAATGCAATTGTATAAATTATCAAATTTTTTTGACTTACTTTAATTTTAAATAGCAATGCGATTAAAGGTAAAATTAAATAAAATAAACATTCATAAGGCAAAGACCAAGTTACGCCTGCATCAATTAAATAGGTGTTTTTGATATTATTAATGTCATTTGGTCCGCCAATAGTAAAAAACAGCCAACCTACAATGTTTTTAAAATTTGACAGAATAGAGTCATTAGTTTTAAAATTAGACAAAACGGCAACAATTATAAAAACAATTATAATTGAAAAAAAATAGGCTGGAAATAATCTAAAAAACCTTGATTTTATATATTTTTTCCAATCGATTGAATTGTTTCTTGCAAGTATTAATTTATTAGTAAATAGAAATGCAGTAATCATAAAAAACATAGCCACACTGGTTTGACCAAATTGGTTAAATAAATTTGATGTTGGTTCTTTCCATTCATCAGTTTTAAGAAAAACAGACCAGATATAACTATGATGCAAAAACACAAAAAAAGCTAAATAACCTCTTATACCATCAATTTCTGCGTATTTTACTAATTGCAATTCAATTTTAATAAGCTTGTTGGTTATAAAAATAGCTATAAATAAAACCAAAAATAAAAATGGAAGAAAAAGGAAGATAGAATTCAGCATTTATAGTTTTAAAATTTTAAAGTCATCAAAGATAAATTAAAATATATAAGCGTACCTTCTGTGGTGGTATATAAAATAAAATTGAATTCATTGATGGTTTTCATCACTGTATAGGAACATTTTGGCAACATTCTATCGTGAGTTTCAATCATAATTACCTTTGTTTTTGGCAACCAATTTTCATAATTACTTTCAAATAATTGTTTTTCGGCGCCTTCAATATCAATTTTTAATATATCGATAGTATCCCATTTTTTTGTTTCAATGATTTCATCTAACGTTATAGATTCTATATCATATTTTTCATTTTCTAAAACCTCTTTTATCTGAAAACTATTCGTTGCATTATAAGGATCTTCAATTTTAAAAAATGATTTTTTGTTGTACATCGCTTTTTCCATCAATTCAAAATTAGAAAATCCGCTTGTATTTTTCTTTATTGCATTTACATTATTGCTTTCAATTTCAACGGCTACAATATCTGATTTGGGATATTTTAATTTGAAAAATAAAGAGGCTAAACCCACATTTGCTCCAGCATCGACTATAGTTTTTGGTTCAAACGGTAGTTGAGTATTATATAGATTTGTCAAGAAAATCTCTTCAAAGGTTTCTAGGTCTTTACTGTTTTTTCTTAAATATATGGTTCTATCAAGTTTTGGTAATTTTATTATTTCTTTTTTGTTTATAATTCCCATTAATAGAGCAAAGGCGTCTCTAAGTTTGAAATGTTTTTTCAACAATTTAAATAGAACTATTTTTTTTAACATTTTTTTATTTTTTTATTTGTGAATTTGGCGTCTTTTTTTTCTTCGGTCTTTATACTTCCTAATTAAATACAATATTAGATTGCTTTTTTTCATTTCTATTTCAGCGTCTAGATGCTTTTGCTTTAATGTTTCACTTATTTCATAATAATTATCATTTTCATATTTTTCATTCAAATAAAAATATTTTTCATATTGATAGAAATAAGCTCTTGATTTAGCTTTAAAATCATTGAATTTTATTGCTGGTATTATGTTTAAAATGAGTTTATTATGGTTTTCGTTTTTAATTATTTTTTTTCTAGCGTCCTTAATTTTTCCTACTCCCAATTGCTGGTTTGAATGTAATCTATATGAAATTAATTTTTCTTTGGTCAAAAATAATGTATTTCTTTTAGATAAAACATAAGCTAGCCATTCATCATGAATAAAAGAATCTATTGTTTCAAATGGTATACAAAAAGGAAGAACTTCCTTTCTTATGCACAAGGTAGCACCAGTTAAAAAATTTCCTAAATAGAGTAGTGATTCATACAAGTTTATGGGAATATCATTTTGTCTATCAAAAAAACAAACACTTTGCCAAAGCGACATTTCTTGATGGATTTCTATATCATTTTCATCAATAAAATTGGCATCAGAAAAAACACCTTCGGCAGATGGATTAGATTTAAAAACGTCTATTATTGTTGCCACTTTTTCAGGTTTCCAAAGGTCATCTTGATCCGAAAGAAAGATAAAATCGCCAGTACAAAGCGAAATTGCTTTTTCAAAATTTTTATTGCTTCTTAAATTTTCTGAATTGCTATAAATTTTAAAAATAGCAGGAAACTTTTCTTTAAACAAGTTTAAAATTGCAATAGTTTTATCGCTAGAACAATCATCACAAACAACTATTTCATTTACAGATAATGTTTGATTTAATATTGAATTTAACTGTTTTTCAAGATATCTTTCTCCATTGTAAGTACAAACTGCAACCGATATTTTATTTTCTGATTGGGTCATTTAAATAGCTGTTTTTATTTTTCAAATATTGTTTTTACCCAACTTGAAATACTATATTTTTCATATATTTCTTGAGGTAATTCTGTATAAGGAGTTTCAAAAAACGAATTGGGAATAGCTGTTGTTTGGTCTTTCCAAATGAAAATATTATTGGAATTATAAAAATCATAATTTACAATATCTTCATTGGTAGTTATCAATTTTTTCCCTTTTCCCATTGCTTCAAAAACTCTAAAAGTCAATCCTTTTTGAATTTTCTTTTGTACATCTAAAATAATTTTCGAATTGTTATAAATCTTTTCGCTTTCTGCAAATGTAATTGGTTTTTTAATGAATTTTATTGTCTCTGTCTGGTAGTGTGCAATGGTTTTTTCATTGTTAGACTGTAAAAAAATTTGTGCAGTTTTTCCAAATGTATGTATTGATTTTACAACGTTTTGTATTAACTCAAATCGTTCATCGAATGTTCCAATAAAAAAAACATCATTGCTAGGAGTAATGTTTCTATTGGTATTATAATAAAAATTAGTTAATAAATTTAAATTATACTTTGCAACATCTTTTGGTTCAAAACTATATTTTACATCAAAAAAAGGTAATGTTCTTTCATATCTTGGAATATTATCAAAGCTATCCCAAAAATATACTATCGTTTTTTTGGCTCTTTGGGTAACATATTTTAATTCATCATTCAATAAAAAATCAGGACAAATTACGAATAAATAATCAAAATAGTCGTCGTGAGCAATAGTACTAATTCGTTCTTTGCTTGCCCAAATTTTCTTTAGATTTTTCCTTAAGAATGTTTTAGCCAGAAAATTTTGAATCTTTTGAAACGAATTCTTGTATTTATAATCTTCAAAAATTACCGATTTTAACTCGCACAAAGTTTGGGCTTGAATCTCCTTTTGAATAACTTTATATATTCCGAAATAATCTGGACACAGAAAAAGTACCTTCATTCTTGAATTTTTTGTTTAGTTTTCAATGATTTAGAAAGTGGTGCGCCTACCAAAAGTACTTTTAATAAATACCAATATTTGGGTTTAAAAATAGTGCTAAATATATAATTTAAACGCAAGTAATTCAATAAAAACCAATAACTTAAATAGCCATAATGTTTTCTAATTAGGTACAATAACGAAATTTTAAGTTCGGTTTTTATAGCGATATTTTGTGGTGTGCTTGCGCCGTGATAATGAATGTATTTAGCATCAGGAATTAAATAACTCGATTTGCCTATTTTTTCTAATCGTTTGCACAAATCGGTTTCTTCATAATACAAGAAAATGTTGGTATCAAATCCGCCAACTTCATTAAAATCGCTTGCTCGAACAAACATAAAACTTCCTTGAACGTAGTTAACTTTTACAGGATGTGTATAATCTAATTTTCGTTTTGGGTATTTGTTAGGGTTTATTTTTTCTAGAAAATCCCTGCCAAAAAGTTCTTTAGAAATAGAGGCAAAATGATCAAAAGCAACCATTCTTTTTCCTGTTTCTGTGTAAGATTGTCCTCCAACAACTGCAATAGAATTATCTTTTTCTATGGCTTGTTTTAATATTGAAAAACAGTCGTTTAAAAATAAAGTATCGTTGTTTACAAAAGCGACATATTGGGCACTTGCAAATTGATATCCTGCCATATTTCCTGCACCAAAACCAGTATTTATTTTATTTCTTACAAGTTGAAGATTTTTAAAAGGATGCTTGTCGCAAAATTGTTTAAGTGCCAAATAATCTTCTTTTTCTGAACAATTATCTACTACAATTATCTGAAAATTTATTGTTGCCAATGTCTTCTCAATTATACTATTGATGCACTCTTGAGTAAGTTTACTCGAATTATAATTTATTAGTATCGCTGCAATATCAAACATTGAAATAGTTTTTTTAGTCAATTTTTCTATACATCATCCACAGTTGTAAATATCTTTTAAATACTGAAAAAGAATGAACATACGCCAATATAAATCCTTCTTTTGCATCTAAAATTCCTAGTCTAAAAAAATATTGCCACACGAAGCGGTAAAAGGGTCTAAAAATTAAATGATAAGCGCTAGGTTTTATTTTTTTAATGTATAAATTTTCTGCTTGCAACATACTGTACAAGTTGAGTTTGTCATTATAATTATCAAAATTTTTATAGCTGTAATGATTCACTTTATTTTTTAATACACTAATAGACCCATTGGCTTTCACTTCTTCATGAACAAGATTTCCGTTGTATTTACAGAAATTTTTATTAAAAAGTCTAATGGCTTTATCGTTTTGCCAACCTCCAAATTTTATGTTTTTACCCATAAAAAAGAAATTCCTTTTTACAAAAAAAGCAACCTTATTATTAGAGTTTAGTATTGTGTTTTTTATTTCTAATTCTAATTCTTTGGTAATAATTTCATCCAAATCGAAAAAAATAATCCAATCATTTGCAGCTTGATCAATAGCATAATTTCTTTGGTTAGAAAAATCATCAAATTTTCTTTGAAGTACTCTTACACCCATTTGCTCTGCAATTTCTACTGTTTTATCTGTACTTTGTGAATCTACAAAAATAATTTCATCGGCAAATGACAAACTTTCAACATATCGTTTTACGTTTTCTTCTTCGTTAAAAGTGATAGCTAAGGCAGTTATTTTGGCAATTTTTTTATTTTCAGACATATATATAGATGAAATATGAGACAAATATAATATTTTTACACCAATACTATTTTCAAAATTTTAATTGTGTCAAGATTAGCCATATTAATGTATCATAATATCACTCCAAACGAAAATGAAAGTTTGGATTTGACGCTCTCTATTCAAAAATTTGAAGCGCAATTGAACTATTTGAAAAAGAATAATTATCAAACTTTTTTTGCATCGCAACTCGATAATACTGCGCCTATTTCTAGAAAGTCAGTAGTTATTACGTTTGATGATGTTACCCAAAATCAACTGGATTTTGCGTTGCCTTTACTTAAAAAGTACAATGTAAAAGCCACATTTTTTATTCCGTTTTCCTATGTTGGAAAATCTGATTTATGGAATGATGCAACCCAAAAAATAATGACTGTTGACCAATTAAAATCATTAGATAATGAAATAATTCAATTGGCACACCATTCCTATTTTCATAAAAAATATGCTACTCTAACGGCTCAAGAAATTCAAGAGGATTTTGATCAAAGTTTCCAATTTATAGCTAATAATAACTTAAATGTTTATCCAGCATTGGCTTATCCATATGGGAATTATCCTAAAAAAGGAACACAAAAATTAGATTTTTTTCGAATTTTAGATAAAAATAATATAAAAATGGCCTTTAGAATAGGCAATAGGCTGAATCGTTTTCCTTTTAAAAATAAATTTGAAATTCAACGAATTGATATTAAAGGTAGTGATAGTTTACTTGCTTTTAAGTGGAAAATACGTCTTGGTAAACTACGCTTATTTTAATCCTTTTTCTAACAATATCATTTTTACATATCTAGAAAATACGCCATAAGCATCAATTGTTGCAACTGCAAGTCCGGGAACGCCATCAAGAAAACCTCTTCTAACGATGTAAGTGTGAAAAAATCTATAAAATGGCTTAAAAACTAAGTTAAAATAATTAGCTGATTTTTTTCGGTCAATAGCCATTTTTGCTTGAAACCACGCATAAGAATCTTTTTTTTTTATATAGCTAAACAATCCTTTGTAGGTATAATGAATCATGAAGTTTTTCAATAAACCAACAGTTCCACAATGAAGTAATTTTTCGTGAACTGCTCCTTCAAATTGGATATTTTTATTTTTCACAAATCGAACTACTTTGTTTTCTGTATGATATAAAAAACGATTCATGTAGAAATGCGGAAATTTTATTTTGTAGGCATCGTGTCTAGAATGTTTTATAGTTTCTAGAATTTCAAATTTTAATTTTTCGGTAACACGTTCATCGGCATCAATAAATAAGATCCAATCGGATTGGGCGCTTTTAATAGCTTCATTTTTTTGATTAGAAAAATTATCAAATTTTCTTAAAATTACTTCACAATTAAATTGCGATGCAATTGCTACAGTTTTATCGGTGCTAAAAGAATCAATTATAATGATTTGATTAGCAAACGATACCGAATGTAAACAATCCTGAATATAATTTTCTTCGTTAAAAGTAGGAATGATAACTGTAATGGTTTGCATAGTGATATTGTAGAGTTCAAACTTAGAAAAAATATTTTATCTTTGCAACGCAATGAAAAAAGATATTTCAATTATAATAAGTACGTACAATTCTCCCGAATGGTTGAAGAAAGTACTCTATGGCTATGCTACCCAAACGTATAGAAATTTTGAAGTAGTTATTGCCGATGATGGATCGGATGAGAGAACAAAAAACTGCATCGCTCAAATTCAAAAAGAAGTATTTTATCCAATAATTCATGTGTGGCACGAAGACAATGGTTTTCAAAAAACGATTATTCTTAATAAGTCTATTCTTGCTACAACAACAGCTTATATTTTGATGACCGATGGTGATTGCATTCCCAGAGAAGACTTTATAGAACAGCATATTAAACATAGAGAAGAAGGCTATTTTTTGTCGGGCGGATATTATAAATTGCCTATGGATTTATCAGAAAAAATTTCTAAAAAGGATATTTATTCGGGTAAGATTTTTGATTTAAATTGGTTGAAACAAAACGGAATAAAACACTCTTTCAAGAATAATAAACTCGTTGCAACCGGACTTAAAAGTTGGCTTCTAAATTATACAACTCCAACCACTGCAAGCTGGAATGGTCACAATGCATCGGGTTGGAAATCAGATTTTTTGGCTGTAAATGGTTTTGACGAACGCATGCAATATGGTGGTGAAGATAGAGAATTTGGTGAGCGATTGATGAATTTCGGAATTCAAACAAAGCAAATTAGATATTCAACAGTTTGTGTGCATTTGGATCATGCTAGAGGTTATGTAAAGCCAGAAATGATTCAGAAAAACCTTCAAATTAGGAAAGAAACTAAAGATTCTAAACGAACTTGGGCTGAGTTTGGAATTGAAAAAAAATAAACTACTTTATAAGTTATCGTTTAAAAAAGAATCTAACTCTGGAATTATCATTTTGGGAGTTAATTTTAGGTACATTGCTCTCGGGTTTTTTTCGATTTCCTTGTTTTGCTCATACGATAAGTCTGAAATTGCATTGGGTAAAAAATCTAATAAATGAACCGATTTATGAAATTTTCCGTCTTCAAAACTGCTCCAATCGGCTTTATTAATATAAGGTGAAAAAATGGTAAAAGTAGGTTTGTTCAAAGCTTTAGCTATATGAACCGTTCCGCCTTCATTAGAAACTAAAACCGAACATTGATTCATTAAAACTGCAAAATCGCGAATGCTTGGTGCATAAATATCTAAAATTATATTGGATTTATTTTTACATAAATTATAAATTTTATCAGCTTCATCCTTCTGATTTGGGGCATAATTGAATAATAAATAACAGTCAAATTTGGTTGCAATATGATCTACAATTTGAGAAATATATTCATATGGCATCGATTTTTGAGGCGTGCTTCCAAGAACACCAAGCATAATTATTTTCTTATTTTGATATTTGTCAGGAACTCTAAATTGCTTTTCTTGTTCGGTTAAGAAAATTTTTGGTTCATAATTGATGTTTTCAAAAGTAGCAACTTGTTGTAATAAATGAATTCTATCTTCAATTGCTTTTCCGCAAATTTGTGTTTTCTCTTTTAAAATCGCTACCGGATGTGTATAATAACCTAAATTTCCAATTTTTTTGCGACTTTTGTGACCAACTGTTTGCTTTGCACCACCAAATTTACAGATTAATCTACTTTGTAATTTTGAATAAGGATCAAAAATAATATCATATTTTTCACGACGAACTTGAAAGATCATTTTAACTAAATTCTTGAATTTTTTAAATTCTTTTTCGTTAATAGAAATGATTTTGTCAATGTTTGGATTGTTCTCAATAACACCGTGCGTAAAGTCGTATGCCATTAAATGCACTTCACTGTCGGGATATTTCGTTTTGAAATTATTTGCAATTACCGAACTAATGAGTACATCTCCAATTCGTTTATTTTGTATGATTAATATTTTCTTCATCTTTTGTCTCACTGAGCGAAGTCGAAGTGCTTATAATTAAATTGATTATGTTAAAATGTAAGTTTCTAAAACAACAATTATTGGTAATAATGTAAAATTTTAAAGCTGCAAAGTACTATTTTTTATACTTTTAACCCAAATAAAAATAAACATTGTGCGAATTACCATCCATCCAAAATATAAAAATCAAGAAGCAGCTATTATTCAATTAGTTAAAACTTTTTTTGGAGAAGGAGATTTAATTGTAAAAGGTTCTCGCAATACAATTAAAACTAATGTGCTAGGAACTGAAAAGGTAAATATTAAGTTTTTTCAGAAACCAGGAATTTTCAAATCTATAATTTACTCTTTTTTTAGAAGTACCAAAGCCAAACGCTCGTATGATTATGCCAATTATTTATTAGAAAATAAAATACAAACACCTCTTCCTGTTGCATTTATAGAACTAAGAAACGCCTTTGGTTTGTTGGGAGAAAGTTTTTACATCTGCCAGCAAATTGATTATGATTTTACTATAAGAGAACTAATTCATGATCCGTTATTTAAAGAAAGAAACCTAATTTTAGAACAATTTACAGCATTTACATTTAACATGCACCAAGCCAAAATTAATTTTCTAGATCATTCGCCTGGAAATACATTGATTGTAAATAGAGGAAATAGCCTTTATGATTTTTATTTAATAGATTTAAATAGAATGAAATTTGAAAATTTATCAATAGAAAAACGAATGGATAATTTCAAGAAAATGTGGCTTTCAAAATTAATGATTAAAATAGTAGCCAAAAAATATGCAGTATTGAGTAATCAATCTGAAGAAAAAATGCACACCATTCTTTTAGAAAAATCTTCACAATTTAAAAGGAAAACGGCTAGAAAAAAATTTATAAAAAGTAGAATTAAAAATTAGATTTTTAATAAAAAAAAGGTCTTAGAAGTTATAATGTTTTTCTAAAACCTGTTTTTTTATCAAATTTAATTGCAATTACCTACCAATTTTTTTATCACGATACTGCTGTAACAATTTTTTGCTAAACTCTTCTTCGGCTTTTTTAAGTTTCAAAATTTTAGTAGCAGGAAGTATATTTTTTAAATTGACAATAAATTTCTTTTTCAATTGATACAATTCTTCATCGGTGCTTTCAAGTTGCGTCAAAATGGAAGTGGCTTCTTTTTCGGATAATTTATCAATAGAATCATCTTCGTTTCTATCCATAAAGTTCTTAAGTTTTGATTTTCTAATGTCGTGTTGTTTGTCTTCAAAAGCATTGTATAATGGCCAAAATTTAGCAGCTTCATCTGGAGTTAAATTTAATTCGGTGGTAATAAACGAAACTTTTAATGCTTTTATTTGCTCTTTTTTTTCTTTAAATTTTCCTGTCACTTGTGCAAATGAGGAAGCAGAAATAAAGAAAATTAATAGGGTTATAATTTTATGATTTTTCATGTTTTTAATTTTAGTTTGTAATGTATTGTTCAATTTCTGAATTGTTAGAAAGTACATCTTCTAATACTTCATTTTCTATAGGAACATCAGTTTTTAATTTATCAATGTCTTCTTTATCTAGTAAATCTACAATGTCATCGTCAGATACTGTTGTGTGTTGTGTTATATAGGTTTCTACTTCGCTCGTAGTCATTTCGTTTTGATTATTTTGCAACTGATACACAACAGGAATGGATAAAGCTAATACTAAAACTGCGGCTGCCGAATAAATCCAAGTTCTATTTCTGGCGTAAAACGAAAGTATCCTTGGCTCTTCTTTGGGTAATTGTAGCAGTATTTTTTCAGAAAAAGTATCAAAATAATGCTCCGGAATTGCATAACCAGAAGTTATTTTGGGATGAGTATCTAATTTAAAATCTTTCATATCTATAAGACATATGTTGTTGTAAAAGGTTTAATTGGTTGTATGTACTTTTCATTTATATTATTTATTGTGTTTTCATATACTCTTCAATTTTTTTCACCGCATGATGGTACGAAGCTTTAAGTGCGCCAACCGAAGTTCCTAAAATTTCCGACATATTTTCATATTTTATTTCTTCATAATATTTCATTTTGAATACCAATTGTTGTTTTTCGGGTAATAAATTAATGGCTTTTTGGAGTTTAATTTGAATTTCATTTCCATCAAAATAAACATCAGATTGTAAATTTTCTACAATTTTAGTTTGCATGGCTTCGCTAGTAGTTCCGTTGCGTTTTGTTTTATTATTGATAAAAGTTATAGCTTCGTTAGTTGCAATTCGATACATCCAAGAAAAAAGTTTACTGTCGCCTTTAAAGTTTTTTAGATGCTGAAATACTTTTATAAAGGTATTTTGTAAAACATCGTCTGCATCATCATGATTCATAACAATATTCCGTATGTGATTGTACAAAGGTTTCTGAAAATCGCGCAAGAGTTTTTGAAACGCAACATTCTGCGTTTTTGGGTCCAACAATTCTTTTATAAAATCCTTTTCTTCTTGCAAGTCGACAATTTATCAATTAGAATAAAGATAACCGAAAAGGTTTAATGTATTCCAAAAAAAAAAGTTTTTTTTAGAAATTTAAGGTGTAACAGTTGGTGGCGTAACAACAGAGACAGTTGTAGAATCGGTAGGTTTTCTATAAACAGGTTTTGCATCAGCTTTTGGAACAACCGGCACATAAACCTCGGTAACCCATTTGGACGGACTTTTATTATCATCCATATTAGTTGCATAAACTTCAATAATTTGTAAAGAAGTATTTCTAATTAAATTATTTTTTGAGATGTAATTATATGAAGCGTTCCAAGTTTGTTGTGTGTGAGAATAATCTCCAGTAAGCGTTGTTTTTAAGGCAGTGTAAGGTTTTAATTCACCCGATTCAATGTCGCTTCCAGGCATAATATGTATTGAATCTCGTACAGGCATGCATACAGAAAACCCAACAATATCATTGGTTCTATCGTATTTATGATAGATAATAAACGGTTTTCCATTCATAACCATTTTGTTCTTTTTAAAAAACAATAGCATTCTTGGAACCATAATTTTGATGTTTTTTACCACATCTTTTTGTTTACAAAATTTAAATTGTTTCAAATAAAATCCACCAGTGCGGTTTACAACTCCGTTAACTTTTATTTTGAAAGTATTGATTTCATAATCTAAAGTTTTATTTAGATTTTCTAAACTTTTTTCATAAGTATCACCCACAACACTATTGATTCCTCCTTTAAAAAACGCCAATACTTTCGACTTAAAATCTAATGTACCTTTGTTTCTCCAAGTAACTTTTGTACCACCAATAGTATCTTTAAATTTCCAAGAAATATCAGAATGTTCACCATTACTAATCATTTTTTGAGCTATACTATCGCCATCTTTTATGAAAGTAGTTTTTAAATTTCCATCACCATTATCGCTAGTCCAAGAGCAAGACGCACCTTTTCCAGAGGTAAGTTCGGGATAATTGAATTTCATAGATGTATCATCTTTTATCCATGAACCAAAGGTTTCCCAGTTTCTAAAATCATTAATGTAATTAAATACGGTTGCTTTCGGATTTTTTATAATCTTACTTCGAGTAACATCATAATTTGCCTTTTGTGTAGATACAAAAACTGTTAATCCAATTAATAGGAGAAAAAGTAATAAGAAGATGTATTTAAGTATTCTCATTAGAGGTTTGAAAATTGCGTCGTAAATATAATAAAATAATTCTTACGTTTAACGATTGTTATTATTGAACGTTTTTTACAGCTTTTCTATATGAAATTAGCAATTACAATGCTGATTATTAATGCTTAAAAAATATTTTAATTAAAAATAATATGATAATAAAACCAAAAAAACCAAGTAATATTTTATAATTTCCTTTGTAGAATTGATTGTGAAGTACTTTATCTTTTCCGTAGGCGTAAATCATTGCTATGATAAATGCTACTAAAAATAAGCCTGCAAATACCAGTTGACCAGTTGTAAACATATTCAGTAATTTTTCAACAAATTTAGACAATTGAAATCATAATTTGTATTTTGGCTTCATAAATTAATTACAAATAAAATGCAAGATAAACTTAACGCTGTTAAAGAATTTCATACTGCTTTCAAAATTGGATATAGTGAGAATATGAAAGCGAGTTTGGGCGAAAATAAAAATTTACTTCGTTACAATTTGATGAAAGAAGAAAACGAAGAATACCTTGAAGCGGCTCAAAATGATGATATTGTAGAAATTGCAGATGCGCTTGGCGATATGCTTTACATTCTTTGCGGAACAATTATTGAACACGGATTGCAACACAAAATTGAACAAGTGTTTAACGAAATTCAAAGAAGCAACATGAGTAAACTTGGCGAAGACGGACAACCAATTTACAGAGAAGACGGAAAAGTGTTGAAAGGTCCAAATTATTTCAAACCGAATTTTGAGGAGATTTTGAAGTAGAATTAGGAAATTAGATTTTAGAAAATAGTTAGTATCAAGCCTTTTAAACCAAACATAAACCAAATTCATATGTCAACTTCAAATTTTAGATTCATAATGATATTAATCACTATTTTATTTGTTGGTTGCAAACCACTTTCTCACAGCTTTCGGAGTCAGTTTAAAGAAATTTACGTTAATCAATTCAAATTAACTTATGCAAAGCAATTACTTAAAAAGAGTTATAATAATTCAGTTAACATTAATTCGATATTGTATGAGGATAAAAGTGGTTTTACAGAACCAATACTAACTATAAATGATTATAATTATATTGACAGCATTACCACAATTGAAACTAATAAAATAAAAATTGATTCGACGGAGAGTATTGGACGAGTTGCAGAAGGAGCAGAAGGTAAGCATATTTTATCCTTTTTATTTAGAAGAATAGAAAGTACTGAATTAAACAAAACAATAAAAAGGCGGTGTAAAATCGCAAAATCTATTGCTTTTTAAGTAAAAGTCAAAGTTGTGAAACAATAATGTAAATCTTTCTCTTAAAGCATCTTCTGAACAAAAACACTATGCAACCATCTATCAAATTTGAATCCAGAATCTTTAATTGTTCCTGCAATTTCAAATCCGAATTTCTTGTGAAAATCAATACTGCTTTGGTTTTCGGCATCAATAACACCAATCATGGTATGCAATTTTTGAGCTTTCGCCAAATGAATTAAGTTTTCTAAAATCAATTTTCCAATGCCTTTTCCAATGTGATTTGGATGCGCATAAACCGAATGTTCTACTGTAAATTTATACGCTTCACGAAATCGGAATTCACTGTAATAACCAAATCCAACAACGGTTTCATTTTCGGTAGCCACAATTATTGGAAACCCTTTCTTTAGTTTGTCATCAAAAATCGCAATCTGATTTTCTAAACTTCGTGGTTCGTAATCATATAATGCTGTAGAATTTAGGATATTATAATTTATAATTTCTAAAATAACTTGCGTATCTTCAATTTGGTAAGGTCTGATTTTAATTTCCATTGTTCAAAAATAGTATTTTTTTAAACCATTAAGAAATTAAGGTTCATTAAGTGCTTTTTAATTCAAAATTTCTATTTTTATAGATAACCGCAAATTAGCAAATCTTTTTATTTAAAATTTAAAATTAATTCAGGAATCAACTTAATTAACTAAACTTTCTTAATGGTTTAATTTAAACTCAAAAAATAACTTTGTACTTTTGTATAAATTAAAAGCCTTTGTGTCTTAGTGCCTTTGTGGCAAAAAATAATAAAATGACGTACCCAAAAATACCTTTAGCACAATCCATCATCGAACTATTTCGTGCCAAAGGAATCACCACTATAATAATTTCTCCTGGTTCTAGAAATGCACCTTTAACTATCGGGTTTGCAAGTCATCCAGATTTTACTTGTTACAGCATTGCAGACGAGCGTTCGGCAGCTTTTTTCGCTGTTGGAATGGCGCAACAAATAAAGAAACCAGTTGCTGTGGTTTGTACTTCTGGCTCGGCATTACTTAATTATTATCCAGCTTTTGCAGAAGCATTTTATAGTCAAATTCCGTTTATTGTGATTTCTGCCGATAGACCACAAAGCAAAATTGATATTGGTGACGGACAAACCATTCGTCAAGAAAATGTATTTACCAATCATTCGTTATTCAATGCCAATCTTACCGAAAATGCATCCGATGAAAATGATTTTTTAATAAATGAAGCCATCAATACGGCTTTCGCCAAAAAAGGTCCTGTGCATATCAATGCGCCATTTGAAGAACCTCTGTACGAAACAGTTTCTGAATTAGTTGTGGAACCTAAAGTGATTTCGGCAACCGTAAAAGAGTTTATTTACGACGAACCCATTTCAGAATATGCCAACATTTGGAACACTTCCAAAAAGAAATTAGTACTTGTTGGAGTAAACGAACCCAATGCAGTTGAGCAAAAGTTTCTCGATAAATTAGCCAACGATCCATCGGTTGTAGTGATGATTGAAACAACTTCCAATTTGCATCATCCAAAGTTTATCAATACTATCGATTCGATAATTACGCCATTTACAAATGAAGATTTTCTAGATTTTCAACCTGAAATTTTAGTGACTTTTGGCGGAATGATTGTCTCCAAACGTATCAAAGCTTTTCTACGAAAATACAAACCAAATCATCATTGGCATATTGACGATTTGAGAGCTTATGACACTTTTGGTTGTTTGACAAAACATTTTGAAGTGCAACCCAATTTGTTTTTTCAATCGTTTTTTATGTTGACTGAAACTGTTGAAAGCAATTACAATCAGCATTTACAAAATATAAAAGCATTGCGTCAAAAACGAAGTTTAGACTATTTAGCCAAAATTCCATTTACCGATTTTAAAGTATTTGAAAAAGTACTTCCGGCTTTGCCAAAGAATTCCCAATTGCAAATTAGTAACAGTTCGCCAATTCGATACGCGCAATTATTTGATATAGAAAAAAGCATTGAAGTTTTTAGCAATAGAGGAACAAGCGGAATTGACGGAAGCACATCAACAGCAATAGGAGCAGCAGTTGGAAGCAAAACACCTAACGTATTTATTGCCGGTGACATCGGATTTTTATACGACAGCAACGCACTTTGGAACAATTACATTCCGAAAAATTTCAAAATTATTTTGATTAATAATGGTGGTGGAGGTATTTTTAGAATTCTTCCTGGTCATGATGAAACGCCAGTTTTCAATACGTTTTTCGAAACATCTCACTGTCTAACTGCGGAACATTTAGCCAAAATGTACGGATTTAATTATCTTACAGCCAGTAACGAAACTACTTTAGATGAAAGTTTAAAAATATTGTTTTCAAACGATGACAAACCTTCTTTATTAGAAGTTTTTACACCAACTTTTGAGAATGATAAGGTTTTGTTACAGTATTTTAGGGAGTTGGTTTAGGAATGTTTCTTCCAATACTTCTTTCCATAATCACAGAAAATTTCTTCACCAGATTTTATTTTTCTAATTGCCATTAAACATACATTATTGTTTTCATCCAATGTTATTTTGGCATTATTTTTAAAATTAGATTTCGAAAAACCACTAGCATCGTTGGCGTATTTTGCAAAACAATCGGTGTTTCTACAATCTAGAATACTTCCGTTATGAAGATTCATAAAGTACTGATTGGTATTGTTTTTTACTCGCAATTCAGCTTCAATATCGGATAAAATTTCTCCTTTAAAAATCGAAATTATTTCCTCTTTATAAATGGCAATAGCAGTAAATAAACCTTTTCCCGAATTTGAAAGCTGCGATGTTTGGACA
>NZ_JAYWFT010000179.1:0-2986 GCF_043778725.1 Flavobacterium sp. | reverse complement strand
TTATTTCATTCGATGATATCATTTGAAATAATAGATCTTCTGTCTCGGTTAAGTCTTTCATACCAATGGTAACGGCAATATCTTGAAGAGACAGTGTTATATAAGTTGATGTCAGCTTCTTGATAGTGTGCCTTGTTAATGATGATATCACCTCTTTTGCCTGATCAAATAAATATAATTTAAAAAAAATTACAATGAAATATTAGAAGCATATTGATGAAGGTTGGAAACTCTCTCTTCTAGAAAAGATCATGGACTTACCAAACCGTAATTGTGATCCTCCATAAGTACGCCCATACCGCTCTCGACACATTCTATTAATAGTGTCAGGTCATTTAAAAGGAAGTTTTTCACTATCGCATCGTACACAGGCAAATCTTGTTTAAAAAATCGAGTAACGAGGGGTGATGCATATCTGTCAAACGGCAAAGTTAATAAAAAAAGAGGACAGAGAGAAGAATCAAAGAAGAAATATCGATAGGAGAAGATGGGTGGGAGAATGAAGTGCAAGCAACCAGACAGACAGACAGAACGCTATCGCGGGAAGAGGAGAAGTGCTGCACAGAGATTTTATGAATTAAAGAGCAGCAGCTCGCTACCAGTATCTCTCCTTGATTTCAAAGTATACGTGATCTCAATAGTAATTCACACCCTTTGAATCAATGTGTAACTGCTAAAGTCAGAGCTCAAGTACGTACTTAGGCAATTCAAATGCGGATCCAGAGTCTATAAGAGAAACCAATCTGGAAGCTTTAATAGCTGCCACTACTATGGCGCTAAGTGCAAGTGCAGGTAATGTGATTGCTTGTAGGAAATAGTCCAAAGCTAGAGTGTAGTTCCTCACTCCTACGAAACTTAAAATAAAAAAAATAAATTAAAATAGGCAAAAAACAAGAAAAAATAGTAAAGTACATTACACAAGATGGCTTTTCTTGTAAATAGATCAAGATTTGATAACCTAATAAATAATAATAAAAATCATTGTTGTCCGATAAAAAAATTACAAGGCTTTAGTTTATATGGCTTTAAAATAATTTGCTTATTTTCCGTACTCTTTTAAGTGTGTGTGATATAAAAATTAAAATTATTTCTTTTAATTATGAGTTTATAAAACATAAAGAACCAATAGTTTAACTATGTTTCAAATTTTGGTAAAAAAAGGCTAATTAAAGCGGACAACAATGAATAAAAATAAAAAAAATCATGAAAAAACAATGTTACATTTTAATGACTCTATTTTATAGCCTTTGGTCTTTTGGACAAAATTTTAACGCTGATGGTATCAATTATTCTGTAACAAGCGCTACAGCACCATTTACTGTAAAAGTAGATGTAAACCCCAGTTTTTCGGGTACGGCTACTATTCCTGAAACTGTTGATAATGCAGGCACAACTTATGCAGTAACCAGTATTGATGATTCTGCTTTTTCTTTTTCCGTTGGTTTAACTTCGGTAAGTATTCCATCATCAGTAACCAGTATTGGCAGTCAGGCTTTTGCTTATTGCACTGGTTTAACTTCGGTAAGTATTCCGTCATCTGTAACAAGTATTGGCTATTATGCTTTTGGAGTGTGCAGTTCTTTAACCAACGTAAGCATTCCAAATTCGGTAACTAGCATTGGTGAATGGGCATTTGGTAATTGTACTAGTTTAACTTCGGTAAGTATTCCAAATTCGGTAACCAGTACTGGTAAATGGGCATTTTACAATTGTAGTAGTTTAACCTCGGTAAGCATTCCAAATTCGGTAACAAATATAGATGATTTTACTTTTTCATATTGCTCAGGTTTAACATCAATAAATATTCCAAATTCAGTAACTAGAATTGGTGAATCGGCATTTGATAAATGTACTAGTTTAACAACGGTAAGCATTCCGTCTTCGGTAACCAATATTGGTGACCGAGCGTTTTCATATTGTTCCGGTGTAACTTCGGTAAGTATTCCAAATTCGGTAACCAGTATTGGTGTAGGGGCATTTTACGCTTGCATTGGTTTATCTTCTGTAAATATTCCAAATTCCGTGATGAGTATTCGTCAAGCGACCTTTGCAGTATGCACTGGTTTAACCTCGGTAAGTATTCCAAATTCGGTAACCAGCATTGATGAAGCGGCTTTTGCTGAATGTACTAGTTTAACCTCTATAAGCATACCTGCATCGGTAACCAATATTGGTGACTCGGCATTTGCATTTTGTACTTCTTTAATCATGGTAAATATTCCTTCTTCGGTAACCAGTATTGCATCTCAAACGTTTTGGTATTGTCATAATTTAATATCGGTAAGTATTCCGTCCTCGGTAACCAGCATTGGTGAAAGGGCATTTGAAGAGTGCAGTTCTTTAACCACAGTAAACATTCCAGCATCTGTAACTAGCATTAGTGAAGGAACATTTGCAGCGTGCAATTCCTTAACTAGTTTAAGTATTCCGGCTTCGGTAACCAGTATTGGTGATTGGGCATTTTACGAATGTAGTGCTCTAACCACGGTAAACATCCCGTCAGCTGTAACTGGCATTGGCGAAGGGACATTTTTCGGTTGTACAGGGTTAACTTCGGTAACTGTAAATTGGGCAACACCGTTAACGATAAATGCAAATGTTTTTAAATATGTTACGCTTGGTAATGTAGCATTAAATGTTCCTGCTGGTACAACGGCACTTTATGATGCCGCACTTGTGTGGACAGATTTTAATCCTATTACTGCAGCTTTGTCAACCAATAATTTTGTTTCAAACACCAACTATTTTTATTACAGCAATAGCGATAACAAATTAAAACTAACTAACAACAAAACTAACATCAGTGCAGATTACAACATTTTTGACATCAACGGAAAATTAATCCAAAATGGAAGTACTAACTCCAATGAAGTCGATTTAAACATAAACACCAAAGG
Source organism: Flavobacterium sp. (assembly GCF_043778725.1). Taxonomy (GTDB): domain Bacteria; phylum Bacteroidota; class Bacteroidia; order Flavobacteriales; family Flavobacteriaceae; genus Flavobacterium. The sequence continues at coordinate 89 of NZ_JAYWFT010000179.1, read as the reverse complement.
TGTTTTTATTGTAGTTTTTGAAAGTGAAAATTGGAAACAAAGTTTGAAGTTTGTGAGATAGTTTTTTAAAAAAAAATAACCATGAAGGC
>NZ_JAYWFT010000178.1:0-67188 GCF_043778725.1 Flavobacterium sp. | reverse complement strand
TGAAAATTTTGATATTGATAGCATCGAAGAATTTCCAAATATTTTAAAAAATAATCTCGATTTAAAAGGATTAAACGTCACTATTCCCTACAAAGAAGCCATCATTCCTTTCATGGATACTTTATCGGATAAAGCTTTTAAAATTGGCGCTGTAAATGTAATTCGGTTTACAAAAAAAGGAAATCTAAAAGGTTATAATTCTGATTGGTATGGTTTTAAAAAATCATTAGAACCACTTCTTCTTCCGCATCACAAAAAAGCATTAATTCTTGGCACTGGTGGCGCAGCTAAAGCGATTGCCTTTGCCCTACAACAATTGGGAATTTTCTATACTTATGTTTCTAGAGAAGCATCAGAAAATGCAATTGATTATAACCGAGTAAACGCAACTACATTTGATAATTTTCAAATTATAATAAATTGCACGCCGCTTGGTACAAGTCCAAATACTAAAGAATTTCCTCCTATTCCTTATGAGTTTTTTACAGAAAAGCACATTGCTTTTGATTTAATCTACAATCCCGAAGAAACGCAATTCTTAAAAAAAGCTAAGAAAAAAGGTGCTGTTACAAAAAACGGACATGAAATGTTGGTATTTCAGGCAGAAAAAGCATGGAAAATTTGGAATAAATAATTTCAATTCTTCAACTTTTATTTCTAAAAGACTTTCTATCATCAAATAAAAATCACAGAAAACGCTGATTTTCTTTGAATTTAAACCACACTTTACTATCTTTCGCGCTCCAAAAGTGGAAAATTGTATAACCTTACACATTTAAAAAAATGTCAGAAGAAATGAATGATAACCTGTCAGTTAACGAAAACGCGGCAGATGGAAACCTTAACAATGCATCGCAAGAAGCAGTTGGTTCTGAAAATCAAGAAGTTGAAGCAGTTGTTAGTACTTTAGAATCTGTAGCAGAATTAGTTCCAGATACAGAAGTAGAAGCACCGTTAGTTGCTGAAAATGAGCAAGAAAAAGTTCTTGAAGTAGAAGATTTAGTTGGTGAACAAATTACTGAAACACCAAAAGAAGTTCCTTCGACAGAAAATACTGAAATTGCAACAGAAAATGTAATTGAACTTACTGATGAGCAAGTAGCTGATGATACAGTTGTTGTTGAGGAAGAAAGTGATTTTGCCATGAACGCAATCAATAATGCAAATGCTGAAGAAAGTGAAGATGAAACGGTAAAAGGTCGTTACGACATTCCGTTGCAAGATTATGAAGCATTACCAATGGAAAAATTGGTTGAAGAGTTGGAAACACTTGTTGTAACCGACCAAGTAATGTCTATTAGAGAGCATGTTGAAGAAATTAAAAAAGCATTTTTATCTAAATATTATCATTTTCTTGATGAGAAAAAAGATGAATTTCATGCTGAAAACCCAGATACAACTGAAGATTTTCATTATAATTTTCCTTTAAAAGCAAAATTTGACGCACTATACAATCAATATAGAGATAAAAAAAATACACATTTTAAATCGCTTCAAAACAACCTTCAAGCGAATTTAGAAAATAGAATGGCACTTGTTGAAGAATTGAAAAATTTGGTTAACAATCCATCAGGAAACATTGCAAATTCTCTAAAACAGTTGAATGACATTAGAGAACGTTGGAAAACTGCAGGACCAATTCCGAAAGATAAATACAATCATGTATGGAATAATTTTCATTTCCATATTGAAAATTTCTATGATTTCTTGCATTTAGACCGTGAAGCAAGAGACATTGATTTTAAAATCAATCTAGAACAAAAACAAAAAATTATTGCTCGTGTTGCCGAATTGGTAAACGAACCAGATATCAATAAATCCTTCCGTGAATTGCAAGATTTACATAAAATTTGGAAAGAAGATATCGGACCAGTTTCTAGAGAACACCGTGAAGAAGTTTGGAAACAATTTAGTGAATTGACTAAGCAAATGCACGACAAACGTGAAACTTTCTACGAAGGTTTTAGAGCAAAAGAAACAGACAATTTAGAAAAGAAAAACAGAATTATAGCTGAACTTGAAGTTCTTGCACAAGAAAAAGTAGATTCGCACCAAGCTTGGTTGAACCAAATTGTAAAAGTTGAAGCTTTACGCAATGAATTCTTTGCAACAGGAAAAGTTCCAAGTGATGTAAATGAAGCTACTTGGGCTTCTTTTAAAACTGCAGTTAGAAATTTTAATGTATTAAAAAACTCTTTCTATAAAGAAATTAAGAAAGATCAAAATGATAATTTAAGCAGAAAACAAGCCTTAGTTGCTAAAGCAAATGAGTTGAAAGAAAGCGAAGATTTTACTGCTACTACTCCACTAATGAAGCAAATTCAAGAAGATTGGAAATTGGTTGGTCATGTACCAAGAAAATTTTCTGATGTACTTTGGAAAGAATTTAAAGGTGCTTGTAATCATTATTTTGAACGTTTAAAAGAAAGTAAATCAGAAGAGAATGCTGAAGAGGTTGCTGCTTTTGAAAAGAAAAAAGAATATTTAGAAACGTTGCGTTCATTTGAATTAGTTGGTGATCATAAAACCGATTTAGATGGAATAAAAGCGCATATTGAAGCATGGAAAGCAATTGGAAGAGTTCCTTTTAATAGAAGACATATCGAAGGAAAATTCAATAAGATATTGGATGCTTTATTTGAAAAATTAAGCTCAAGTAAAAAAGAAGGCGAACAATTGCGATTTGCTAACAGACTTGACAACATTGCTGGATCTGAAGACAGCAGAAAGTTAGACAATGAGAAAATTTTCACAATGCGCAAAATTGATGAAATACAAAATGAAATTTTCCAATTAGAAAATAACATCCAATTTTTTCAGAATACTAGAAATGCCAAGAAAGAAAATTCTATTGTTACCGAAGTAAGAAAAACTATCGAAAGACATAAAGAAGAATTAATCACTTGGAAAGACAAGTTGAAACAAATTAGAAATTTGAATAAATAATACAGAAAGCTCACTTAACGGTGGGCTTTTTTCTTATATGACAATTATCATTTTATCTTTTAGCTAACCAGAGTACTTTTGGAACTTAAAATAAATGTTATGTCAGTTTCCTTAATTCAAAAATATAATGTTCCTGGACCAAGATACACTAGTTATCCAACGGTTCCTTATTGGGAAGAAGAATTATTTTCTTTAGATAAATGGAAACAAACTTTCATCAAATCATTTGTAGAAAGTAATACTACAGAGGGAATAAGCCTTTATATTCATTTGCCTTTTTGCGAAAGTATGTGCACTTTTTGTGGTTGCAACAAACGAATTACAAAAAATCATGAGGTTGAAAACCCATATATTTTGGCGGTTTTAAAAGAATGGAATTTATACTGTGATTTGCTTCCCAAAAAACCTATAATTAAAGAAATTCATTTGGGTGGCGGCACTCCAACTTTCTTTTCTCCAGAAAATTTAACAACTCTAATTAACGGAATTTTTGCTCGAGCAATAAAAGCAAGAGAACACGAATTTAGTTTTGAGGGACATCCAAATAATACTTCAAGAAGACATTTAGAAACCTTATATGATTTAGGTTTTAGAAGAGTGAGTTTTGGAGTTCAAGACTATTCAGAGAAAGTGCAAAAAGCCATTCATAGAATACAACCGTTTCATAATGTGGCAAAAGTTACTTTTTGGGCAAAAGAAATTGGATATACTTCTGTTGGACATGATTTAATCTTTGGATTACCGTTTCAAACCTTGAATGATGTTCTTGATACAATTGACAAAACCAATTCGTTACAACCCGATAGATTGGCATTTTACAGCTATGCGCATGTGCCTTGGATAAAAGGTAGTGGACAACGCGGTTTTAAAGATGATGACTTACCAAAAGATGATGAAAAACGAAAACTTTATGAAGAAGGAAAAAAACGTTTGACTGCCAATAATTATAACGAAATTGGGATGGATCATTTTGCTCTAGAAAGCGACAGCATGAATGAATCCTTAAAAAAAGGATCTTTACATCGCAATTTTATGGGTTATACTTCATCTAAAACGCAATTGATGATTGGTTTGGGCGTATCGTCTATTGGTGATAGTTGGTATAGTTTTTCACAAAATGAGAAAACAATTGAAGACTATTATAAAAAGTTAGATCAAGACGAATTACCAGTATTTCGCGGTCATATTTTAACTAAGGAGGATTTAATTATTCGCAAACACATTTTAAATTTGATGTGTCAGTTTCGAACTTCTTGGGATAAAGAAAACACTTATTTTACTGAACTTCCAGGAATAATTAATCAATTACACGAGATGGAAGTTGATGGTTTACTTACACTTTCAAGTACATCAATAACAGTTACCGATAAAGGAAAACCGTTTGTACGTAATATTTGTATGGCGTTTGACTTGCGCTTAACAAAAAATGCACCACAAACACAATTGTTTTCAATGATAGTGTGATGCATTTAAAGTATTTTTTATCTCGAATAATTCGGAGCTTCTTTAGTAATAGTAACATTATGAGGATGACTTTCACCAATTCCGCTAGTTGTGATTCTTACAAATCTTCCAGTTTCTTGTAGCGTTGGAATGTCTTTTGCACCGCAATAACCCATTCCGGCACGAAGTCCGCCAACGAATTGTTGCATGCTTTCGTTCAATTCTCCTTTGTATGGAACACGACCTACAATTCCTTCTGGAACTAATTTTTTAATATCGTCTTCCACATCTTGAAAATATCTGTCTTTTGATCCTTCTTGCATAGCTTCCACAGAACCCATTCCGCGATACGATTTGAATTTTCTTCCTTCAAAAATGATAGTTTCTCCAGGTGATTCTTTTGTTCCTGCTAAGAGTGAACCAAGCATTACGCAATCAGCACCAGCTGCAATCGCTTTTGGAATATCTCCTGTGTAACGAATTCCGCCATCGGCAATTACTGGAACTCCAGAACCTCTCAAAGCCGCCGCAACTTCTAAAACTGCAGAAAATTGTGGAAAACCAACTCCAGCAACAACTCTAGTTGTACAAATAGAACCTGGACCAATTCCTACTTTTACGCCATCGGCACCATTTTCTACTAAATATAAAGCGGCTTCGGCAGTTGCAATATTTCCAACAATTACATCAAGATTTGGAAATTTAGCTTTCACAATTTTTAAAACATCAACCACACCTTTTGTATGTCCGTGAGCAGTATCAATAATTACGGCATCGACTCCTGCATTTACTAAAGCAGTTGCTCTTTCTAAAGCATCAGCAGTAACTCCAAGTGCAGCAGCAACGCGTAAACGCCCAAATTTATCTTTGTTTGCTACTGGTTTTTGAGCCAATTTGGTAATATCTCTAAACGTAATTAATCCAACTAATTTATAGTTTTTATCAACTACTGGTAATTTTTCGATTTTATTTTGTTGCAAAATTCCTTCTGCTTCTTGTAAAGTTGTTCCTTCGGCAGCAGTAACTAAATTTTGAGAAGTCATAACTTCCAATATAGAACGCGAATTGATTTTCTCAAAACGCAAATCTCTATTAGTTACAATTCCTTTTAAAGTTCCGTTTTCATCCACTACTGGAATTCCGCCAATTCCGTGTTCTTTCATCAACATTTTAGCATCGCCAACAGTTGAATTTAAAGGTAAAGTAACTGGATCGATGATCATTCCAGCTTCGGCACGTTTTACTTTTCTAACTTTTGCAGCTTGTTGTTCTATAGTCATATTTTTATGCAAAACACCAATTCCGCCTTCTTGCGCCATCGCAATTGCCATAGAACTTTCGGTTACAGTATCCATAGCTGCAGAAACGACAGGAACATTAAGCGAAATATTTCTTGATATTTTCGATTGAATATTGACTTCGCGCGGTAAAACTTCAGAATAATTTGGGATTAGCAGTACATCGTCATAGGTTAAACCTTCGCCAACGATTTTGGAAGTGTGTGCTTTCATTGCAATTTGTAGTTGTAGTTAAATTGCGTGCAAATATAGTGAAAAAGTGAATAGTAATTGAGAATCGTGATTAGTTTTATATACATTCTGTAGTATTGTGAGAAAATTTATTAAAAATATACCATAAAAAGGCTATAAAGTATTTTTATAACTAAAAAAGGCTATAAAGTATATTTATACCAAAAAAAAGCTATATATTTGTTATGTTAAAGAGATTTATGATGAAATCGCCAATAAAAACAAGTTTGCGCAAGCAAACCCCAATAAATAAAAAGGCGATAACATATATGACCTCTAAAAAATAAATTTTACATATATGAAAAATAAAATAGTTTTATCTGGTGATATCATTGCTTCTACAAGCTTAACTGATGAAGAAAAATCAGTTTTAGAACTGGAATTAAAAGCATTAATTTCACTTCTAGAGAAGGATTTTTTTATTTATGGAAGAATTATAAAAGGTGACTATCTAGAAATGGTTGTAGATAATCCTCATGAAGCGCTAACCATTGCAATCATTATTAAATGTTATATAAAATCAATATTTATAGATTCGAAAATTGAAACTTCAAGAAGTAAATACTTTAAAAATTATGGCATTCGCTTGGCTCTAGGTTATGGCGAATTAACAAGGTATGATAAAGTAAGTGAAGTTATTGATGGTGAAGCAATTTATTATTCGGGTAGAAAAATTAGTGAAGAGCGCACAACGTACAACAAAGAACGCATCGTAATTAAAAACACACTTTTCTTTAATTCTAATAATGAAAAATTAAACGATAACATAAATTGTATTTTGGGCTTGCTTGATGTTTTATTAAACAATGCTACTGCAAAACAATGCGAAATTTTATATCTTCGTTTATTGGGAAATAGCGAAAAAGAAATAGCCACAAAATTAAATATAAAACAACCAACGGTTAACAAGCAATTGAGTAGTGTAGGTTGGAATGCTATAGAACGAGCAACTTCCTATTTTAAATCAACATTTTTAGCATTGCGTAAAATATGGTAAAACTACTTATACTTCAAGTGATTGCTCATGTAATGAGTGATTATTTTTTTCAAACGGATGCCAGTTCAAAAGAAAAAAACGAGAATGGTTTTAAAAGCAAATTTTTATTGAAACATGCATTAATTACTTTTGTTTGTGCATGGATTTTATCTTTTGATAGCAACTTTTTCTTTTGTGCATTGCCAATTTCAATTCTTCATTATATAATTGATGGATTGAAAAAAAGTTTGAATACGAGTAGATTTGCCTTTTTTATTGATCAAATTTTACATCTGTTGGTCATTGTATTCTTTGTTTGGATTTTTAATCGCTATTTCGAATCAAATGTCATTTGGAATGTTCCTCTTTCTATAAAATGGTTAGCTATTATTTTAGGCTATTTAATTTGCATAAAACCAACAAATATTTTAATTAGAGAAACTCTTGTTGTTGGTAAAATTGAAAGCATTTCGGACACATCTGCCGAACTTAAAAATGCTGGAAAACTGATTGGTATTTTAGAACGAATTTTAGTCTTAACTTTCGTAATCATCGGAAAATTGGAAGTTGTAGGCTTTTTAATCGCAGCAAAATCAATTTTACGATACAAAGATACCGACACCATTAAAACCGAATATGTCTTAATTGGAACCATGCTGAGTTTTGGAATTGCGATGATGATTGGGTTGCTAATTAATAAATTTTAATTACTAAAAGCTTCTAAAAAAATCGTATCTTTAGTTTAAACTAAACTTTTAGTGATGACGAAAGAACAAAATAAAATTGCAGGACTTTCAAATAAAGAAGTAATTTTCTCTAGAAATAAAAACGGTTCTAACTCATTAGAACACCAAGAAAAAAATCATTTTTTGATGTCATTGCTAGAAATGATTAAAGAACCAATGTTTCTGTTATTGGTCGCCGCTGCAGGTATTTACTACATTTCTGGCGATTATGGCGATGGTATTTTCATGACAGTTGCCATCTTTTTAGTTGCAGCAATTTCGCTTTTTCAGGAAGCACGAAGTAGAAATGCTATTGAATCGCTCAAAAAATTATCCCAACCCAAAAGCAAAGTCATAAGAAATAGTGAATTGGTAGAAATTCCGAGTGAAGAAATTGTACTTGGCGATTTCATTCAAGTGGAAGAAGGCACGTTTGTTCCTGCAGATGCAACCATAATTCAATCGAATGATTTTTCGGTAAACGAAGCAATTTTAACCGGCGAATCTTTATCGGTTTTTAAGAATGAAGCATCCGAAATTAAGCAAGTTTTTCAAGGAACAATCGTTGCCACAGGATTAGCAATTTGCGAAGTTACAGCCATTGGAAACCAAACTCAAATTGGTAAAATCGGAAAAAGCATTGAGACCATTGCTGAAGAAAAAACGCCACTACAAATTCAGATTACAAATTTTGTTACCAAAATGTCCATCATTGGATTGGTGATTTTTGTAATAGTTTGGGCAATAAATTATTTTCATTCTAAAAGTATTTTAGATAGTTTATTGAAAGCCCTAACGATTGCAATGAGTGTTATTCCTGAAGAAATTCCAGTGGCTTTTGCATCGTTTATGGCACTTGGCGCATGGCGATTGATGAAAATGGGAATCATAACCAAGCAAACAAAAACCGTTGAAACTTTAGGAAGTGCTACCGTAATTTGTACTGATAAAACCGGAACAATTACCGAAAACAAAATGAGTTTGGCGCAATTTTATCTATTCAAATCGGATGCTATTGTTGACACCAAAGAAAAACTCAATCCAGATGCTGAAGAAGTTTTAAATTATGCCATGTGGTCGAGTGAACCTATTCCGTTTGATGCTATGGAACTTGCAATTCATGAGGCTTACGCCAAATTAGACTCGGTTGATGAAAGACCCAATTTTAAATTGGTACACGAATATCCATTGGATGGAAAACCGCCCATGATGACGCATGTTTTTGAAGATGCAAAAGGTAAAAAAATCATTGCTGCCAAAGGCGCGCCCGAAGCAATTATTGCAGTCAGTCATTTATCTGAAAGTGAAAAAAAGCAAGTTTTAGTCGCTATTGAAAAAATGGCTAACGAAGGTTATCGGGTTTTGGGCGTTGGCGTAACCGAATTTACTGGAACGAATTATCCAAAAATGCAGCAGGAATTCAAATTTACGTTTAAAGGTTTGGTGGCTTTTTATGATCCGCCCAAAGCTAATATTCAAGAAGTATTTGAAACGTTTTACAAAGCCGGAATTAACGTGAAAATTGTAACTGGCGATAATGCGCAAACTACCACAACTATTGCAAAGCAAATAGGTTTTAAAGATGCCGATAAAGTATTGAATGGTGATGAATTAATGGCGATGGACGAAGCGACTTTGAAAGTAAAAGTGATGGAAACTGCTATTTTTACACAAATGTTTCCCGAAGCAAAGTTGAAAATTATTCAGGCTTTAAAAGACAATAATCAAATTGTGGCGATGACTGGCGATGGCGTAAATGATGGTCCAGCTTTAAAATCGGCACATATTGGAATTGCGATGGGTAAAAAAGGAACCGAAATTGCCAAACAAGCAGCCAATTTAATTTTGATTGACGACAATTTTGCAAAAATGACCGATGCCATTGCAATGGGAAGAAAAATCTATGTGAATTTAAAAAAAGCCATTCAGTATATTATTTCCATTCACATTCCTATCATTTTGGTGGTGTTTATTCCGTTGGCTTTGGGCTGGATATTTCCAAATATTTTTACGCCAGTTCATATAATCTTTTTAGAAATAATTATGGGTCCAACATGTTCTATTATTTATGAAAACGAACCTATGGAAAGTAATTTAATGCTAGAAAAACCAAGACCTTTAACGAATACTTTTTTCAATTTGAAAGAAATTACCATTAGCATTATTCAAGGATTGGTAATTACTTTGGGATTGCTGTTTATGTATCAATATTGTGTTGAAAATAATTTTTCGGAAACCTATACACGAACTTCAATTTTTCTGACGTTGATTGCTTCAAACATCTTTCTTACATTGGAAAATCGTTCGTTTTATTATTCGATTTTTACTACAATTCGTTATAAAAACAATTTGGTTTTATTGATTATTGGGGTTACAATTGCCGTTACTTCGCTCCTACTGTTTGTTCCTGTATTCTCTAAATTCTTTTTGTTTGAAATGGTTGATTATACTCAAATTGGATTGAGTATTTTAATTGCATTTATATCTGTGATGTGGATTGAAATTTACAAGATATTTAAAAGACGTTGATTTTTTTTGGACACGTATTTTTTTTGCCACTAATTTCACGAATTTGCACGAATTAGATTGCTTTAAGATTACACGAATTTTAAAAACTTAGCTTTGAATATTTTACACGAATTTCACGAATTTGCACGAATTAATTTGCTTTAAGATTACACGAATTTTACTTACTGAACACTAATTACTAAACACTGAACACTAATTTCTAAAGACTGAACATTCATTACTAAACACTGATCACTACTAAATAGCCCAGATAGCAATGGAAAGCATTTTATTAAAGAATTCTATTTTTTGTTGTGCTAAAAAAGCGACCAACGGAAGCTCTTTTTAGTGCTTGCAAAAAAAGAATTGTTGATAAAATCTTGGAATGGATAGCTGGAAATAGCTCTTAGTGAAACTCTCCAAACAAGCGAGAAGCCACATTATAAGCGCTTTCAAAACTCATTGGACTTGTGTTGGTATTGGCTTTTTGTTGGGTGAAATAAGACAGCATTTTTTCGGTTGGCATGTTGCCTGTTAAATCGTCTTTTGCCATTGGACAACCGCCAAAACCCTGAATGGCACCATCATAACGACGGCAACCAGCTTTGTAAGCGGCATCGATTTTTTCATGCCATTTGTCGGGCGTTGTGTGAAGATGTGCTCCGAATTCGACGTTCGGGTATTTCGGAATTAAATTCGAAAATAGATAGTCAATTACTTCTGGAGTTGAACTTCCAACAGTATCCGAAAGTGACAGAATTTTAACACCCATATTCGCCAATTTTTCGGTCCATTCACCCACAATTTCTACGTTCCACGGATCGCCATACGGATTTCCGAAACCCATTGAAATATAGGTTACGACTTCTTTATTGGACTTATCTGCAATGTTTAAAATCTCTTGTAAAGTGATTAAACTCTCGGCAATGGTTTTGTGGGTATTTCGCATTTGGAAATTCTCTGAAATAGAAAATGGAAAACCCAAATATTGAATTTCCTTATGTACTGAAGCCAATTCTGCACCTTGTGTATTAGCAATAATTGCAAGTAATTTACTGGAAGTTTGCGACAAATCGAGTTGTGCTAAAACCTCAGCAGTATCGACCATTTGCGGAATCGCTTTGGGCGAAACAAAACTCCCGAAATCAATGGTATCAAAACCTACGCGAAGTAACGATTGAATATAATCTACTTTTCGGTCGGTTGGAATAAACGGCTTGATGCCTTGCATGGCATCGCGCGGACATTCTATGATTTTGATTTTTTCCATTGGAAGCCAAAGATACTAAAGAAATCGTTTTCGTAAAACTTATTTTACAATTTTAGCTTTTAATATTTCCTGATTAATTTCCTTCACTAATTGTGGTCCTTCGTAAATAAAACCTGTGTAAAGCTGAATCAAACTTGCTCCTGCTTCCAATTTTTCAATGGCATCTTGAGCAGAATGGATTCCGCCAACACCAATAATTGGGAACGATTTATTACTTTTTTCAGATAAAAATCGGATGACTTCTGTAGAACGATTGGCTAATGGTTTGCCTGATAATCCGCCCATTTCTGACTTGTTTTCTGATTGTAAATCTTCTCTTGAAAGTGTTGTATTGGTTGCAATTACACCTGCAATTTTGGTTTCGTTTACAATATCTATAATGTCTAAAAGTTGTGAATCGGTTAAATCTGGTGCTATTTTAAGAAGAATTGGTTTCTTAGTTGCGTGTTTCGAGTTTCGGGTTTCGAGTGTTGTTAAAAGTTCGGTTAACGGCTTTTTATCTTGAAGTTCTCGAAGATTTGGTGTGTTTGGCGAACTTACATTTACTACAAAATAATCGACATAATCAAAAAGTGCTTCGAAGCAAATTTCATAATCTTGCGTGGCATTTTCATTTGGCGTAAGCTTATTTTTTCCAATGTTTCCGCCGATTAAAACATTTTTATTTTTCTTTAAACGTTCGACAGCAGCTTGAACACCTTCGTTATTGAATCCCATTCTGTTGATGATTGCAGAATCTTCTTTTAATCGGAACAATCGTTTTTTGGGATTTCCATCTTGACCAACTGGCGTTAGTGTTCCGATTTCAATAAAACCAAAACCGAAGTTGGAAAGTTCTTTATATAAAACGGCATTTTTATCGAAACCCGCAGCTAATCCAACTGGATTTGGGAATTTTAATCCGAAAACTTCTGTTTCTAATCGTTTGTCATTTACCAAATATAGTGATTTGAAAAGTGATGAAAACCCAGGTATTTTGGATAAAAAACGAATTAATGAAAAGGTAAAATAATGCACTTTTTCTGGATCAAACCAAAAAAGTATCGGACGAATTAGTAATTTGTACATAGTAGTTGTGTTGTTGTGCAAAAATAGAAAATACTTTGGAGTTGGAAGTTGGAAGTTGGAAGAAAATAGAAATCAATTTGTAAATTTGCCTCATTATATAAACTAAAAATGAACATTCGACTTCTAGCTATTGGTAAAACCGATAATAAATCGTTACAAATATTAATTGATGATTACACAAAACGATTGTCCTTTTATATAAAATTTGATTTGGAACTAATTCCAGATATTAAAAATGTAAAAAACTTATCGGAAGCGCAACAAAAAGAAAAAGAAGGCGAATTAATTTTATCAAAGTTATCGCCAACCGATCAATTGATTTTATTGGACGAAAACGGAAGTACTTTTTCGAGCGTAGGATTTTCGGATTATCTTCAAAAGAAAATGAATGCAGGCATCAAAACATTGGTTTTTGTAATTGGCGGACCTTATGGTTTTAGCGAAGAAGTTTATAAAAAATCACAAGGCAAAATTTCACTTTCGGCAATGACTTTTTCGCATCAAATGGTACGATTGTTTGTAATTGAACAATTGTATCGTGGGTTTACTATTTTAAGAAACGAACCTTATCATCATCAATAGAAGGTACGAGGTTGGAAATACGAAGTATGAGGTTGGAAATACGAGGTACGAGGTTGGAAATACGAGGTACGAGGTTGGAAATACGAAGTACGAAGTTTGGAATACCAATTATGAAGTTTGGAAGTTTTAGTAGATAAATTCTTCTGGTTGTATTACTTCAATTTCTAAACTTCTAATTGAAATTATATTTTTAATGTATCTATCATATGTATCATTTTTATCAAAACAAAAGTTGATAGTATGAAGTTTTACTTCTGACATTTTATTAAGATAATCTTCCAAAGAATCTCTTTTTACTTCAATATTATCTACCAGAATTTTATTGTTTTTAGAAAAATAAACAATTGTGCCTGATTTTGGCTTTCCAATAACATATTTCACTTTTGTAAACGGTAAAAAAGCCATAGTTTTCTTCACATCATTAGCATACGAAAAATAGTTTTCGGCAGCTTCGTTTTTGTGCATGCTTTTATCTTTTTTGGCTTGTAACTTTATTATTTCTGGAACAATCAATTTAAGTGGTAAACGCTTATCAATATTGAAAATCCAATTGGTTGATACTATCGAATTTTTTCTGTTTACATCGGCAATAGTATCTTTTCCTTCCACTTTGAAAAATATGTAAATTGGTGAATGTTCTTGCACATCGGCAATTATTGTTGAAGCAGCTTTTGGGAGTTCAATTTCTTTTTTGCCTTCGCAAGAAAATAAAACTAAAGCTAGTAGGAATCCTAAATATTTTTTCATGTTAATTGATTGTATAATTTCACACATTCTACGGCTTCTTTTACATCGTGAACACGCAAGATTTTTGCGCCTTTAAGTAATGAAATAGTATTCAATGAAGTAGTTCCGTTTAATGCAAATTCAGCTGTTGTTTCTAAAGTTTTATATATCATTGATTTTCTTGAAACTCCAGCAAGTAATGGCAATTCCAACATTTGAAATAACTCAAATTTACTTAAAACTTCAAAATTTTGTTCCAAAGTTTTTGCAAAGCCAAATCCTGGATCGATGATTAAATCGTTAATTCCTAAACTTCTTGCATGTGCTACTTTTTCTGAAAAATAAAACACCATTTCTTTTACAATATTTTCATACTGTGCGAGCGTTTGCATGGTTTGTGGCGTTCCTTTCATGTGCATCATAATATAAGTAACTTGCAGTTGTGCAATTGTTTGCAACATTTTATCATCTAAATTTCCTGCCGAAATATCATTGATTATTGCTGCTCCATTTTCGATAGTTTCTTTGGCTACTTTACTTCTAAAAGTATCTATTGAAATAATTGCTTCTGGAAATTCTTGAACTACTTTTTGAACCACAGGAAGTAGTCGTTGTAATTCTTCCTCTTCCGAAACAAATTCGGCACTTGGTTTGCTTGAATAACCACCAATATCTATGAAGGTTGCTCCATCTAAAAGCATTTTTTCAACCTGTATTAAAATTGCTTTTTCATCAGAATGTTTTCCTCCATCAAAAAAAGAATTGGGCGTTACATTAAGTATACCCATCACTTTAGGCGAAGATAAATCGATAAGTTTTCCGTTGCAATTGATTGTCATAATTTAGCTTTAAGCTTTAGGCAATATCCTTTAAGCGAAACCAGCATAAGGCTTATTGCTTATTGCTTATTTTTTATTTACTTTTGAAAAAAATTCATACAAAGATACCATTAATGAAGAATACTTCACAAGAATACGACAAAGTAATTGGCATTTGCCGTGATTTATTTAGTAAAAAAATGACCGATTATGGAAGTGCATGGCGCATTTTACGTTTGCCATCGCTAACCGATCAAATTTTTATTAAAGCGCAACGCATTAGAAGTTTGCAAGAAAATGAAGTTAGAAAAGTTGACGAAGACGAAACTGGCGAATTTATAGGAATCATCAATTATTGTATTATGGCATTGATTCAGTTGGAGTTAGGCGTTGTTGATCAACCTGATTTGAATACAGAACAAGCTGTGAAATTTTATGATGAAAAAATTGCAGTAACCAAAGAATTAATGGAAAACAAAAACCATGATTATGGTGAAGCTTGGCGCGAAATGCGTGTAAGTTCGTTAACCGATTTAATTCTTCAAAAGTTACTTCGTGTAAAACAAATTGAAGATAATAAAGGAAAAACATTAGTGTCTGAAGGTATTGATGCTAATTATCAAGACATGATAAACTATTCGGTTTTTGCCCTAATATTGATGAAATTCGGACAATAACAATTCGTTAACAACTCACTACAAAAAGCCTTTTTACATTTGTAAAAACAAAAATATGGAATCTAAAAAAAACTATATCGGTTGGACAATTAGAATAATAATTTCTTTCTTATTTATTATTTCTGCTATTGCCAAAATGTATCCGTCGCCTTATTTTGCTATTTCAACTTTTGAAGTGAAACAACTTTATACATTAGGTTTTTCTGAACATATAGCGCCTTATTTTTCAAGAACACTTATTGGCATTGAGCTTGCATTAGGCTTTTTATTATTGCAAAACAATTGGTTAAAACGCTTTATAATACCAATGACTATTTTGCTTTTGGCAGTTTTTGTTGGCCATTTAACTTATGTTACTTTTTTAAGTGGCGGAAATTCTGGAAACTGTGGTTGTTTTGGTGAGTTGCTTCCAATGACACCTATTGAGGCTATTATCAAAAATATTGTAGCAATCGGATTGCTTGGTTATTTGTATTATTTGCTTCCAAAAGAAACTCAAAAACACAATTTTTGGATTTTAACAACCGTACTTTTTGCTACAATTTTAGGAATTTATATGATTGCTCCAATTCAGCCAGCAGCAGCAAATTTTGTAAATGCTCCAATTGAAGAAATCCAACAAGATACTATTACTGAAGCTACCACTTCTATTGACACCATAAAATCTGAAACTCCAGTTATTGAAGTCAAAAAAGATTCTATCAAAAAAGTTAAAGTTGAAGCAGAAAATCCAAACGAACCTAAAAAAATAAAATCGGGTAATGCCGCATTTTTTCCAAGTATTGATAAAGGTAAAAAACTACTTTGTTTTTTTGTTCCTGGTTGCGATCATTGTAGATTAGCTGCAAAAGAATTGACCGAAATGAGAAAAAAAGATGCAAGTTTACCACCACTTTCTATCATTTTCATGAACGAAGAAGCCGATTTGATTCCAGCGTTTTTCAAAGAAGCTGGCGCAACTTATCCTTATAAAATTATTGAAATTATTCCGTTTTGGACAACTCTTGGAAGCGGAAAAGATACGCCAGGAGTAAAATATTTATGGAATGGAAACGAAATAAAATACTATTGGGGAATTGATGGTAATAAATTTAATGGAGAAGATTTAAATGTTTATTTGCATAAATCTTATGAAGATTTGAAAAAATAATTGCTTGATTAAAAATAGTTAATTCATTTTTATCATTAAAATAGATTTACATTTAAACACTAAAAAAATCATAATTTCAACTTAAAAACTCATTTTATATGTAAAACAAAGATGTGCTTTGTTTAACTTTGTTAAAAAAAATAAATTTATGAAAAAAATAATAATGTTATTTGCAGTAATCATGGCTTCTATATCTTGCAGCAATGCACAAAAAAAAGAATTTTCTAAAGAAGCACTTGAAGGAAAATTGACAACTATAGAAGGTAGCGAAATTAGCTTTAAAGAAGTTCTTGAAAAGTACAAAGGAAAAACTATTGTTGTAGAAATTTGGGCTTCATGGTGCGGCGATTGTGTAAAAGCAATGCCAAAAGTAAAAGAGCTACAAGCAGCAAATCCTGATGTTGTTTATGTTTTTATTTCTATGGATAAAGCAATGGACAAATGGAAAACTGGTATAGAAAAACACGAATTAAAAGGAGATCATTATTGGGTAAATGATGAGAAAGGAATGAAAGGTGCTTTTGGAAAATCTATAGATTTAGATTGGATTCCAAGATATATTGTAGTTGACAAAAAAGGAAAAGTAGCACTTTACAGAGCCATTGAAACTGATTTTGAAAAAATAGATAAAGAATTAAAACGATAAATATGAGAACAAAGATTGTTGCAGGTAACTGGAAAATGAATAAAAACAGTGAAGAAACAGAAGATTTATTAAACGATTTAATAGATAAATTGCCAGAAGACAAGGATGTTCAAGTAATTGTAGCTCCTACTTTTGTAAATTTAGCTTCTGCAGTTGATCACTTAGAGTTTACAAAAATTACAGTTGCAGCACAAAACATGCATCAATCAGAAAGTGGTGCTTACACTGGAGAAATTTCGGCTGATATGTTAAAAAGTATTGGTGTAAATACAGTAATCTTGGGACACTCGGAGCGTCGTGCTATTTTTAAAGAAACAGATGCAATCATTGCTAATAAAGTTGACACTGCTTTAAAGCATGATATGACCGTTATTTTTTGCTTTGGTGAAGAATTAAAAGACCGTCAAAATGAGCAACACTTTAATGTAGTTGAAAACCAATTGCGCGATGGATTATTTCATTTAGATAAACAAGCTTGGGAAGATATTATTTTGGCTTACGAGCCAGTTTGGGCAATTGGAACAGGAGAAACTGCTAGTCCTGACCAAGCACAAGAAATGCATGCTTTTATTAGAGAAACAGTAAGACATACCTACGGAAGTGACGTTGCCGAAGATGTTTCTATCCTTTATGGAGGAAGTGTAAAGCCAGATAACGCAAAAGAAATATTTGGAAAACCAGATGTTGATGGCGGATTAATTGGTGGTGCTGCGCTAAAAGCAGATGATTTTGTAGCCATAATAAACGGAATATAAATTTCTGATTTAAATAATAAAATCCCCAATTGTAAAAACAGTTAGGGATTTTTTTTAGTAAATAAAAAGTTATAAAACATAAAATTATAATTCATCTGGGAAAATTTTTCCTGGATTTAGAATATTGTTGGGATCAAAAACATATTTAATACGTTCCATCAATTCTAAATGTACTTTTGAAAAAGCTATATTCATAAAGTTTTTCTGCACAAACCCTATTCCATGTTCACCAGAGAGCGTTCCTTTTAAAGCAACTGTTAATTCAAATATTTCACGAATTCCTTTTGGTACTTCACGTTCCCAATTGTCATCACTCATTTCTCCTTTTATAATATTTACATGAAGATTTCCATCGCCTGCATGTCCATAACAAATTGATTTAAAACCATATTTAGAACCAATTTTTTTAATACCATTTAGTAATTCTGGCAAAACATATCTTGGTACAACCGTATCTTCTTCTTTATAAATTGAGTTAGATTTTACTGCTTCGGCAACCGAACGTCTCATTTTCCATAAAGCATTTTTTTGATCATCGGTATCAGCAAATAAAACCTCATCAATTTCAAATTGCTCAATAACTGACATTATTTTCTCGGCTTCAAGCATCAAAATTTCAGGATAATTTCCATCAACTTCAATTAGTAAATGCGCTTGCACTTTGTCATTAACATTGATATTGATGTTGTCATTGTACTTTAAAGTCCAATCTATAGCATCACGTTCCATAAACTCTAAAGCACTTGGAATAATTCCAGCTCTAAAAATAGCAGAAACAGCTTCGCAAGCCTGACTGGCTTTATAAAACGGAACCAACATTAAAACATTATGTGTGTTTATTGGCAAAAGTTTTAAAACTACTTTGGTAATTACACCCAATGTACCTTCGCTACCAACCATTAATTGTGTCAAATTATAACCTGTTGAATTTTTTAAGGTATTGGCACCAGTCCAAATAATCTCACCATTGGGTAAAACCACTTCTAAATTCAATACATAATCTTTGGTAACACCATATTTTACAGCTCTTGCACCACCAGAATTTTCGGCTACATTACCTCCAATCCAGCAACTTCCTTGACTGCTTGGATCTACTGGATAAAACAATCCTTTATCGGCAACAGCTTCTCTCAAGACTTGAGTAATAACTGCTGGTTCAACAGTTACTTGAAGATTTTGCTCGTCAATGTCTAAAATTTTATTGAGCCGTTCCAATGAAAGTCCGATACCTTGATAAATACTTAATGCACCACCACTCAAACCTGTCCTTGCTCCTATTGGTGTCGTGGGAATTTTAAACTCATTGGCAACTTTTAAAATTTCGGAAATTTCTAAAGCATTTGCTGGTTTTAAAACTACGCTTGGAGGAAAAACATAATCCTCAGTTTCGTCATGACCATAATGATTTCTTGTTTCTTGGTCTAAAAAAATAAACGACTGTCCAACTATTTTTTCTAGTTGAGCAATCGCTTCATGTGATATTTGATTTTGTGACATAGCTTTTTGAAATAGATTTAGTTTTAAAACTATGCTTCAAAAATACTATTTATTTGGTTGCGGATTCATTCTTAAACACTTTTTATTAATTGAAATTAAAATAGTATTACAAACTTAAAACTTACTACCAAATTAAAATAATTCATTCTAAAAAAATAAATAGAAAGGTTTAGAAATTATTTAAGAATAAAATACCAAATTGTTGTAGTTATTAATGAAACTGGAATTCCAATACCAACCATCATGCTACTCAATTTAGGTTTTAATCCATAATTACTTGCTAAAATTGCACCTGTAATCATTGGTGCCATTGCCGATTCCATTATAGAAACATCAATATTTAAACCTTTTGCTCCTAAAATTATTCTGTAAAACAAGAAGAAAAAAGCTGGCATTAAAAATAACTTAAAAAATAATCCTAAAGTTAAAAAAGACCAATGCCTACTCTTGGTGTCAATTTTTAATTGCAAGCCAACAGCAACAAGTGCAACTGGTGTTACTGTATTTCCTATTCGTAAGAAAGCATTTTGTAACGCATTTGGAAATTGAAAAGAAGAAAAAGTGCACAACAAAGCTATTGCAAAAGCAATAAAAGGTGGAAATTTTATAATTTTCATAGCAATTTCGGAAACACTTAAATTACCTCTCGAAAAACTTGCAGCAACCAAAATTCCTAATGTTGTCACCACTACAAACGAACCTGGTTGATCAACTATAATTGCGGTTTTCAATCCTTCCGAACCATATAATGCTTCAATAATTGGAAATCCTACAAAAGAAGTATTTCCCAATCCGCTAGTTAAAACCAAGCATCCAATTAATTTTTTAGACCATTTTAAATAACTACCTAAAGCATAAAAAAATATAAAAGACAAACCAAAACCAAGCCAAGCAATTCCAATCGGATACAATAATGAAAGTGATAATGTAATTTTAGGAATGTAATACAATGCCAATGCTGGTAGTGAAACATAAATTACATATTGGTTTAAACTCTGATGTGCATTTACAGGAAATTGCTTTACTTTTTGCAATAAAACACCCAAAAGTAAACACAGAAATAAAAGAATTATATTTTCCATACCATAAAAATAGAGTACAAAAATACCGCTATAAACTTTCAAAGATAACTTTTAACATATTTTTTTATGTTTGAATTAAAAAACATTATAAATTTGTAATATATTTTATTACAGTATGATTTCAGGTAAATTTGCTATTACAACTCACATTCTAACCTTGCTTTCTAAATTTCCTGGAGAATTTTTATCTTCAGAATTTATTGCGAGTAGTATGAATTTACATCCGGTTTTGGTAAGAAAAGAAATAGCAAACTTGAAAAAAAAATTTATTGTAGAAAGTAAAGAAGGAAAAAATGGAGGAACAAGATTGTTAAAATCACCATCAGAAATATCGCTAGATGACATTTTTAAATTGACTTTTGACGAAGTAACATTGGGGTATTCAAAGAATGAACCCAATCCAAAATGTCCTGTTGGGAAACAAATGAATGCTAATTTAGAAGCACTTTATAAAGATGTGAATTCTACTATTAGTAAGCAATTGCAAGCTATTACATTGGAAGATTTTTCAAATAAATTCTAACTATTTTTTTAAATTAAACTGTAACATTTTTTATTACTTTTAAATATTTATATTATGAAAATTGCAATTATTGGCGCCACTGGATTTGTTGGCACAAACATTTTGAATGAATTATCAAATCGTAATCACGAAATTACTGCGATTGCTAGAAATCCGAAAGACCAAGTAAAATCTAACATCAATTGGGTAAAAGCCGACATTAATAATGTTGAAGAATTATCTAAAATTCTATCAGGAAATGATGTTGTTATTAGCGCTTTCAATCCGGGTTGGACAAACCCAAACATCTATGAGGAATTTTTAGCTGGCGCAAAGAAAATTCAAGAAGCTGTAAAACTTTCTGGCGTAAAAAGATACATCACTATTGGTGGTGGTGGAAGTTTATTCGTAGCTCCAAATTTACAAGCTGTTGATACGCCAGATTTTCCAAAAGAAATTTATCCTGGTGCATCCGCAGCTAGAGATTATCTAAACCTTATTAAAGAAGAAAAAGAATTGGATTGGGCATTTTTCAGTCCGGCGTTTGAAATGCATCAAGGAATTACAACTGGAAGAACAGGAAAATACAGATTGGGGTTAGAAAATCCAGTATTTGATGAAAATCAAAGAAGTATTCTTTCTGGAGAAGATTTGGCAGTAGTTATTGCCGATGAAGCTGAAAATCCGAAACACCACCAAGTGCGATTTACAGCGGCTTACTAATTATTGAAAAAATAATTATTGAAAATGTTCAGTAATCAGTACACAAAGAAGTATTGAAAACTGAACATTTTTATTTAATTTTACTACATCAAATTGTAAAAGTGAAGCCATCCAAAATTTCAATTTCTGCACTTCATGAAAAAGAAGGTATTGAACAACCTGATATTTTCAGTAAAACTTCTGTGGAACAAATTGTTCTTAAACGAAAAATTCAACCGTCTGCAAATGATTTAATTACAAGAATATTAAACCAAGACAAAGTTGCTTTGAGCCGAGCAATAACTTTGGTAGAAAGTACTAATCCAGATCATTTATCTAAAGCTAGTGAAGTTATAAATGGTTGTTTACCGTTTGCAAATAAATCTATTAGAATAGGAATTACTGGTGTTCCAGGCGTTGGAAAAAGTACGTTTATTGAAGCATTTGGTAAGCACTTAACTTCTTTAGGTAAAAAAGTTGCTGTTTTAGCTGTTGATCCAAGCAGTACTATTTCTCACGGAAGTATTCTTGGTGATAAAACTAGAATGGAAGAATTGGTAAAAGACGAAAATGCCTTTATTAGACCATCAGCATCTGGTGAAACTCTTGGTGGCGTTGCAAGAAAAACGCGAGAAACAATAATACTTTGCGAGGCTTGCGGATTTGACACCATTATTATAGAAACGGTTGGCGTTGGGCAAAGCGAAACTGCCGTTCACAGTATGGTAGATTTCTTTTTATTGCTTAAAATTTCTGGTGCTGGCGATGAATTGCAAGGCATAAAACGAGGCATTATGGAAATGGCAGATGCAATAGTAATTAATAAAGCTGATGGCGATAACATCAATAAAGCTAAATTAGCCAAAACCGAATTTAACCGAGCGTTGCATTTATTTCCTGCTAAAAAATCGGGTTGGATTCCTACTGCTTTTACTTGTAGTTCTTATACTAAAGAAGGAATAGACGATGTTTGGAAAACAATTTCAGATTATTTAGAATTGGTTAAAAGCAACCATTATTTTGAAGAAAAAAGAAAAGATCAAAACCAATTTTGGATGATGGAAACCATCAATGAACAATTGAAAAATAATTTCTACAATCATCCTGAAATTATAAAGCAATTGGAAACAAACAAAAAAGCAGTGCAAAACGATGAAATTTCACCTTTTGCAGCTGCTATGAATTTGTTAGGAAACTATTTTAAATAAATTATTCTTCGTAAAGTTTTATTTCTTTGTCATAAAATTCTCCAGCGATGGTAATTAAATGTTCCATTTCTGCTTCTAGTTCGGTTTCATCTTCACCTTCTAGGTCTTCTAGAAACTCAACTTCATCGTCTTTTAGGTTGATTATAAATCTAGGAAAGTCTAAATGGATAATAAAAATATCATCTGGAAAATCAGAATTGTCTGCTAGAACGAATTTTGGTAATTGCATAGTTTTTTTGTTTTTACCACTTATTAAGCAGCAATTTTTATTTAATTATTAAACTTTAATATGACCCCAATTTTCACCGGTTCTTATTCGGTATAATTGTTGGGTTGTAATATTGAATTGCTTGGCAATCATTACCAAACGTGTTTTATTGTCTGGTCTTTGCAGCATTTTTTTAATTCTAATAACTTGGGTCGACGTTAATTTACGACCATCGGCTTTGATATTTATTTCAATAATTTTTGCTTTTCCAGCAATAACTAAAGGATTTTTAGAATGGTGTTCGGTTAATTCTTTTTGATTGGCCCATTTTAAATTTTCTAATCTGTCGTTTACCTTATCAAAATCTAGATGTAAAACAAAATTTCTATCGTCACCATCTTTTGCAAGAAAATATTCGGCAACCAGTCTATAGAATAAAAAATGTTTACATTTTCGTTTGCCATCAACATTTACATTGTATTTAAAAACCTTGTATCCTTCAACCATTCCGCCTCTAAGTTCGTTTCCTTCCTTAAAGTTTTCTTTATAACTTATCAATCTTCCTTGATTGGAAATTGCATAGTTTAACTGCAAAGATTCATCAATACGTATTTGTTTAAACTCTTCGCCTCTATTAAATTGTATCATTGTGAGTTCTATTTGTTCTATTATTCAAAATTAATGATTTTGTAATGAAATGAAAGCGAATATACAAAAATAATGCTGCTGCTGATAATCCTGCGAGTAATCCTATCCAAACACCCACAGCTTTTAGTGCTGTATATTCGCCAAGATAATAAGAAATGGGAAATCCAATAATCCAATAGGCTACAAAAGTTATGTACATTGGAATTTTAACGTCTTGCAATCCGCGCAAAGCACCAAGAACAACGACTTGAATACCGTCAGAGATTTGAAAAACTGCTGCAACCAACAATAATTTTCCAGCAATTATAACGACTTCTTTATTGTCTAATAGTTGTGCTTCATTGTTCATGTCTAAAAATAATGGTGGTACTATTTGATGTAAAACAACAAACAAGACAGCAAACACTATTTCGATTATAATGGCTAATAAAAAGATAGATCGAGCAACTACAACCAATTGTTTATAATCGTTTAATCCTTTTTGGTGGCTTATTCTAATCATTGAAACAACACTCAATCCCATGGCAAACATAAAAGTCATTGATGCCAAGCTAAGAGCAATTTGATTGGCTGCTTGACTGGTTTTTCCTATGTTTCCGCAAAGCCAAATTGCAGCTGTAAACAATACTACTTCGAACAGCATTTGCATTGCAGAGGGAAATCCTAAGTTAACAATTTTTTTAATTGTGGCTTTTTTAATTTCATCAAAACTAAAATTCTTGAAATATGGTCGCAACTTTTTATGATTAATTAGAATAAAATGCATAAAAATTACCATTGCAATTCTTGAAATTACAGTTCCCAATCCGGCTCCAAGAATTCCCATTTTAGGAAAAATCCAAAAACCATAAATTAAACAATAGTTTATTATTACATGAAGAATATTTGCCATGATTATAGCATACATAGAGTATTTAGTCATAGAAAGTCCATCGGCAAACTGTTTGTAAACCTTGATAAATAATTAAAGGTACAAGTGAAAAAGCAACCCAGTCTAAATAGGGTTTTGCTAGCGAGATTACTTCTTGTGGCTGGTGAAGCAATTCCATTATAGGCTTAGCAAGCACCACGGCTAGAAACAATAGAAAGCCAAGAATAATACACAAAAACAAACCATGGTGAAAAGCCGAACGAATTTTATCGTTATCAGCCTCAGCATCTGCTTCTGCAACTATTGGTGTTAGTGCAGTAGAAAACCCAATTCCTATAGACATTGCGATAAATATAATACTGTTTCCAAGTGATACAGCTGCAAGTTCAGTAGAACCCAGTTTTCCTACCATGATATTATCTACAATTCCTATCAATGTATGACCAAGCATGCCTAGAATTACTGGATATGCCAATTGTAGATTGTATTGAAACTCCTTAGTATATTGTGATAAATTCAATTTTTCTTTTTTTAAGTTAACAAAGATAATTAGAACCTTTAGATTGCCTTGCAATTATTAAATAATTATCGATTTTTTTTTAAGATCTATAATTATGTAACAATTATCAAAAAAACTATAACATCGCCAATTCATTGACCTTCTATCTTTGTAAAAGTTATTTGAAAGGAAAAATAACGATCAATATTAATTTAAAAAAACTAATTATGTCTAGTACAAAAAAAATCAAATTTGCAATCGCATTACTTGTTGTATCATTTTTTTCAACAACCGCAATTGCACAAGAAGTAAAAACGCAAGATAAAAACACTAATTATGACCAAGGATTTAAACTAGGATTTGGAATAAATGGTGGATTACCAACAGACAATGCCTACGATTTCTCTCTTGGTGCCGATGTAAGACTTCAATATGATTTATCTCAAAGAACATCTGTAACATTAACAACTGGTTTTACCAATTTATTTATTGGTGACAATGCTAAAGATTTAGGATTTATTCCAGCAAAAGCAGGATTCAAAGCCTTTGTGTGGGAAAACAGATTTTATGTTCTTGGTGAGGTTGGAGCTGGATTTGCAGTTACAAACGGATACAATGACACCACTTTTTTATGGGCACCGGGAGTTGGCTATGCCAATAAATATTTTGACGTAAGTTTACGCTACGAAGATTATGACAAGTTTAAAACCAACCAAGTTGCATTGCGATTGGCTTACGGCTTTAAACTATAACAATAGAGGTTAAATAAATTGGTTAAAAAGGCACAAAAGAGTAAAATCTTCTTGTGCCTTTTTTAATTATCCTTTTAACTGTTGCCTGTATACATCAAGATTAGCCTTTACCTTTTCATCCAATTCGGGTTCTTTTATATCCGTTAATTTTTGAATTTCTTCCCATATTATTTTAGCAACAATATAACGAGACATTTCTTTATCATCGGCCGGAATTACATACCACGGTGCATTTTCTGTAGAAGTTTTTTCAATTGCCTCTTCATAATACTTCATGTATTCATCCCAATGCTCACGCTCTTTTAAATCGCCAACAGAAAATTTCCAGTTGTCCTCACCATTTTCCAATCTATTCAGCAACCGCTTGCGTTGCTCCTCTTTACTCATGTGCAAATAAAATTTTAAAACAATTGTGCCATTAGCCACAATATGCTTCTCAAAGTTATTTATTTGCTCAAATCTTTTCTCCCAAAAATCTGGTGTAATATCCTCTACTTTAGTTATTGCTGGTAGATTCTCGAACAAAATATATTCAGGATGAACACGCGTAACAAGCACGTTTTCATAATGCGTTCTATTAAAAACACCAAACTTTCCTTTCTCTGGCAAAGCCAAATAATGACGCCATAAATAATCGTGCTCCAACTCACTAGAATTTGGAGTTTTAAAACTATGCACCACAACACCACGCGTATTAAATTCCTTAAAAACCTCTCTAATCAAGCTGTCTTTACCGCTAGTATCCATGCCTTGCAAACAAATTAAAAAAGCATATTTATTATGAGCATACATCTCATCTTGCTTTTTACTCAGTTTTTTTTGCACCTTTAGTAACTTCTTCTCCTTTGTTTCATCATCAGCCTTAACGTCCAACAATGTCTTGATTTTAGACAAATTAATGCTTCCAATCACTTTAAAATCATCTGGATTAATTGAGTTCATAGTAAATATTTTATATTTGTAAAAATAATAATTTGAAGCTATTTCCAGCTATTCGTTGCAATCTTTTCCTTTTTAAAGAAAAAAGAAAAAGGATTTTCACTACTATCTGGGCTAAACTTACCTGCTAACTTATGGAAAAATTTCAACTTTCGCTACTCTTTAAAATCATCGGTCTTGGCTCGGCATCAGGATTAATATACAACGACAATACAATAATAGCCATTGGCGACAACAGCTCTTACCTATATGAATATCAACTTCAAACCAATACACTAGAACGTCACGCCTTGGCAGAAAATGCGCAAGAAAATAGTCCTAAAAAATTAAAACCCGATTTTGAAGCCATAACCCAATACCAAGACAGTCTCTACATTTTTGGTTCAGGATCTACAGAAAATCGTAATGTGATGGTTCAAGTTAATGCCAAAACTAAAACTGTAATTGCTAGCAACGATTTGTCCAATTTGTATCTTGCCATGCAATCATTTGGCGAAATAAAGCCAGAAGATTTCAATCTAGAAGGCGCAATTTTTAACGGCGAAACCTGGTTTCTATTCAATAGAGGAAACGGAAAAACCAATAAAAATATAGTTTTTACCATTGATGCAAAAAATTTAACCAACGAATTCAGAATTTTATCCAACGCATTCAAACTTCCCAAAATAAAAGGAATTCGCACCAGTTTTACCGATGCAATTCTTGTTGACGATAAAATATATTTCCTTGCAACTGCCGAAAAAACAGAATCTACCTATGATGATGGTGAAATTCTAGGAAGTATTATTGGCAGAATTGATGTTACAAAAATGAAAATCGATTTCACTCAGAAAATTACCGACACCCATAAATTTGAAGGAATAACACTTTTCAAAAAATCAGAAAAAGAAATAGAATTCCTTTTGTGTGAAGATAATGATACCGAAATTCTAGAATCGAATATATTTAAGTTGAAATTAGATTTAGAAATTAAGAATTAGGATATAAATAAAGCTTCTTTCTATTATCCGAAAACTTTTTTCAAATCGTTCCCAACCTTTTTAATAAAAAAGTCCTCTTTACAATAAAGACATTAATTGTGATAAACGAAACTATACTAATAGCGTGCAGAAAAATGCAGCGAGAAGCGCAAAGGCAAGTGTATGACTACATGTCGCCTAAGTTGTATCGCACCTGCAAACGCTACCTAAAAAAAGAAGAAGAAATAGAAGAAGTGTTGGCAGATGCTTTCTATACTATTTTCACCAAACTGGAACAACTCAAAGAACTCGGAGCTTTTGAAGCTTGGGCTCGAAAAATTACTGTAAATCAATGCCTTCATCAATTAAAACGTAAGGTAAACTTCAATCTATATTTAGAAGACACAAGTCATTATTTACAACCAGAAACTTTGCCCGAAACCAATCTTGAAGAAGAAGATTTGCTCAACTTGCTCAATTTTATTCCAGAAGGATGCAAAACTATTTTTAACCTCTTTGTGATTGAAGGTTACGCTCACAAAGAAATAGCTAGCATGCTTCAAATATCGGAAGGAACGTCTAAATCACAATTGAATGTGGCTAAAACCAAATTAAAAGAACTAGTCAACAATCATTATTATCAAAAAGTAAAATAAGTCATGGACAATCAAGATAAATTATTTAATCAAATCAAATCGGCTGCCCAAAATGCCGAAACCAAAGACTTCGCGTCAATGGACAAAGTTTGGAACAGAGTTGAAGAGAAACTAGACAAAAAAGTTTTAAAAAAAGAAACCAAACTCTGGAAGAAAATTGCCGTTGCAGCATCTGTTTTATTAGTAGTTTCTTTAGGATATCAATTATTTAAAGACACTAAAACTATAACTAATCAAGAAAACGAAATTGTATCAAACGATTCCTTAAAAATTGTAACACCTAACCAATTTGAAAAACAAAATGCTATTGTAGAAAGTGAAAATGTAAATACGTACATCAAGAAAGATGCTGCAGCAATTTTAGAAAAACAAATTACAACTCAAACTCAAATTGTAAGCAACGAATACAGCTTAACTACTTCAGAATCTATCATTACCGATTCTATTACAGAAAAGCAAAAAGGTTCTTTCAATGTCACTTCAGCTAAAAAAGCTAGCAATACATGGCATGATACTAAAAAATTTGAGTCAAGAGGAGTTGAATATGAAGATGATGCTCTTGCCAAAGAGGAAGTTAGAAATGAAAAACAAGATAAAGAAAAGAAACAAGATCCATTACTTGTCATTGATGGTAAAGTATCTAACAAATCAATGTCTAATCTTGATGAAAACGAACTAGAATCTATAATAGAATTAAAAGAACCCTTGTACATAATTAATAGTGTTTACTATACAGAAAAAGATTTATTTGGACCCAATCCAACAAGTCCTTATGCTCCATTAAACAAACAAAAAATTGAAACAATTTCTATTTTACAACCAGAAAAAGCAACAACAATTTATGGAGAAAAAGGCAAAAAAGGAATTGTAATTGTAACTACTAAAGACGGAAAACCTTTATCTATAAAAGAATAAAAAACCAATTTAATTAAATAATCAACAGTATGAAAAGTATAAAACTTATTTCATTAGCCATAACTATGTTTATTTTCTTTACCGGATTTGGACAAGAAAGAATAATAAAAGGAACCGTTTCAGATAAAAATGAAGCAATTCCATTTGTTAAAATAGTAATTAAAGGAACTAAAATAGAAACTCAAACAGATTTTGACGGCAACTTTTCTATTAATGTTAAAAGAGGAGACAAACTAATTTTTAGTTACATTGGATATGAAAATTTTGAATTAAAAATTAAAGAAGAAGTTTCAGAATATTTTATAAAACTTAAAACTAGTGCCGTTTTATTAGAAGAAACTTATGGCGATCCAATACCAAGAGTAAGAAAAAAAGAAACATATTCAACACTAATAATTAAGGAAGAAGAGGTAAAAAATCTAAAAAAAGAAAAATCAGAAACTATAATAATAGATGAAAAAGATTTAAAATTAAACGACATTCAAGAAAATAAAGAAACTCAAATTATTAAACGACCTTTTCACAGAACTACCAATTCTTATAATGAACCACTGTATGTAATTGATGGTTTTATAATTAGTGCTAAAAAATTACAAAAGATAAATTCTAATAATATAAAATCTATAAAAGTACTTAAAGGTGAAGCTGCAACAATAATTTATGGAAATAAAGCAATAAATGGAGCAATAATTATTGAATCTCAAAATCTTACTAGAAGAGAAATTAAAAAATTAAAAGAAAATGAAATTTAAGAGAACATAAAAAATAGCATATTAAAAATAGTTAGTTTCATTGATGGTCGCGAATATATAATTTATTTACCAGCTTTAAAAAGAAACTCTTTCTCTTCTGCTGTCAATGCATCATAACCTGATTGACCTATTTTATCAAGAATTTCGTCTATTTGTTGTTGTGTTTTATCTTTAACTACTATTTTACTTTGACTCTTAACCTCAGGCTTTTTAGGGTTAACATGCACTTTTCTGAAAGGTTTAGAACTTTTGGGTTTAAATAGATTAACAAAAAAATCTATTATTGAAGTTATTACAGTACTTAAATCGGTTCCGTTTTGTAAAATTTTGATGTAACCAAACCCAAATAAAGCGCCAGCTAAGTGAGCAATGTGTCCTCCAGTATTGTCTGTTAGAATTTGCATAGCATCTAATACAATTATAACTGCTGTTAAATGCCAAAGTTTTACGTTTCCTAAAAACATCAATCTAACTTCCATTAAAGGCTGATAAGTTGTTGTTGCAAATAAAATCGCCATGATAGCTGCTGATGCACCAACAATATTAGAAGATATTCCTAAAATATAATAACAAATAACAAAAGCTAAACCTGCAAAAATGGCACTCAAGATATACAGTCCAAGAAATTGTTTCTGGGTAAAGAACGTTAGAAATAATCTGCTTGAAAAATTTAAAATCATCATATTAAAAAACAAATGCCAAAATCCCGAATGAAGGAAAGCATATGAAATTAATGTCCATGAGAAAAACAATACATTTCTAGGATTGGAAGAAAGTGAAATCCAAGTTGGAAACTCAAAATATCCTTCTTTAAACTGATAGAAAAATAGTAATGAAATAATAAATGAAGCCACATTCCAATAGATAATTCTATTAGAAACACCACCTATTTTATACTGTAGTTTTAAATCTTCTAGTACTGTCATATTAATTCCAACGTTTGTGATTAAACTGATTTTTCTTCCAAAACCACATCATTATAAATCCGGTTATCGCACCGCCAATGTGGGCAAAATGAGCAATTCCTGTGCTTCCAGCTCCAAAGATAGAACTACCTCTAAAACCAAGAACTAAATCAACTGCAATTAATCCAGGAACAAAATATTTTGCTTTTATTGGAATAGGAATAAACATAAATCCCAATTCGGCATTTGGTACCATAAAAGCAAAGGCAACTAATAAACCGTAAATTGCTCCTGAAGCACCAACAGCTGGAGTCATATAAGAACTTGCAAGAGAATCTACTCCACTTTGTCCAAGAATATCTACCCATCGTTTATCAAACATTTTATCATTTAACAAATTAAAAATATCTGTTTCTTTAAATCCTGATTGAACCAATGCATCAAATTCATACTTAAACTGAAAGTAATTAACCATTGAGTGTAATAAAGCAGCACCTAATCCGCAAGAAATGTAAAAAAACAAGAATTTTTTTTCACCCCAAAAATGCTCTAAAGCACTTCCAAAAGAATACAGGGCAAACATGTTAAAGAAAATATGCATTAGGTTGGCGTGCATAAACATATGCGTAAGCGGTTGCCAAAATTTAAACATAGGGTTTTGAAAATAATACAATGCAAAATAGCTTTCAGCAACAGGAACAAATTGACTTCCTATAAAAAAAATAATATTAAGTATCAATAGTTGTTTTACAACTGGTGTGATGTTATTCATCATAAGGCAAATCGTTTATCAATATCTTCAACACGCATTGTGATGAAAGTTGGTTTTTGAAATGGTGAAACATTTGGGTCTTTGCAAGCAAAAAGATTATTAACTAAGTTTTCTTGCTCTTTTTCTGTTAAATAAGTTCCGGTTTTAACCGACAAACTTTTGGCCATCGACTTGGCAATGGTATCGTTCTGACTGAAACTGCTCTCTGGAATTCCGTCTTGTAAATCGGATATTAAATGTTCTAAAACCAGCGAAACCTCACTTTCGGTAGTATTTATTGGAATACCCGAAATGTGAATGGCATCGTCGTCTATTGCTTCAAAAACAAATCCTGTATTCTCTAAAGACGGTTGTAATTCGGCTATCAATTTCATTTCATTATGAGAAAAATGCAACTGCAACGGAAACAATAACTGCTGACTAGAAGCTTGATGAACCGTCATGTTGGTCAAAAATTGTTCGTACAAAACGCGTTGGTGCGCTCTGTTTTGATCCATAATAACCATTCCCGATTTTATTGGACTTACGATGTATTTTTTGTGAATTTGATAGGTTCTTTTTATTGTTTGTTCTTCTTCTTTTTCATCAAATAAGGAAGCTGTTACTTCTTCATTTTCAAAAGAAAACGATTCTACCTCGGTTGTATCTTGCTTTAAACCAACATACAAGCTTTCCCAATTTTGCTGCTTTTCGGAAGTTTTATAAGATGTATTTCCTGCATTTCCAGAAAATGACTTGTTTGGTAATTCTTCTGCAAAAGGATTGTAACTTCTATCAACTTGAACAGTTGGATATTGTGCATTTTTATTTTGATATTCATAAGGTGTATCCAAATTTGGATCGCGATCAAAATCTAAAGCTGGTACAACATTAAATTGTCCCAAACTGTGCTTGATTGCCGAACGCAAAATAGAATATAAGGCATGTTCGTCATCAAATTTAATTTCAGTCTTTGTTGGATGAATGTTGATATCAATAGTGTTTGGTGGCACATTCAAATATAAAAAATAACTTGGCTGCGCACCATTGGGCAGCAATCCTTCATAAGCATTCATAACAGCATGATGCAAATACCCACTTTTTATGTACCTATCGTTGACAAAGAAAAATTGTTCACCACGATTTTTTTTAGCAAATTCGGGTTTTCCAACAAATCCTTGAATGGATAAAATTTCGGTTTCTTCTTGAACAGGAACTAATTTTTCATTGGTTTTACCCGAAAAAATATTTACAATACGCTGTCTGTAATTTGATTGCGGCAAATTAAACATTTCACTTCCGTTGTGGTACATTGTGAAATAAATATTTGGATGTGCTAAGGCTACACGTTGAAATTCATCAATAACATGACGCAATTCTACAGTTTCCGATTTAAGAAAATTTCTTCGAGCCGGAATATTATAAAACAAGTTTTTAACCGAAAACGAAGTGCCTTTTGGCAAAACTGCTGGTTCTTGTGACACAAATTTACTGCCTTCAATAACAATATGGTTTCCTAATTCTTCCTGATCTTGCTTGGTTTTCATTTCTACGTGAGCAATCGCAGCAATTGATGCCAAAGCTTCACCACGAAAACCTTTAGTATGTAACGAAAATAAATCTTCCGCTTGACGAATTTTGGATGTTGCATGGCGCTCAAAACACAAACGTGCATCGGTAACACTCATTCCTACTCCATTGTCAATAACCTGAACCAATGCTTTTCCTGCATCTTTTATAATTAATTTTATATCTGTTGCTTTTGCATCAACAGCATTTTCTAGCAATTCTTTTACTACAGACGCTGGTCGTTGCACCACTTCACCAGCAGCAATTTGGTTGGCAACATGATCGGGAAGTAATTGAATTATGCTTGACATTTTTTTATTTAGTGTTCAGTTATTAGTAATAGGCAAAAATTCGCTTAAAAACCAAAGTTAGCAAATTTAAGGAAAATCTATTGGTTATTATAGTTAACAAGTTACTAAAAAAGAAAAAACCTACTCTTCAACAAAGTAGGTTTCTATTCTATTTTTTAAAAGTAATTTTAAAACTATTTAATCTCAGAAACTCTTCTCAATTCGGCCATTTTTATTGCGGCAATTGCAGCTTCTGTTCCTTTATTTCCGTGAATTCCTCCACTTCTATCGATAGATTGTTGTTCGTTATTATCTGTAAGCAAACAAAAAATTACTGGAACATCCGTTTGGACATTTAAATCTTTTATTCCTTGTGTTACGCCTTCGCAAACAAATTCGAAATGCATTGTTTCACCTTTTATAACACAACCAATTGTGATAACCACGTCAACTTCTTGCGTAACTATCATTCTTTGAGCACCATAAACAAGTTCAAAACTTCCTGGAACATTCCAACGGATGATATTCTTTTGAAGAGCACCACAATCTAAAAGTGCGTCAATAACTCCTTTATAAAGTCCTTCTGTTATGTGATCATTCCATTCTGAAACAACAATCCCAAATCGAAAATTTTTCGTGTTTGGCAATTTACTTTTATCGTATTGTGAAAGATTTTTATTTGCTGTTGCCATTTTTTAGTGTTTTAAAAAATTTAAATAAATTGTAAAAAAAAACGAATCAAAAATTGATGACAATTCTTAATTCGTAATTTTTGATTCGTAATTAAATTATTGAGCCATTCCAATCAAAGCATCAATTTGTTGCGCTTCTGGTGTATCTTGGTACTTTTCTTTAATTTCTGTAAAATATTTCAATGCCTCAGCTTTGTTACCCAATGCCATTGCAGTTTGACCTGCTTTGTATAAATATCTTGGTGTTGTAAATTCATTTACATTTTGATGTGCCGCTTTTTCATAAAGTTCTAATGCTTTTTTTGCATCATTTTTTTCTGAATAAGCATCACCTAAAGCTCCAGTAGCAACTGGTCCTGTGAAAGCATCTTTAGCCGAATATTTTTCTAAATATTTGATAGCTTCATCATATTTTTTCAAATATAAATTAGAAATTCCTGCATAATAATTAGCTAAATTTCCAGAATCTGTTCCAGAAAATTGATCGGCAATTCCTGCTGCACCTTGTTTTCCATCAGCACCTTTCAATACTAAATTGAATAATGAATCTTGCGTTTTAGCAACAGTTGCATCTGTAGCCAATTGAAAATTTTGTTGTGCAACAAATAAATCCTCAGTAGCTGTAATTTCTTTAGGCTCAACGATATACTTTTGATAAGCCAAGTAACCAATAGTTACTAATGCTACAGCACCCAATAAACCTAATATATATTTTTGGTTCTTAGCAATCCAATCTTCAGTTCTTGAAGCTGTTTCATCTAAAGTGTCAAATGCTTTTGCAGTAGCACTATCTTTTGAATCTACATTTGGTGTATCTTCAATAAAATTAGCATCTAATTTTTCTTCTTTTTCTTTTGGTGCTTTGTAACCTCTCTTATTATAAGTTGCCATCTAGTTTTAATTTAGTGTGCGCAAAAATAAAATTTTTATTCTAATTTGAAAGTCATTTTGTCGATAATTTTCAATAATTTGCACCCACTTAAAAAAAAACACTCACAAAGTCGCTGATAATAGTGTTTTCAAGCCATTACAAATGTTTTTAAAAAAGATTTCTTTATACAATTATAAAAATTTTTCGGAAGCTTCCTTCGAATTTGATGTAAAAATCAATTGTTTCGTCGGAAAAAACGGCATTGGAAAGACTAATGTGCTCGATGCAATCTATCATTTGGCAATTGGAAAAAGCTATTTTAATCCGTTGGCAGTTCAAAATATAAAACACAACGAAGAGTTTTTTGTCATTGATGGCGAATTTGAAAAAGCAGCTCGAAGTGAGCAAATTATTAGTAGCTTTAAAAAAGGACAAAAGAAAATCTTAAAACGAAACGGAAAGCAATACGAAAAATTCTCTGACCACATTGGATTTATTCCGTTAGTAATAATTTCGCCTGCCGATAACGACCTTATTATTGAAGGAAGTGAAACCAGACGAAAATTTATTGATAGTGTTATTTCGCAATTAGATTCTAACTATTTACAAGAATTAATTCAATATCAAAAAATCATTAGTCAACGCAATGCTCTATTAAAGTATTTTGCTTTAAATCATGTTTTTGAAGCAGATACATTATCTATTTATAACGAACAATTGGATGGTTTAGGTCAAAATATTTTTGAAAAACGTAAGAATTTTATTGAAGAATTTCTACCAATTTTCAACAAACACCATCAAGCAATTACTGGATCGGAAGAAACGGTTCAATTAGTCTATGAAAGTCATTTATTTGAAGGTTCAACTTTGGCTTTACTAGAAAAAAATTTGGCGAAAGACCGAGCTTTACAATATACTTCAATTGGCATTCACAAAGATGATTTGGCGTTTCAAATTGATCACTATCCTATAAAGAAGTTTGGCTCACAAGGTCAACAAAAGTCGTTTTTAATAGCTTTAAAACTGGCGCAATTTGAATTTGTAAAAAAACAGTCTGGTGAAAAACCAATCTTATTATTTGATGATATTTTTGATAAATTAGACGAAACTCGCGTTAGTAAAATTGTAGAAATGGTCAATCAGGAAGAATTTGGACAATTATTTATTTCCGATACACATCCCGAGCGCACCGAAAACATTGTAAAAACCACACATCAAAGTTATAAAATATTTAACTTGTAACATTTGCTACTTTGTTCTATTTTTACTTTATTATTTTTGATAAAAAATTATTATGAAAAAACTCCTATCTCTTCTATCAATAACAATTTTTCTAGTTAGTTGTCAAGGTAAAACAAGTAAATCTGATGCAAATTTAGAAGCCAATCAACCGATACAAACTATTTCAGGAATTGATTATGAGGCAAAACTATTATCCCTAAAAAATCCGCAATTAATAGACGTTAGAACTCCAGAAGAATATGCTGTTGAGCATTTACAAAACGCTACAAATATTGACTGGAATGGAAATGATTTTACTGCAAAAGTTGAAAAATTAGACAAATCAAAACCTGTTTTTGTGTATTGCAAAGTTGGCGGAAGAAGCAGTCAAGCTGCAGACAAATTATTGGAATTAGGATTCAAAGAAATTTACAATCTTGATGGTGGAATTATGAAATGGAAAGGCAAAAAAACTGCAAATTCAGATGTAATTCCAACAGGATTATCGGTTTCTGAATATGATAAATTAATTAATTCTGACAAAAAAGTTATAATTAATTTTTCTGCAAAATGGTGTGCTCCATGTAAAAAAATGGAACCTTATTTATTGAAAATGCAGGAAGAATTAAAAGGCAAAATCTCCTTAATTCGATTGGATGCCGATGAAAACAAATCGCTTTTAGAATCGATGAAAATAGATGGTTTACCCGTAATTTTAATTTATGAAAACGGTAAAGAAACTTGGAGACATTTAGGTTATTTACCAGAAGAAGATTTGAGAGAAAAAATATAAAAGACAAGGTTATAAAAAATAATTTAGGACAAATGATAACAGAAGAAGCCTTACAATTTCTTGCCGATTTAATTGCGAATAACAATACCGAATGGATGCACGCCAATAAAAAACGGTATGAAAATTATAAAAAAGACTATCATAATTATATAGCATCCATTTTGGCAGAAATGAAACCTTTGGACAAATCATTAGAGCCATTGGAAGTAAAAAACTGTACATTTCGCATCAATCGTGATATTCGTTTTAGCAAAGATAAATCACCTTATAAAACCAATATGGGTGTTTGGTTTTCACAGAATAAAAATCGTAAAAATAGTCCAGGATATTACATTCATTTTGAATCAGGAAATTCGTTTATCGCTGGTGGAGTTTGGTGTCCCGAACCAAGTGAACTAAAATTAATTCGCAAAGAAATTGAATTTTTTCACGACGATTTGGAAACTATTGTAAACGATAAAAAGTTCAAAAATGAGTTCAAAGAACTTGACAAATCGGAAGGAAACATGCTAAAAAAAGCACCTAAAGATTTTGATCCAAATCATCCAGCAATTGAATTTTTGAAATTAAAAAGTTTTACAGCATCTGAAAAAATTGACGATAAATTATTTATGCAACCCGATTTTAGTAAAAAAATTGCTCAGAAATTAATTGCGTTAAAACCAATGAATGACTTTTTGAGACGCGCTTTAGAAACGGAAGAATAAATTGGACGTACGAGGTACAAAATACGAAGTACGAAGTTATGAGATAATTAAAAAACGTCTTTTTTATATTTCTATAATTTCTGAAATCTGTGTTATAAAAATCAATTACAACATCAATAAAATGCAAATTCAAACTAACTTTTCACTAAAAAAATACAACACTTTTGGAATTGAAGCCAAAGCAAAACAATTTGTTGCGGTTCATTCTAACGATGAATTAAAATCTATTTTAGAACATTATTCTTCTGATAAAAAATTTATTCTTGGTGGCGGAAGCAATATGTTGTTAACGCAAGATATTGACGCACTTGTAATTCACATCGATTTAAAAGGAAAAAAAATCATTAAAGAAGACGACGATTTTGTTTGGGTTGAAAGTCAGGCTGGCGAAGTTTGGCACGAATTTGTTCTTTGGACTATCGAACAAAATTTTGGTGGATTAGAAAATATGTCGCTTATTCCAGGCAATGTTGGCACAACTCCTGTTCAGAATATTGGCGCTTATGGAACCGAAATTAAAGACACCTTTGTTTCGTGTGAAGCTATGAATATTGCAACTCAAGAATTAAAAGTTTTCACCAAAGAAGAATGTAATTTTGGTTACAGAGAAAGTATTTTTAAGCACGAAGCCAAAGATAAATTTGTGATAACTTCTGTGGTTTTCAAACTCACAAAACGCAATCATAAAATCAATACTTCATATGGAGATATTACTAAAGAATTAGAAAATAAAAATGTCATAATTGCAACATTAAAAGATGTTTCTAATGCTGTAATTGTGATTCGCCAAAGTAAATTACCCGATCCAAAAGAGTTGGGAAACAGCGGAAGTTTCTTTAAAAATCCAATTATTTCCAAATCAGAATTTGAAAAAGTACACGCTTTACATCCTGAAATGCCACATTATGTAATTTCAGAAACCGAAGTTAAAATTCCTGCTGGTTGGCTTATTGAAAAGGCTGGTTTTAAAGGAAAACGTTTTGGTGATGCTGGAATTCATAAAAATCAAGCTTTGGTTTTAGTAAATTATGGCAACGCAACTGGACAAGAAATTTTAGCGGTTTCTCGCGACGTTCAAGCGACGGTTTTAAAGGAGTTTGGAATTGCTATTGAAGCTGAAGTTAATGTTATTTAATATTGAAATTTTGACATTAGAAATAAAAAAAATATAACTACATTTGTTTAAATAAAAAAAATATGAGCATCAATTTCAATGATATAATTGAAACGGTACGAATTAAAGAAAGTTCAATTTCTATTAAAGCTATTGTTGCAACTGGTAAAGAAGGCGAGCATTTTGTTGCAATTTCTCCAGCAATATTAGTTAGTGGTTATGGGAATTCAAAAGAAGAAGCGCATCAATCTTTTCAAGAAAATCTTAGACTTTTTTGTGAGGATTTAATGAAATTAACCAATGAACTAAGGGAAATTGAATTAACAAAACTTGGATTTGCCAAAGTAAAATACCACAATAAAAATTATTCAAAATCTTATGTTGATGAAAATGGCGTTTTACAGGGTTTTGAACCTGGAACTCTAAAAACATCAATGCTAGAAGCTACTGTTTAATTTTTGTAAATGGGAAATAACAGACCAGTTAAGACTAAAGATTGGATTGCTTTTCTTAAAGCAAATAAATGTTATTATATAAGAACCAACGCATCACACGATCATTATAAATGTCCCGATTGTTTTAGAACAATTACACATCGAGAAAAAGATAAAGATATTCCAGCCATGCACTTAAAAACTAATTTGGCTACTATGGGAAAAACTTTGAACGAATTATACGATTGGATTGAGAAAAATTGTTAGAAATTAAAGATGTACATCCCGAACCTATACAAAAACGAAAATCAATCCGAAATCAAGAATTTCATTCATGAAAACGGATTTGCAATTCTAGTAAATCAAACCAATGGAAAACTTTGGGCAACTCATATACCGTTGTTTTTGGATATAAATAAATTAGGTAACGAAGTTCTGGTTGGTCATGTTTCTCTAGAAAATCCACAAGCCGAAAGTTTTAAAGACAATCATGATGTTTTAGCCATTTTTTCGGGTGCACATTCCTACATTTCTTCCTCCTGGTACGATCATGAAAATGTACCAACATGGAATTATATCGCAGTTCATGTTTACGGAAAAGTTACAATTTTAAAATACGACGAAGCCGTTTTATCGCTTAAAAAATTAGTCGATAAATACGAAACCAAATCTGAAAATCCTGTAAAAATTGAAGAATTATCTAAAGAAACAATCCGCCAAGCAAGAGGAATTGTAGCATTTGAAATAGAAATAACATCAATTGAAGCCATAAAAAAAATGTCTCAAAATAGAGATGACAAAAATTACAAAAACATCATTTCAGAATTAGAAAAAACTCATGATAATCAATCTATTGAAGTAGCCAATGAAATGAAAAAATGTCAGCGATAATTTTTTTAAAAAATCCAAAACCAACTCTTAATATCTAATTTTCATTTAGTACTTTTGCAACCGATTAAAAACCCATTATGTTACTAATTTTACTTTGTTTATTTGTTGCTGTTGTACTAGTTCAATTCCTATATTATGTAGTGTTTTTTGGTAAATTTTCTTTTGCTAAACCGCAAACGGCAACACCAAAAAGAGTTCCAATTTCAGTAATTGTTTGTGCTAAAAATGAAGAAGAAAACGTAAAAAACTTTGTGCCTTTATTAGCGCAACAAAATTATCCGGACTACGAAATTGTCTTAATTGACGATGCCTCAAGCGATGAAACATTAGAAGTTTTTGAAGCATTTGAAAAACAATTTTCCAATGTTAAATTAGTAAAAGTAGAAAACATTGAAGCCTTTTGGGGAAACAAAAAATTTGCTCTAACTCTTGGTATCAAAGCCGCTACAAACGAATATCTATTATTTACAGACGCCGATTGCTATCCAACTTCAACCGAATGGATTAAAGAAATGTCGGCACAATTCACCAAAGAAAAAACCATCGTTTTAGGTTATGGTGCTTACGAAAAAATTAAAAATTCGTTCCTAAATAAAATCATCCGTTTTGAAACTTTATTAACGGCAACGCAATATTTTTCATGGGCAAAATTAGGCAAGCCTTACATGGGCGTTGGTCGCAACATGGCATACAAACGCGAAGAATTTTTTAAAACCAACGGATTTATAGAACACATGAAAATCCGTTCTGGAGACGACGATTTGTTTATCAACCAAGCTGCAAATTCTAAAAATACAGCCGTTTGTTACACACCAGACAGTTTTACTTTTTCTAAACCAAAAACCACGTTTAAAGATTGGTTTACCCAAAAAAGAAGACACGTCGCAACCGCTAAACACTATAAATCATTCGACAGAAGTCAGTTAGCCGTTTTTTACGCATCTCAATTATTATTCCTTATCTTGCCAATAATTTTATTAGCCTTTCAATTTCAATGGATAATTGTACTAAGTTTGATTACTTTTCGTTATCTATTTGCATGGCTATCATTAGGTTTTGCCGCAGGAAAATTAAAAGAAAAAGATGTAATGTACTGGTTTCCAATTATCGAAATCACACTTATTGTCACTCAATTAAACATTTTTATCACCAATACATTCTCTAAACCAGTACATTGGAAATAAATCCTCACATAGAAAAAGCTAAAAAAGGCGACCAAGTTGCCTTCACTTACCTACTCGACCATTATTGGAACGAAGTCTATGGTTTTATGCTAAAACGTACCGAAAACGAAACCGATGCCGAAGATATTACTATAGAAACCTTCTCGAAAGCATTCGATAAATTATCCACTTACAATCCTGAATTTCAATTCAATACATGGTTAATTGCCATTGCAAAAAATGTTCATATTGATTTACTCCGCAAAAAAAAATCTACGCTTTTTGTAGAAATCACCGACGAAGAAGACCAACAAGCCTACAACATTGCAGACACTTCACCATCGGCAGAAGACGAACTAATAACCGAGCAAAACTTATCGCAATTACTGCAATTTATCAAAGAATTAAAACCTCATTATCAAGAAGTTATACAACTTCGTTACTTTCAAGAAATGAGTTATCAAGAAATTGCCGAACAACTTGAAGAACCATTGAGCAACGTAAAAATCAAATTACTTCGCGCCAAAAAATTATTGGCAGAAATCATTCAAACCAAACGATAATCAGCTTTTTTTTCTAGGAACGAATCGATAGTACCTTTTTGGTTTCCCTATTCCTGCCTTACATTCCAATCTTTTCTTTTGCTGCCTTCGAGTAACCTCAGGCAACAAAAGAAAAGGATTTCCATTGCAGTCAGGGTTACTTAGTTTTTGTATTGAATAGAGTTTCAAATTCTAAGAATAAATCATTATAAAATCTGCTATAAAAACAATACTTTAATAAATTTTAATTTTTTATACAAAATTCACACAATATTGGAATAATCTTTGCGTTATTAAAGAAAGAGAACACATCAAAGTCTATTTTCTAAAAAAACAGCTTATGTAACATTGATACTTAACATTAAAACTATAAATTATGTCAAACAACAGTATCTTTGGAAAAAATTGGTTAGACCTTGTATTTGAAGGAAAAAACCAAAAATATGGCGCCTATCAATTGCGTCGTGATAGTTCAAAAACAACTTTAATGGCCTTTTTCGTTTCGGTAACATTCATAGCATTAGTCTCTGGAACAGGATTACTTCTTAGTTCATTTGGTTCCAAACCAATGCCAAAACCTCTAGTTACAATAAACGATTCTATTGTTGTAACTCCATACGTAGCACGACCTGTTGAGAAAAAAAAGGAAGCAGTTGTAAAGCCTAAAGTTAAAACACCAGAAGTTAAAATTCCTGTAATTAAAATTGAAAACAGAAACTTTAAAGTAGCGCCAACAGAAGAATCTAAAACTCCAATAACGTCAAATGTAGAAGTACCAATAATAAACGCTCCAGGAATAATAACCGATGGACCAGGAACAAAAGGAACACCTACACCAATAAATACTGGAGGAACAACTACTGGAACCGAACCAATAAAAAATAATGGTCCAGTAAATGCTAAAGAACTAGATACACAACCTGCTTTTCCTGGAGGAATGAAAAACTTTTATCAATATGTAGGAAATAATTTTGATAAAGATAATCTTGAAGAAGGAGAAACAATTAGAGTAAAAGTTTCGTTTGTAATTGAAAAAAATGGGGCAATGACCGACATTGAAGTTCTAGAAAAAACTAATGAAACTGTCGATAAAGAAGCTGTTAGAGTTTTGAAATCACTAAAAACCAAATGGACACCAGGAATTAAAGATGGCGCACCTGTGAGAACTAGATATACTTTACCAATAACGGTAGTTTTATAATAAAACTTAATTGCTCACTAGATACTAAATAACACTTGTCTCGTTTCAAAAAAATGAGACAAGTTTTTTGTGTTTTTTTTGTAAATAGATAGAAAAAGTAAAATCTAATAACACAAATCTAAAATCTACATTCGTATCTTTGCGCATCTAAAATTGCAAGTATGGAATCGGTTGTAGAAAACACATTGCCTATTGGTAAACCCAAATGGCTAAAAGTAAAATTACCAATTGGACAAAAATATACTGAACTTCGTGGTTTAGTAGACAAATACAAATTGAATACTATCTGTACCTCAGGAAGTTGCCCAAATATGGGTGAATGTTGGGGCGAAGGAACGGCAACATTTATGATTTTAGGAAATGTTTGTACACGTTCTTGCGGATTTTGTGGTGTAAAAACTGGTCGTCCAGAAACTGTAGATTGGGACGAACCAGAAAAAGTAGCTCGTTCTATTAAAATCATGAAAATCAAACACGCCGTTATTACAAGTGTTGATAGAGATGATTTGAAAGATATGGGATCAATTATTTGGTTAGAAACTGTTCAAGCCATTCGCCGAATGAATCCAGAAACTACTTTAGAAACCTTAATTCCAGATTTTCAAGGAAATACAAGAAATATTGACCGAATTGTAGAAGCCAATCCAGAAGTTGTTTCGCACAATGTTGAAACCGTTCGTAGATTAACTCGCGAAGTGCGCATACAAGCTAAATATGATAAAAGTTTGGAGGTTTTAAGATATTTAAAAGAAAAAGGTATAAAAAGAACCAAATCGGGAATCATGCTTGGACTAGGTGAAACTGAGGAAGAAGTGATTCAAACAATGCAAGATTTGAGAGATAATAATGTTGATATTGTTACTATTGGTCAGTATTTGCAACCAAGTAAAAAACATTTACCAGTAAAGTTTTTTGTAACACCAGAGCAATTTGAAAAATACGAAAAAATCGGTAAAGAAATGGGCTTTCGTCATGTAGAAAGTGGCGCTTTAGTTCGTTCTAGTTATCATGCCGCAAAACACATTTTATAATTATAAATGTCAAAAAGTAGTACCAACGAGCAAACGGCAATTAACGCTACCTATTTTAGTTTAATTGGAAATGCAACTTTAGCAATAATTAAAGGATTGGCAGGTTTTTTTGGAAATTCCTATGCTTTAATTGCTGATGCTATAGAATCTACAACCGACATTTTTTCTTCCTTTTTAGTACTTTTTGGAATAAAATATTCTAATAAACCAGCCGATGAAAATCATCCTTATGGACATGGTCGAGCAGAACCTTTAGTAACCTTTTTAGTTGTTGGATTTCTTATTACTTCTGCAACAATAATAGCATATGAAAGTATTTTAAATATTGGAACGCCTCATGAATTGCCAAAATCGTGGACTTTAATAATATTGGCAATAATCATTGTTTGGAAAGAAATATCTTTTAGATT
The DNA here is from genome assembly GCF_043778725.1 of Flavobacterium sp. Lineage (GTDB taxonomy): Bacteria > Bacteroidota > Bacteroidia > Flavobacteriales > Flavobacteriaceae > Flavobacterium. The sequence continues at coordinate 22,594 of NZ_JAYWFT010000178.1, read as the reverse complement.
GGTCATGAAAAGAAGTATTGAAACCAATAGTTCATCATTGAAAGCCGATGCTTGGCACCATAGAAGTGACGCAATAACATCTATAGCAGCTTTTATTGGTATTTCAATAGCGCTTTTTTTAGGAAAAGGATATGAATCTGCCGATGATTGGGCTGCTCTTTTCGCATCAGGATTTATACTTTATAACAGTTATTTAATCTTTAGACCAGCACTTGGTGAAATTATGGATGAACACCTTTATGATGATTTAGTTGATGAAATTAGAGTTGTATCTCACAAGGTTGAAGGCGTAATTGATACCGAAAAATGTTTTATTAGAAAAGCAGGAATGAAATACCATGTAGATCTTCATGCAATTGTTAACGCTAGCATTTCTGTAAAAGAAGGACATGATATTTCACACAAATTAAAAGACACATTACAAGTTGAAATCCCAGAATTAGGTCACGTATTGATACATATTGAACCCAATGAATAAAACAAAAATTGCCATTAACGGATTTGGAAGAATTGGAAGAAATCTTTTTAGATTGCTTATCAACCATCCATCTATTGAAGTTGTTGCCATAAATGATATTGCCGACAATAGAACAATGGCACACTTAATAAAATATGATAGTATTCATGGTGTTTTGCCATTAGAAGTTACATATGATGAAAATGCCATAATTATCGATAAAAAATCCTATTTATTTTTTCACGAAAAAGAAATTAATAATCTCAATTGGAAAGACCTTACTATAGATATTGTTATTGAATCTACAGGAAAATACAAGACATATGAAGACATCAACAAACATATTATAGCTGGAGCCAAAAAAGTAATTTTATCAGCACCATCTGAAGTTGATACTATAAAAACGGTTGTTCTTGGTGTAAATGATGGTATTCTTGATGGCACTGAAAAAATTATTTCTAATGCAAGCTGTACTACTAATAATGCTGCACCAATGATGAAAGTCATTAACGATTTGTGTGGAATTGAGCAAGCTTACATAACAACAATTCATTCGTACACTACAGATCAAAGTTTGCACGACCAACCACACAAAGATTTACGACGTGCTCGTGGCGCAAGTCAATCTATTGTTCCTACAACTACTGGAGCAGCCAAAGCATTAACTAAAATATTTCCAGAAATGGAAGGTAAAATTGGAGGTTGCGGTATTCGTGTTCCTGTTCCTGATGGTTCACTTACCGATATAACATTTAATGTAAAAAGAGCCGTATCAATAGAAGATATTAACTTGGCATTTAAAAAAGCATCCGAAACAAATCTTAAAGGAATTTTAGATTATACAGAAGATCCTATAGTTTCGGTAGATATAATTGGAAATCGCAATTCGTGTCTTTTTGATGCACAATTAACATCGGTAATTGACAAAATGGTTAAAGTTGTTGGTTGGTATGACAATGAAATAGGTTATTCGTCGAGAATAATCGACTTAATAGAACATATTCAAAAATAATTTCTTTACTTTAGACCACTAATCACAAGATTACTTCAACTATGAGGCATCTTTTACTATTTATTATTTTATTGCCTTCACTACTATTCTCTCAAAACAAACAAGTTGAGAAAACAGACAGTACGGTATATTATATTGATTTGGTTAAATATAATAAGGCACTCAATAATTATAAAAACAGTCTAAATTATTCTCAAAAAGCAATAGATTATTCAAACAGAACTAACAATCAAAAATCTATAGCCGATAGTTATTCAAATCTTGGAATTATTTATCTAGAGTTAAATAAAATTGACGATGCAATTGATGTATTTATCAAGAGTATTGCTGTGTATTCTACCTTATCTTTTTCGTCGGAACAGGCTTTTACACATTACAGTTTGGGCGTTTGTTACTTAGAGAAGAATAAATTAACGATGGCAGAAAAAAATTTCAATGCTGCAGGAGTTATTTATGAAAAAATAAAAATTCCTAGCGCAATTGAAATGCTAACGCTCCAAAAAGGGATTCTTTTTAAGGAAAAAGGAAGAATTGATTTGGCAATGCCTTTATTTGAGAAAATTATAAGCAAGCAAGACACGTCTGATGTTTATAAAACTAGATCCGAAGCATTGTATCAAATAGGCATAATAGAGTTTAACAAAAAACGTTATAACCTTTCTATAAATTATTTAAATCGTGCATTGGCTGCCAACAAAGATAATTTAGAACAGAAATCTAACATAATTTTGGCATTGAGTGAATCATTTGAAAAATCAATGGATATAGATAAATCGCATCTTTTACTAAAAAAATATTTAAAACTTAAAGACAGCATTATATATTTAAATAATAAAAAAATTGGTTTTGAAGACTTTTCTTCTTTTAAAGATTCAGAAAAACTAAAATTAATTGAACAAGCAGATAAGGAAAACAAGAGTCAGGAAAAAGCCAATACTTTTGCAAAGTTAATAAGTATTCTAGCTATAGCATTAATTTCTATATTATCACTTTTAAGTTTATCGCTTTACAAAAATAATATTCTAAGAACACAGTCAAATTTATTATTAAAAGAAAAAAATAACGAATTATTAATAGCCAAAGAAAATGCCGAAAAAGCATCTAAAGCTAGATCAGAATTTCTTTCTACCGTAAGTCACGAATTAAGAACGCCTTTAAATGCGATAAATGGTCTTACCCATTTGTTACTTGAAGAAAATCCAAAAGACAGTCAGTTGAGTTACTTAAATTCATTGAAATTTTCTGGAAATTACTTGCTTACATTTATAAACGATATTTTAGAAATTAACAGAATTGAATCGGAAAATGTTCCTGTAGAACAAATTAATTGCAACTTAAAAGTTCAATTAATAAACATTCAAAACTCATTTAAGGAAATAGCTCAAGAAAATAATAATACTTTTATTCTAGATATAGACGAGACTATTCCTGATAATTTAATTTGTGATCCTACCAAGTTATCCCAAATATTTATTAATCTAGTAAACAATTCATTGAAATTTACTAAGAACGGTTATGTAAAGTTAATTGCTAAAATAGTAAATACAGAAGGTTCTAAAATACAAATTTTATTTAAAGTTTCTGACAATGGTATAGGAATTCCAGAAGATAAACAAACAGCAGTTTTTGATAGTTTTTCTCAAGGATCAATAGAAGTTAATAGAAAATATGGAGGTACAGGTCTTGGCCTATCTATTGTAAAAAGATTGATTGAACTTTTGGGCGGAAACATCCAGTTAAATAGTAAAGTTGGACTAGGTACTACGTTTACATTTGCGCTTCCGTTTGAAATAAGTGACGAAACTATTGTCGCAAAGAAAATACAAACGATAGATATAAACGCGGTAAAAAACAAAAAAATTCTTTTAGTAGAGGACAATAAAATCAATCAAATGATTACCAAAAAAATGCTCGAAAATAAAGGAATGTCTTGTTTAATTGTTGATAATGGAGAAGACTCTGTACTATTATTAAAAGAAAAACATGAATTTGATTTAGTGTTAATGGATGTTCATTTACCAGGAATAAACGGAACAATTGCAACACAACAAATTAGAGAATTTAATGAATTAACACCCATTATAGCACTTACGGCAATTTCTCTTAATGAGAATAGAGAAATGTTACTTTCCTACGGAATGACAGATGTTATTACAAAACCATTTGAACCCGAAAATTTTTATAAAATTATTGCAGAAAATTTAGTGTAAAAAAAAAGACGTTTTAATAAAAACGTCTTTTTTTTTAGTATTTCTTAATCAATTCTTTAATAAGTAATCTAACACTTGGTTCGGCTTTTTCGGCAGCTTTAAGAACTTCTTCATGATTAACTTCTTCAATATTTTCTTCATCACCCATGTCTGTTATTACCGATAATCCAAAAGTTTCTAATTCCATGTGGCGTGCAACAATCACTTCTGGAACTGTTGACATTCCTACACAATCGGCACCAATATTCTTTACCATTTTGTATTCTGATAACGTTTCAAATGTTGGTCCTTGCAATCCCATATAAACACCGTCTGCCACTTCAATATTTAATGATTTTGCAATTTCTTTGGCTTTTAACCTCATTGCTTTACTGTAAGGTTCACTCATATTTACAAATCGTGGACCAAATCGTTCATCATTTTTCCCTCGCAAAGGATGTTCGGGCATCATGTTAATATGATCTTTAATAATAACAATTGTTCCTACTTCATAATTTGGATTTACTCCTCCAGAGGCATTAGAAACTATCAATTTAGTAACTCCCAAATATTTCATAACTCTTACAGGAAAAGTTACCTGTTTCATGTCGTAACCTTCATAAAAATGAAAACGACCTTGCATGGCAACTACTTTTTTAGTTCCAATGGTTCCAAAAACCAGTGCGCCCTTATGACCTTGAACCGTCGAAACTGGAAAATTTGGAATTTCTGAATAAGGTAATGTAAATTCAACCTGAATATCATCTGTAAAACTACCCAATCCAGAACCTAAAATTACTCCGTATTCTGGTGTGAAACCTGTTTTATCTTTAATAAATTTTACCGTTTCTTGAACTTCTTCCCACATTTTTTTTTATATGTTATTTACTTTCATAAACTAAAATTATATCTAATTTCAATAAAATTAAGTAGCGATTGTTATTTATAGTATTTGTAAATTTAAGTTCAAATATAATCAAAAATCATCGCTAGTACGATACCAAATTACAATCGGGAAAAACAAAATCTTGAGGTAAAAATTCTATTTGATGAAATTTCAATACACTATTCACTCATAATTGATAGAGAAACAGTTGCTTGGCTGCAATTACTTGGATTAGATATTTGACAAATTTGATAAGTTAATGTATAAGCACCAGAAGGTATGCCAGAAGCAATTACAACATTAGTTCCAGAAAGTCTAATTCCGTCATTGGTAGCACTAATAAAAGTTAAACGCACATCTGATGCTACAACAGCAACTCCATTAAGAGTATCATTGACCAAAACATTTATTAAATTATCTCTTGAAGAGTTTCCGAAAATTGGTATTGAAACATCATTTGTTGCGGCAATAACATTAGATGGAGAAACAAAACAAAGTGTGTTTGTGTAAATAACTCCTGTACTAAAACCAATAGCGCCTTCTGTAGAAAGCATACGTCCTTCTAAATTTCCGTTGGCACCCATTGTATTGGCGCCATTGTGAGCAATAAGAGTTCCTTTCATAAAAGTAAAAGTTCCCATAGAAACGGCACCTTCGGCTACCCAAAAAACATTGCAACGACGAGTACCATTGGCTAAAATAACTTTAGATTGAGCCGCAGTTGTAAAAGCTCCGTCAAATTTAAAAAGAAAAAAAGCATCTGGATTTCCTTGTGCATCTAATGTAATTGTACCTGCTAGTGAACCTGCTGCTGCAATATAATAAACACCTGCATGCAAAGTTTCTCCGCTTCCAAATGCTGGAGTATGAGAAGTAACTGTCGCTGGAATATTGTGAAGTTGAACATATGCAGCTTGCAAATCAATTTTGGCTTGAGCCGTTACTCCATCAACATGATAAAAAGAACCCGCAACTGTTGAACTTGTAAAGCCACTAATAGCTCCAGTATCTGACCCAATATCACCAATTATTCCTGATGTTGCAGCATTTGCAACAGCTCCAATACTTGTGAAAAGCGCAAAATTTGATGCTGTACCTAAGATATTATTGTTACAAGTATTTACGCAACTAATTGGTATCGTAATTGGTCCTGCTGGAAGAAATGCTAAACCTGGTCCAAAAGTAATGGCACCTTCAGACGAAAGCATTCTACCTTCAAAATTACCACTAGCTCCAATTGTAATTGCTCCAGGATGAGCAAGAAGTGTACCTTTAGTAACACTTGATGCACCAATAGAAATGGCACCTTCGGCAATCCAAAAAACATTACACGCACGAGTTCCATTGGCTAAAACTACTGTTGAACTTGCTCCAGCAGAAAATCCTCCTTCAAATTTTATTACAAATGCTGCATTTGGATTTCCTTGTCCGTCAAGAATTACTGTTCCTGCTAGTGAACCTGCGCCAGCAATAGAGTAAACACCTGGAAAGATTGTTTCACCACTACCAAATGCCGCTGCATGGGTTGTATTGGTTACAAATAAATCACTAAGATGTATGTAAACCCTAAGCAAATCTATTTTTGCTTGAGTAGTTGTAGCATCGGCATTGTACAAAGAACCATTTAATGTAGATGGTAATCCAAAACCACTTATTGCACCAACATTGGTCCCAATATCTCCTGTAAGTACTGAAGTGCCAGTATTAGAAACTGCGCCAGTACCAGAATAAGCCGCAAAATTTGTAAGTGTACCCAAATTTAGTACTTGTCCGAAATTTTTGTTCGGAAAACACAATAGAGCGATAGCTATTATACTATATAATACTTTTTTTTTCATGGGAAATTAAATAAAATGGGATGGTTTGTTTAGTTTTGTTAATGCTTTCAAGGAGAATCCTAAAAATACATTTTATGCGGAACATTCAATAATCAACTTTCCATTATGGGCGATTATGAATTAAACAATTGTTAACATTGTAAATGTAGACTAAACATGGTCTGCAAAAATTTATTACTGCTAATTATCTTCACATAACCAATATAACTGCTGAAATACATCTATTTAGAAAAAGTCAAAATTTATAACACAAAAAAAAAGAGTTAAAATTCAATTCTAACTCTTTTTTATCAATATCTATTTATATAATTTATTTGAACTTCATATTTATAAAACTTAAAATAGTTTCGTCAAAATTATTTTTTTTATCAATGAAACTACTTTTAATTGGTAAGTAAAATAATGATTTCAAATCACTATCTTTTAATCTAACATAGTCTTTTTCTGTTGTGACAATTATATTATTCATTGCTGAATATTTAATTGATTTTATATCTATTTCAGAAAAATGATGATGGTCTGGAAATTGCAAAGTTATATCATTATCATTTTCTAAATAATTAAAGAAAGATTCAGGTTTTGCAATTCCGGCAAGAAGTAGTTTTTCGCTATTTTTTATTTCATCAACATTTTTAGAATCAGTTTCATTGTAAATCTTGTCATCATAATCTATATAACTGAAAAATATTGGTTTATCGATGCCTATTTTTCTACTAATATTTTGTTGTTCAGTTTGAGATAAATCTTTAGGACATTTAGTGATAATTATTATATCTGCTCTTTTTGCTCCACTTCTACTCTCACGAAGATTTCCTGTTGGAAGCATAAAATCATTGCAAAATAAATCGTCATATGCCGAAAGTAAAATGTAAAATCCGGCTTTGACTTTCCTATGTTGAAAAGCATCGTCTAATAAAATTACATTTGGTTTGTCTTTTAGTTTTAACAATTGTTCAATGCCGTTTTTTCTGTTGGCATCAACTGCAACTTTTATATTTGGGAATTTTTGATGTATTTGAAACGGTTCGTCACCAAGTATTTCGGCATTAGAAGTTTCGTCTGCCAAGATAAAACCTTCCGATTTTCGTTTGTAGCCGCGACTTAGAGTAGCAATTTTATAATTTGGCGAAAGCAATCGAATTAAATATTCAATTTGAGGTGTTTTTCCTGTACCGCCAACGCTTAGATTTCCAACAGCAATTACAGGAACATTAAAGGAATAGGATTTTAAGATTCCAATATCAAAAAAGAAATTTCTGATAGAAGTTATTATTCCATATAAAATGGCAAAAGGAAAGAGAATTATACGTAGAAACTTCATTTACTTATCAGAATAATGTCCCATTGCAGAAACAACATAGACAGTTATGGTTTCATCCTCTAAATAATAAATCATTCTGTCTTTTTTATTTATTTTTCTAGACCAATAACCTGAATATTCATATTTCAATGGTTCTGGCTTACCGATTCCTTCAAATGGAGTTTCTGATAATTCGATTAAAATTAATCCAATATTTTTAATTACTAATTTGTTTCTAGATTTTAAATGAATAGCAATATCTTTCTGAGCATTCTTGGTTACTTTAACCCTAAACTTCCCCATATATCATCTGGATTTAGGATAAAAACTTCACCGTTTTTAATATTTTCTTCCGATATTTTTATTTTTGCAATAAATTCCTTGCTGTAAATACTTTCATCTTTCTTATTTTTCAAATCAGACTCAATAATTTCAATATCGTTTCCTTTTTCGAAAAAAGTTTTTGCAAACTCAAGAAAAGCTTTGCCTTTTTTGGAACGCTCGTTAATTTTGATGGTTAAAGTAGTCATAACATTAGATATTTGAAATACAAATATACAAAAATCGTGCTATTTTAGTTTATTAAAAATAGTTCACTATTTAAAGTAACATTTTTTTATCTTTGAATTGAAAATAATTTGAAGAATGAAATTTGATTTTAAATTAATTATAGCTTTTATATTTTGTTTCCAAATGGGATTTTCTCAAGAGAATCAAGACACGGCTATTCTTAAGATTTTATTGAGCAAGTATTATCAAAACGAAAAAGTGATTGTAAAAAATCGTTTGCAACTTTTAAGTTTTTATTGCTCTAAAGCTCCAAATAATGAAGAAACGCTTGAGGTAATTAGCAAAAGTGAATTGTTGAAACAAAATTCAGCCGAAATTAAAAAACAGATTAACAATCAATTACAAGAAGATTGGTCTAAAGAATATTCATCTTTATTTTCAAATCAAAATCAATATTTAAAAAGCAAAGTCAACAATTGTTTATCAATAGACGAGTTTCATAAAGTTTCTATTCGCTTTAATGACAACAACCAACGTCTAATGATTGTGAGTAAACCAATGTATTTTGCAAAGAAATATTGTTTGGTAAAAGTGGCATTTTATAGAAATATAGAACACAATTCGGGCAGTTTCTTTCTAATTGAAAATCTCAATGGAGAATGGACAGTTAGGGAAGTATTGAATGAGTGGGAAACATAATTTTTTTAAAAATTAAAACATCATAAATTATATATGAAAATAAAAGAAATACTTACAATATTAGAAGAAATGGCACCATTGGCGTATGCCGAAGATTTTGACAACGTAGGATTATTGATAGGAAATCAAGACGATGATGCCACTGGAATATTGGTTTGTCATGATGCATTAGAAAATGTTATAGATGAAGCTATTGCTAAAAAATGTAACTTGGTAGTATGCTTCCATCCTATTTTATTTTCTGGATTGAAGAAAATTACTGGAAAAAATTATGTAGAACGTTCTGTTTTAAAAGCCATTAAAAATGATATTGCAATTTATGCCGTTCATACTGCCTTAGACAATCATAAGAATGGGGTTAATAAAATTTTCTGTGATGCATTGGGATTAAAGAATACTAAAATTCTGGTTCCAAAACAAAACTTTATTCAGAAATTAATAACTTATACAATTCCAGAAAATGTAGAGCAAGTTCGCAATGCGTTATTCGATGCAGGTGCTGGGAAAATTGGCAATTATGACGATTGCAGTTTTACCTCACAAGGAATTGGAACTTACATAGGAAATGAAGATAGTAATCCAGAAATTGGCGAACGGTTTGAATTTGTTGAAACTGCAGAAATAAAAATTGAAGTTACATTTGAAAAACATTTGCAAAGTAAAATTTTGAAAGCGTTATTTTCAAATCATGTTTATGAGGAAGTTGCTTACGAAATTTATGAATTACAAAACATACATCAAAACATTGGATTGGGAATGGTAGGCGAACTGGAACGTCCAATGAGTGAAATTGATTTTTTATTGTTTGTAAAAGATAAAATGCAATGTGGTTCAATTCGACATACAGAGTTGTTAGGAAAAGAAGTTTCTACCGTTGCGGTTCTTGGTGGTTCGGGAAGTTTTGCCATTAAAAATGCTATTCAAGCAGGTGTTGACGTTTTTTTAACATCCGATATGAAATATCACAACTTTTATGAGTCTGAAAATCAGATAGTTTTAGCAGACATTGGCCACTTTGAAAGCGAAAGATATACAAAAAATTATATTGTTGAATTTCTTAAGGAAAAAATTAGTAATTTTGCACCTAATTTGTCGGAAGACAGAATAGTTTTATCAGAAGAAAATACAAATCCAGTTAAGTACTTATAGAATATGGCTACTACAAAAGAATTGAGCGTTGAAGAAAAATTAAGAGCGCTTTACGATTTACAAATAATCGATACCAGAATTGACGAAATTAGAAACGTAAGAGGTGAATTGCCTCTAGAAGTGGAAGATCTTGAAGATGAAGTAGCTGGTTTAACTACACGTTTAGAGAAATTACAAAGTGATTTAGTTTCAATTGAAGACACTATCAAGGCAAAAAAAGCGGCTATTGAAAATCATCAAGTTGCAATAAAAAAATATACTGAACAACAAAAGGACGTTCGTAATAATAGAGAATTTAACTCTTTAACTAAAGAAGTTGAATTTCAAGAACTTGAAATTCAATTGGCAGAGAAACAAATTAAAGAATTAAAAGCTTCTACTGAGCATAAAAAAGAAGTTGTTTCTAACTCTAAAGAAAGATTAGAACAAAAATCAACACATTTAAAACATAAAAAAGCAGAATTAAGCGATATCATGTCGGAAACTCAAAAAGAAGAAAGCTTCTTGACTGAGAAATCTGCCGAGTATGAAGGGCAAATAGAAGACAGATTGCTTGCAGCTTACAAAAGAATTCGCTCTAGCGTAAGAAACGGCTTAGCTGTAGTTTCTATTGAGCGTGGTGCTTCTGCTGGATCATTTTTTACTATTCCTCCACAAATTCAAGTAGAGATAGCGGCTAGAAAAAAAATAATTACTGATGAACATTCAGGAAGAATATTAGTTGATGCTGGTCTTGCCGATGAGGAAAGAGAAAAAATGGAAAAAATATTTGCAAAAATGTAATAGTAAGAAAGTCTCAAAATTATTTTGAGACTTTTTTTTTATCCTTTTGATAACTGTAAATTTGTGTTATATTTTTTAGATGGATTTAATTTTATTTAAATTTTTGTTTTAACAGTATAATAAAAGTCATTTATGTTTGAAAAAATTTCTCAATTACTTCTTGTAAAAACTGTAGGATGTTATGTAAACATCATGAGTTTTATTGCTCCCGAAAAATCGTTTGCATTGGCCTATAAACTTTTTAGTGAACCTAGAAAAGGAAGATTAAAGAAAGTGCTGCTTCCAAAAACTCTTTTAGATGCCGATTTTAAAACGCATATTTATGAAGATCATGAATTTCAAACCTACACTTGGACTCCTGATAAAACCCAACAGAGCGAAAATAAAGGAAATGACGAAATAATATTATTAATTCATGGATGGGAAAGTAACGCATCGCGATGGAAAAAATTATTAAAACATTTAAAAAAAACCAAAAAAACGATTATTGCAATTGATGGTCCGGCACATGGATTAACAAGCGGAAAAGAATTTAATGTTCCTCAATATGCAAAATATATAAATCTAATAGTTCAAGAATACAATCCAAGTATTGCTATTGGACACTCTATTGGTGGCAATGCATTAGCTTATTATCAAGCGCATTATAAGCACAATATAAATAAAATGGTATTGCTTGGTGCGCCATCCGATTTTGAAATAATATTAAAAAACTACGTTCGTCTTTTAAGTTTAAATTCTCGTGTTCATCAATCCCTTATAGCTTTCACAAAGAAAAAATTTAATATTACTGTAAGTGAATTTTCTGCTGCAAAATTTCTAGAAAACTCAACAATAAACGGAATTGTTGCTCACGATCAAGATGATAAAGTAGTTTTATTTGAAGAAGGAAAAAAAATTTCAAATGCTTGGAAAACTTCTCAATTTATAGAAACCAAAGGACTTGGTCATAGTTTACACGATGCCTATTTATACCAAACAATAGTTGACTTTATAGAAAAATAGTATTAAATAATGCTATAATTTTCAAAACTTGAAAATAGAAACCTGCCTTCTAATTTCTTATATTTGCATCATGGAAGAAAATCTTACAAGAATCAATAAATTTTTATCGGAAACTGGCTTTTGCTCTCGCCGTGAAGCGGATAAATTGATTGAACAAGGAAAAGTAACTATAAATGGAGTTGTTCCAGAAATGGGAACTAAAATAAGTTCTAGTGATGAAGTGCGAGTTGATGGGAAATTAATAAGAGAAAAAAGAGAGAAACGCATTTACCTTGCTTTCAATAAACCTATTGGAATAGAATGTACTACCAATCTTGATGTGAGAGATAATATTGTAGATTACATTAACTATCCCGAACGAATTTTTCCTATAGGACGTCTTGACAAATATAGTGAAGGATTGATATTTATGACCAATGATGGCGATATAGTAAACAAAATTCTAAGAGCAAGGAATAACCACGAAAAAGAATATATTGTTACTGTAAATAGACCAATTACAGATAGATTTATAGAACGAATGGCTAACGGAATTCCTATTTTAGAGACTATTACAAGAAAATGTAAGGTAGAACAAGTTAGTAAATATGTTTTTAGAATAATTTTAACTCAGGGTTTAAACCGACAAATTCGTAGAATGTGTGAGCACTTAGACTATGAAGTTACTGCACTAAAGAGAACAAGAATAATAAATATTTCACTAGATGTACCACTTGGTAGATACCGCGATTTAACCGATGGAGAAATCACTGAATTGAACCAGCTAATTGAACCATCAAGCAAAACTGAAGAAGCAAGCTTTCCTAAGGTAATTCCTAGAGTTGCAATAACTCCAAGAAGAGATGTTAGAAATCGTTAGTTGGTATTTATGCTATTTTGATATAAGCATGTACGATTATAATTTACATGCTTACATAAAAATAGATTTTCTATCCTAAAATTTGTTTAGTGTGTTCTTTGGTTTTTACTGCTGATATTACTTCTTCAATAGTACCATTTTCATCAATAACAAAAGTAGTTCTGTGAATACCATCGTAGTCTTTTCCCATAAATTTTTTTGGTCCCCAAATTCCAAAAGCTTGTATTACAGATTTATCTTCGTCTGCCAATAATGGAAAAGGTAAATCATATTTATTTTTAAAATTACTTTGCGCTTTAGCATTGTCTGCACTTACTCCTAAAAGCTCATAATTATTGGCTTTAAATCTTTCGTAATTATCTCTTAAATCGCAAGCTTCTGTTGTACAACCTGGAGTATTTGCTTTTGGATAAAAGAAAATAACTAATTTTTTTCCGATATATTGTGATAATGAATGAGAGTTTCCATCTTGATCCTTTCCAGAAAAATTGGGTGCTTTATCACCTTTTACAAGTGTTGTCATTTTTTAAATATTAGAAGTTTTGAAATTGTCATTGAAATTGACTTATTTTTACAAATCAAATTTAGTTAAAAATGACAAAGAAAGAGCGTGCAACGTATGTTATAAATACGTTAAAAGAATTATACCCAACCATTCCTATTCCTCTAGACCACAAAGATGCATATACTTTATTGATTGCAGTTTTACTTTCGGCACAATGCACAGATGTAAGGGTTAATAAGATTACACCTTTATTATTTGCTAAGGCAGACAACCCTTATGAAATGATAAAGATGAGTATTGAAGAAATTAAGGAAATCATTCGTCCTTGTGGTTTATCACCTATGAAATCTAAAGGAATTCATGGATTGTCACATATTTTAATTGACAAATATAATGGTGAAGTACCCCAAAGTTTTGAAGCATTAGAGTCGTTGCCAGCAGTTGGTCATAAAACGGCTAGCGTTGTTATGAGTCAGGCATTTGGTGTTCCTGCATTTCCAGTTGACACACATATCCATAGACTGATGTACCGATGGAATTTAACATCTGGAAAAAATGTTGTTCAAACAGAAAAAGATGCCAAGGCAATTTTTCCTATAGAAACCTGGAATGAATTACACTTACAAATCATTTGGTACGGACGAGAATATTCTCCTGCACGAGGATGGGATTTAGAAAAAGATATTATCACCAAAACAATTGGTAGAAAAGATATTTTGAAAGAATATTATAAAAAAAATATCTCGTCACTTTAAATAAGTGTGACGAGATATTTATTAATTAGCAATAATTTCTATGATGATGTTACCTACTTTAAAACTGTTTAAAGCTTTAGAATAATTAAGAATAAAATTAATTGTTTCTTTTTTTGGTGACATTTTTGTATTTGCTAATGCTTTTTTAGAGTAAATTTTTGCCATAGATAGATTTAAATTATATATCTATAACGATTTAGCAACACGTTTATTGTTTAATTGGTTAAAATAATTTGATTTTTTTCAATTACCTTTCTCAAATTCATTAATGCATAACGCATTCTACCAAGTGCTGTATTAATACTAACATTGGTAAGCTCTGCAATTTCATTAAAACTTAGATCTTGATAGATACGCATCATTAATACTTCTTTTTGATCTGCAGGAAGTTCTGACACAATTTTTCTTAGGTCTTTTTCTATGCTATCGGTGATAATTCGACCTTCAACATTTAGAGAATTATCTGTTAATATAGAGAATATAGAAAACTCTTCGGTTTCTCTAAGCATAGGCATTTTTTTATTTTTTCTAAAATGATCAACTATTAAGTTATGAGCAATTCTCATAACCCACGGTAAAAACTTACCTTCTTCGTTGTAAGAATTAGATTTTAAAGTTTTTATAACCTTGATAAAAGTATCTTGAAAAATATCGTCGGCAACATCACGGTCTGGCATTTTGGAATATATAAATCCATAAATTTTAGACTGATGTCTTTTTATTAATACAGCTAGAGCATTTTCATCTCCGGCAATATAATTTTTTACCAATAAAGCGTCTGGGATTTGAATAGTAGCCATAAAATTACCTTTTAGTTTTGGGTTAAAAAATCGTAAAGTTTTTTCTAAAAGTAATTTTATTCTATAGGCGACTGTTAAATTTTGATTAAATTATAGCCAAATGTAACATAAACTTTTCTTAATAAACAAATAAAACTAAAAAATTTAACATTTACAATGCAATAAATTTTAAATTAGGGTATACAATTTATAAAAAAAGACCCAAATCTAGAAGAAATGGATCTTTCAAATTATTAAACTAAAAAAACTATTGATAAACTTTAATGTAATCTACGATAAATTGTTGCGGAAATATGGTATCATCTACATCTGGTCCGCCAAAGTTACCACCAACAGCCATATTTAAAATTATATAAAATTTATGATCAAATGGCCAAATATTTTCATTTTTTTCTTGAGGTTGAAATGTATAAACTGAAATATTGTCTACAAGAAATTCAATTTTATCTTTAGTCCAATCAATTGCATATACATGAAAACCTTCTTCAATTTCTGGAAAAGTAGTAATTTTAGTATTAATAGAATTTCCGTGACTGTCTTGTGTGTGTAATGTAGTGTATACTAAATGTGGATTTTTACCTACATATTCTAGTATATCAATTTCACCACATTTAGGCCAAGCAACAGTTTTAATAGAAGAACCAAGCATCCAAAAAGCAGGCCATATTCCTTTTCCTATAGGAAGTTTTGCTCTTGCTTCTATGCGACCATACATAAATTCTTTTTTTCCTAAAGTTGTGATTCTTGTTGATGTATAAATAGAATCCTCTTTTTGAGCGGTAATTATTAACGTTCCATTTTTTAATGTATGATTGGTTTTTGTGTATAATTGACGCTCATTGTTGCCCCAACCACAATTAGGACAGCCATTTCCAAGCTCAAAATTCCAATTTTTTTGGTTTAATTCTTTGCCGTCAAAATTTTCTTGCCATACAAGTTTTCTTTCATTTTTTTGAGCAAAAGAAACCGCTACTACAAGTATTAATAGAATATATTTTTTCATTTAATTAGCCTCTTTATATTGGAAATTAGTTTCTAAAGTTTGAGAAGAGTTACCACCAACAAAAACTTTAAAATCACCAGCTTCTGCTTCCCATCTAGAATTGGCAGTATAAAATTCTATTGTTTTAGCATCAATTGTAAAGGTTATAGTTTTGGTTTCATTGGCATTTAGTTGTACCATTTCAAATCCTTTTAATTCTTTTACAGGACGAGTAATACTTCCTATTAAATCACGAATGTATAATTGAACTACCTCTTTACCTGGTACATTACTATTATTTTTTAATTGAACCGAGACTTCAATTTTTTCGTTTTTGGTAAAAGAATTGGAAGACAATTTTAAATTAGAATATTCAAATTTGGAATAACTCAATCCGTATCCAAAAGGATAAAGAGGTGTGTTTTTTTCATCGGTATAATGTGACCAAAAAACACTATCAGGTTCATTCATTGTTGGCCTTCCAGTATTTTTATAATTATAGTATATTGGAATTTGACCCACATTTCTAGGAAAAGTCATTGGTAATTTTCCGCTAGGATTATAATCACCGTATAAAACTTGCGCAATTGCATTACCGCTTTGTGTGCCTAGCTGCCAAGCTTCTACAATTGATGAGATATTTTGATCTGCCCAATTGATTGTTAAGGGTCGTCCGTTATTTAAAACTAAAACGATATTTTTATTTACTTTATATATTTCTTCTAATAACTCTTGTTGAACTCCTGGCAAACCAATATCTGTTCTACTTCTTCCTTCACCTGTTTGTAACCCATGTTCTCCCAAAACCATTACAACTACATCCGATTTTTTTGCTAATTCTATTGCCTCTTGAAATTCTGATTTATCGGTTTCATTGATTTTAGTTTCCCATACAAATTGTGTTCTTCCAATGCTAACATCTGCACCTTTAGCATAAGTAAGTTGATTTTCGGTATATTTTTTCATTCCTTCAAGTACCGAAACTGCTGTATTATCGTCTGCAGCGATGCGCCAGCTTCCTAACGGACTTGTTTTATCGTTTGCCAAAGCGCCAATTAAAGCAATTTTTTGTCCCGATTTTTTTAACGGTAAAAGTTGATTAGAATTTTTGAGTAGCACTATAGATTTTTTTGCAACATCAAGAACTCCTTCTTGAAATTCAATTTTTCCAACGGTTTCTTTTTCATATTTTTCATCACAATATTTGTATGGATTATCAAAAAGTCCTAATTCAAATTTAGTTTTTAAAATACGTCGTGCTGCATCGTTGATATCAAGTTCTTTTACTTTTCCTTCACTAACTAATTTTTCTAAGTATTCTACATACACATAAGATTCCATGTCCATATCTGAACCTGCGTTTAAGGAAACTTCTGCTGCTTGTTTACCGTCTTTTACATATCCATGATTGACCATTTCGTTCATTGAACCCCAATCTGAAACTATAAATCCGTCAAATTTCCATTCTCCTTTTAAGATCGTTCTTTGCAAATATTTATTTCCAGTTGCAGGAATTCCGTTTAGTTCATTGAAAGAATTCATAAATGTTCGAACACCAGCAGCAACGGCAGCTTTAAATGGAGGAAAAATAGTGTTTTGAAGTGTTTGATCGCTTACATCAACTGTATTATAATCTTTACCCGACTCGGCAAAACCATATCCTGCGAAATGCTTAGCGCAAGCTAAGATAGTTTTATTGGAACTAAGATCTGTTCCCTGAAAACCGTGAATTCTAGCTTCGGCGATTTTACTGCCTAGGTATGGATCTTCTCCTGCTCCTTCCATCACTCTTCCCCAACGCGCATCTCGTGTAATGTCTATCATTGGAGCAAAAGTCCAGTTAATTCCTACAGCAGCCGATTCTTCTGCAGCAATTTCTGCCGATTTTTTAATGGCATCCAAATCCCAACTTGCGGCTTCTGCTAGCGGAATTGGACTTATAGTTTTATATCCATGAATTACATCAAATCCGAATAGTAAAGGAATACCCAATCGCGTTTGTTCTACAGCTATTTTTTGTAAAGCTCTAACATCTTTTACACCTTTTACGTTCAGCATTGATCCAACTAATCCTTTTTTAAGATGCTCATATTTTTTGGCAGCTTGACCTTCTTTGGGTGTTGGTCCTGTAATTTCCCAAAAACCATTATATTGATTGAGCTGACCTATTTTTTCTTGCAAAGTCATTAGCTTTAAAACAGAATCTACTTTTTTATCAATTGTACTTTTGCTTTCATAGTTGACAGTATTATTCTTGGAAGAACTACAACTTAAAAGAAATAAAAAAGCTACTGTTGATGTGCCTAATAATTTATAATATTTCATCCTCAATTTTGAATGGTTTATAAAAACAATATACAAGAAGGCAAATAATGGTTATACCTTCTTGTAATTGATACTAATTTATTTTATTGTTATTGATATACTCTCACGTAGTCAATTTCCATTGAAGATTGAGCAAAACTAGAATCTATTGCACCTCCAAAAGATCCTCCCATAGCCACATTCAAAATTAGGAAAAAGTCACTATTGAACGGAGTTGTACCTGTGTTTGTAAATGAATGAAAAAGGACATCATCAATATAAAATTTTATAGAGTTTGGACTCCAAATGGTTTTATAAACGTGAAACTGAGATGAAACTCCGCTAGAAGTAGTTGTGTTAGTAACACCGTTTCCTCCAGAATGTCCCGGATAATGTAATGTTGCATGAATAATATTTGGAAAATTTCCTTTATGTTCCATCATGTCAATTTCGCCACACGCAGGCCAAGTATTAGTAGCATAATTCTGACCTAGCATCCATATTGCAGGCCAAGTTCCACCACCAGTTGGTAATTTTGCCCTTACTTCTACTTTACCATAAGTAAATTCAAATTTATTTTCAGATTTTAACCTGGCTGATGTATAATTAGAACCACCTAAATTTTCTGCTTTTGCAGTTATTTTCAAATTTCCACCTTGAACGATAACATTGTTAGCACTATTGGTATAGTATTGTGCCTCACTATTTCCCCAACCGCCAGCACCTAAATCATAACCCCATTTAGAGGCATCAGGTGCGCCGTCTGTATTAAATTCATCCGACCATAATAAATTAGTATAATCGGTAATTGGATCTTGAACTGGAGCAATGGTTGTAAAAATATGATACCAAGCAAGTGCAGGGTTTCCGCCCATTACAGCTCTTACTACCATTCTATTATCAGTAATTGAAATAATTTCATAAGAACTTTGACCAATATAATAACCCATAAATCCTCCATCAGCTATATTTAGCATTGTACCTCTAGTTTGTCCAGGAATATTATTAGCCGCAACAACAGATTGAGAAGGACTAAGACTTACAGATTTAATTCCACCAGCATTATAACTATAACAATAATCATAACCAGCTGTTCCTCCTACAACATTTTGAAATGCAGCATTGAAGAACGTATTTCCACCATTATCTAGTTGGTATTTCAATTGACCACCAACAAGAGAGAAAGTCATAATATTTTGATACAAACAACTGCTTTCTGTGCTTGCTGCTTTTTCAAATGGTGCTGCTTGATAATAATTGGCATAATAATTTTTGGTTGCATCGTTATCATTTTGACCAACACCTAGATGACCTGCTTCTGAAGCAGACCAATACCATTGTTTTTGAGAACCACCAGTTAAAAATTGAACCGCTGGATCATCGTTAAAGTCGCTTCTTACATCTAATGTTATTGTTGTATTGGTAGAAAGTCCGCCTTTACCAGACGCAATGACATTTACAGTATAAGTATTTACACCAGTCAATGTAAAACGTTTTTCAAGAATCCCAGAAGGAGAATTTTCTGAAGTTCCATCACTAAAAACGTATTTATATGAAATAGCATTGGTTGCCGTTGTAGTAAATTTTACTTTACCAGAGCCATCACCATTGGGATTGGTTGTAGATTGTCCTTGAACATCTGCTGTTATGGCTAAATTTGTTGGAGCATTTAAATCGCCAAAACCTTTATCGTCTTCTTGACAACCCAACATTAAAAGAAGAACAAAAACTGAAACTATTTTTATTATTTTATTATTCATGATCCTTTTATTTATTTGATACTTAAATTATTATGTTAATTTTTAATTTGATAATTTGATGTCATCAAAATAATAGGAACTGCCTGTACCTGCAACGCCAAAATTAAAAAACACTACTACACGTTGATAGTTATTAGAGTTCACAATTCCTGTAAAGTTATAGGTTAGTTCTTCCCAACCGTTTGCAACTGTTGTAGTTGCATCAAGCTCTGTGTTTATTGCAGAATTCCCTAAGTTTTCAAGTTTCATTTTAACAATAATACCTGCTTGTGGAGACCAAACTTTCATTTTAATTTTTTGCTGGGTTGCAAAGTTAATTGGGGTTCCTAGTTCTATAAAAGATCCTGCCCACACTTGTGATGCATTTCCTTTTATTAATTTACCAACTTTTGCGCTCGTATTTAATCCGGTTGCATCTGGATTATTTGCAACAGATGCCGTTGCTCCTCCAAAATCTGTGAATGTATAGGTAAGTGCAGAAGATTCAAACGTTAAAGGTAATGTTACTATGGGCAATCCACTTGTAAGTTGAATATCATCAAAATAGTAATTTAAACCAGTTCCTGAGTTTCCAAAATTGAAAAATACAACAACCCTTTGATAATTATTAGCATTATTAACACCTGTAAAATCGAATGTTACTTCTTCCCAGTTATTAGCAACAGTATTAGTTACATCTACTTCGGTATTTATATTAGAATTTGTTAAATTTTCTAATTTCATCTTTATAGTAATTCCAGCCTGTGGAGAAAACACTTTCATTTTGATTTTCTTTAATGTAGAAAAATCTATTGGTACACCAAGCTCTAGAAAAGAACCTGCCCAAACTTCTGAACCACTATTTTTAGTTAGTCTAGCTACTTTAGCGCTTGTATTACTTGCACCAACAGCAGGATTGTTAGCAACAACAGTATTGGCACCACCAAAATTACTGAAAGCATAGTTAAGCGTAGCCGATTCAAAATCTACTGGTAAAAGTATTGGATTGCTTATAGTTACAGATTGTGTTGTTTGTGTTGTTGCAGCGCCACCACTTAATGCAACAATTATTACTTGATATGTTCCTGTGGCAGCATAAGTATGTGTAATAACTTCACCTTGCATAAAATTAGTTGGAACTTCGTTGGGTACATCACCAAAATAAACTTGAAAATAAGTTTCTAGATTTGCTGATGCTTGAACCGTAATTGCCATGTTATTTCCTGGCACTTGAGCAATAGTTGGTACTAAGTCGGTTGGAGCAAGATAGGAAACAGTTAACGGTTGTATCGTTTCAGATCTTTTACCGTTTAGTGTAACACCTACAATTTTTACTTGATAAACACCTTCTGCATAATTGTGATCTATCGTTTCGCCTGGGTTTACAAAAGCTGGACTTGTTGTAGTGTCTCCAAAATAGATTTCATACTGAGTTATGCCTTCTCCTCTAGGTAAAATAGTTACTTTACCCGTATTATCTTGCTTTATCGTCATTAAAGCTGAGATATTAGTTGGATTATCAATGGCATCTAGGTTGATGTCATTATTATCATTAGAACATCCAAAGATGAATGTTAGAACAAAAAGACTAAGAATTAATTGTACTTTTTTCATATTTATTTTTTTTAATAGCCAGAGTTTTGTTGCCAATTGCCAGAAGAGAATTGAATTTCTTCAAATGGAATTGGGAATATTTCATTTTTATTTGGTGTAAAACCAGTTATTGATAACGCTGCTTTACCAGTTCTAACAAGATCAAAAAAGCGATGACCTTCACCCATTAATTCTACCTTTCTTTCTGCCCAGATAAAATCTGTAAGTGCAGATCCAGAGGCAGTAATATCATGATTTAAATCACCAAAAGCTCTTCTTCTAACTAGGTTTAAGTAAGTTCTACCTTTTACATCGTTTCCTGCTCTAGAAAAAGATTCGGCAGCCATTAATAGCACATCCGCATAACGAATTGAGCGGTAGTTGTTAGGATTAGTTAAATTTTGATCTCCAATATTAGCATCACCTTTTCTTGCTATGTATTTTCTATTAAAGAAACCTGTGTGCTTGTAACCAGTACCATAGCTTGCATTATTGGCTGTTGCCCATGCGGCAATATCTAGAATAGCAACATTTCTTCTGTTGTCACCTACTTCGTAAACATCATAAGAAGCCTGTGTTGGCACATTAAAACTATATCCACCGTCAAAAGTTGGTCCGTTATAATTTCTTATTCCATTAAATCCTACTGCAACATTTCCTTCACTACATTGAAGACAATCAAAACTTGCACCTTGAGCATCAGTATATTGAATTTCAAAAACCGATTCTGAATTGTTTTCATTATTATTTTCAAAAATTGTGCTGTAGTTAGTTACTAAAGAATAAGAGTTAGAATTAATAACTTGTTCTAATACAACAGATGCTTGAGAAAATTTATTTTGGTATAAATAAGCTTTTCCTAATAAGGCTTGGGCAGCACCTTTAGTAGCTCTTCCTGTTTGTGATGGTGTTGCACTTAAATTATCTACAGCATATATTAAATCTGCTTCGATAGAAGCATAAACATCGGCAACAGATGCTCTTGGTATAGATTTTTCATCATCTACATTAAATCTTTTATCGCCATTTAATGGAATTCCGCCAAACCATTTTACCAATTCAAAATGATAGTAAGCACGAAGAAAACGAGTTTCTGCAATAAGTTGTTCCTTACCTGTAAAATCTGTTTTGTCTTTAAACTCCATGATATAATTGCAACGTTGCACTCCTGCAAACATCCAATCCCAAATGTTTTTTAGGTTTGCATTTACTGGTGTATGAGTCATTTC
>NZ_JAYWFT010000177.1:0-21221 GCF_043778725.1 Flavobacterium sp. | reverse complement strand
AAATAAAAAAATAATAAATAAAAGAAAGTAAAGGTAAGTTCCAGTTTCAAGAAAAAAAAGTTCAAGCCCTGCGGGTTTTAGAAAAAATCTCCACCCATAACGTTTCGCAATAACATTCACTTCAGATTTCACACCCACATTTCCGATGAAATATCGGGTAGTATTTTTTCTAAAAAACTTGTTTTTCTTGAAACCTCCACTTGAAGGATGACTTTCTTTTTTTCTTTTTTTTTTCTTTTAAAAATTTTATGTGTGGCTTGTGGTAACGAGGCACACCATCTTAAAAACCGAAAGTATGCCGAATTTCATCATCAAAACGCACCAAAAAGACACGTTATACGCCAAACCTCATTTATTCATACTTAACAAAGGGATGAACAGCGGTAAACCACAAAAAGAGCAATTTACTAACAGCTTTGTAGTAATCTTTGATAGTGCAGCCGACTGCGAAAATATTTACTGGATTGCATACAGCTTATGGAAATCTAAATTTTGGCATCAACATTTAGTTGGTTCTGTCATTTCGTTTTTGCGTCTTCCCGATTTCAAAAAAGAATTTTTTTTAAAATCTAAATTATTAATGGAAGAACACGAAGAGCATGTAAAACATGTTGCAGCTTTAAAACTTTTAGAACTCAAAGAAAAACAATTTCACGAAAACATCAACCTTATCAACGATATGCGTAGAATTATTCTATATCGCTACAGCAACAGATAATTTATTTATTAATCCTTAAAATCAATCCTATGAGCGTATTCTTATTATTTCAAACCGATAGTTGGAAGTCAACAGCATCAAGAGTTTTTTTTGGTGCTTTTGATAGTAGAGCGAAAGCATTAGATTATGCAAAATACAACGATTTGTATTGGTATAATTCCGAAGTTGTAGTTGTTGAGGTTGAACTCAATCAATTTGGAGAAGTATAAAATCAAAAAAAGCCCAATCCTTACGGTTTGGGCTTCATTATTGTCTAATTCAAAGGTCACCACAACTAGAATTAGACTATTTTTTGTGCTTCTTTATAAAAAATTTGAGTACCAAAGATATCGAAAAACTGACAATCGCACCAACAGATGCTAATATTACAGTTTTTAAAACATCACCAGAGTGCAAATTTGGTACAATACTCAAAAATGTACCGCTAGCGGTACCCATCAATGTTTGATTAGTTACTTGCATTGCTTTTTTCTTGCGTTGTGGTCAATTGACTAACTGCCGAAACAACACCGCCTGCAACTGCCAAATAACCGCCAATTGCGGTTACTACAACTGGTAAAGCTATTGGTGCTGCCAAAATAGTTCCGCCAACAGCAGCCAATGCCAAACCAATATTTCGAAGCACTTTGAAAAATTTTGGAGTTGGAGCTTTCGCTCTTTTTATTATATTCATAATCTATGAATTTAAGATTTAACAATCAATTCAACACTTTCTTCTTTTTCCAAAGCTTTGTAAACCAAACTTTTTAATTTGGCAAAAGCTTTTCGGGACATTAGACCTAAACCTGGTCCAGAAAGTTTTGTTACTGGAGCAATACAACCGTTTAATTCTCTCAAAGCATTATTGGCAGGATGAAACAAAATCAAACTTCTGTTTTTTACATCCAAAACCTCCAAATGCCATTGAAATTTCTTGCTGTATCGCTTTCTAATAAAATATTTCCCTTCTGGAATGCAGGAAACCTTCGTTTCGTTCGTCTTCCACGGCAATTCAATTGTGTTGCAAATCAATTTGCCTTCGCATTCGAGTTTACCATTAGTTCCTTCAGGGAAATAAATTCTTAACAGTATTAAAACCATCTTACAATCCGCTCACTTGCACCAATGCCAATGGATTAAATGCCCCATTTTTCAAAGGGTACATTTGACCGTTTACTTCTTGGTAAAATTCTACACCCAAAGCCAAAAACAAAGGTTTTGTACTAGCTGGAGTTACTGCATTTGTTTGACTAATTACAGCCGTAGCGGTTGTGTCCCATGGTAAAATTGCCGTTTCTGAATGTGCTTCAACAAATGTTTCCGCTTCAAAATCTACTTCAGCACCAGCGGAAATGATTTTAAAATGTGTTGTTCCTGATGGTGCAGCAATCATATTAGATGGAATAAACGAAGCCAAATCAACAGTGATATTTCCTGTAACTCTGTCAATTACTCCCACAAAAGGAGCAAATAAACTGGTTCCCAGTTTACCACGAATATTGAATTCAAAACCTGCTAAAAGCTCGGCTTCGCCATCAATAACATTTCGCAAACCTCTAACGCTTATTAAATCAGCTTGGATAACTTGTACCATTCTTTGAGTAAGTCGGCTTACCATTCTACCATCGGCAGAATTCAAAAGCAATGCTCTCAAAGCAGTTCTCAACACTTTTCCAGCCTTACCAGCTCGACCAAATTCAGAACCATTCTCACGTGTTCTTTGAAACGCAGGATCATTTTTAATACGACTGGCATCAATGCCACCTTTTTCACGCGCCAAATGTCCGTCTTGCGTTTTGTAAAAAGTAATATCTCCGATAGTACCTTTTAATTTAATTATGCCTTTCTGTCTTGCCATAATTTCTAAAATTTAAGTTATTAAATCACTTCTTTTCTTTTTCATTCCGAATACTCGTTGCAACTAAATCTCGAATGATTATGAGCAAAGTTTATATGATTAAAACCTAAATTCAAAAAGCGAATGGCAATAGTGGTAGTAAAAGGTATATAATTACCTGTTTTAATCACTTATTCATAAAGTGATTTCCATAACTTTGCATAAAATCGTAGCCAATTGATTGTATGCTGAGGTTACTCAAAGGTGTACCAAAGGCATAGATAATGTATTAAAATATAAAAATGTGGTAGGAAGTAACACTAGGGTATGTATTTATCCAAAAGATGTACAACGTATTACAGGTAAAACATATAGACAAGCAAGATTGTATTTGAAGAAAGTAAAAGATAGTTTGAATAAAGAGCCGCATCAATTAATATCAATTGAGGAATTCTGTACTTTTTCAGGGTTACAAATGGAACACGTTTTACGTTGTATTATCGGATAAGTTTTGATGCTTCTACGAAGCTCTTAAAAGGTTC
Source organism: Flavobacterium sp. (assembly GCF_043778725.1). Classification (GTDB taxonomy): domain Bacteria; phylum Bacteroidota; class Bacteroidia; order Flavobacteriales; family Flavobacteriaceae; genus Flavobacterium. The sequence goes on along the minus strand of NZ_JAYWFT010000177.1, from coordinate 18,145 downwards.
TCTACTCATCAAATACTAGTTCATTAAGCAGTTCAAATAATCGTCTAAAGTATTGTATTATATAGGATTATTAATTATATTTACATCAAATATTATTTAACGTTCTTTATTGGTTTTTACTAGTGACCTATTTAATGACCTATCGAAACATATTACAGCTAAAGCCTTATAAATACTAGCATAAAGAGAGTGAAACAAATCCATCTTTCTCCGCTGAATTAAAACCCTAACAATTGATTATCAATTAGTTAGGGTTTTTTGTTTTTAATTATTTTATAATCTTAACAAAATATAAACCTTTCAGAACGTTATTTTGAATAGGGTTTAATTAAAATATTTAATTTGTACAATTTTTTGAGTTTTTATAATTATTAACTTAAGCTGTTTCGCTTTTATCTAAAACACTTCTATTATTTAAATTAGGAGGGCTTTTTTATTAAAATTGTATCATTAATGGATTTTTATATATTAAATGCCTGTTTCTTGTTTATAAATTTGAATTAAAAAAAATGCTTTTCTAATATTGTAATTTGTTTGACTTAAGTAATTTGTCCATATCAATTTTTAAAATTAATACGCTTTTTTACTCGGAATAACTTCACAAATTCCACCATTTAATTTTTCAACACTGCCTTTAAATCTTGGAATTATGTGGATATGGCAATGTGAAATAGTTTGACTTGCAGCTTCATCCATATTTATACCCACAATAAAATCATCGGGATTAAATTTTTCTTGTAAAATTGTCTTTATTTTTTTTACAACAATCCAACAAGCAGTTTGTTCTTTTAAAGTCAAATCAAAATAATTTGAAATTAATCGTTTTGGAACAATTAAAGAATGACCTTTTGAAACTGGAAATTTATCATAAAACGAAAAAACAGTCGCAGTTTCAACTATTAATTCTCTTGTTTCTTCTCCAATTAAAAACGGACTTAAATTTGTATTTCCTTTGTTTAAAGTTGTGTAATGTTCGTATTCATAAATCTCACAGTTTTCATTCTTAAAAATGGACAAATACGCTAATTTTATCAAACATTGATATGTTTCCTTTTTATGTAGTTTATGAACTCTATAACCTTCGTATTGAATATCTCTGCGAACAGCAAAATAGGCTTTTCCGTTTGGTTTTAAAAGATTTGAAACATTCATTAAAACTTCTGCTTGTTCTTCTGGAAGCAAAACGTTTAATACATAAAAACACAAAATTGTATCAAATTTTTCTTTTGGGAATTCTGTAAAATAAAACGGATCATATCCAATAATATCTATTCCTTTAACTTTTAATAGTTCTACATCTTTGCCTATTCCACATCCAAAATCAAGAACTCTCCCAATTATTTTATTTTGATTTAAAACAATTCTTGCTGGATAGGAAAGAGAAGTTCTTTCTATTGCTGTTAGATGACTATTTTGATTACCCTTTATATTTTCCATTGCTCATAACCGCGTGTTTCAATTAAATATTTAGAAGTATTTAAATGTTGATTAAATGCAATATTTTGCCAATTCTTAATTGGATTATTTCCTAATAAAGTAACTTGAATTTCCTCTAAAAATCTTTGCTCTTGTACTTTATGAATTATTTCCCAGTAATGGATTATAATCTCTTTTTGATTTGTAATTAATTCGACAGATGGAATTTTATCTCTTTTTTTATTATTAACTGTTGACTGAGCAGGCATTAAATTCCAAAGGTCATTATTTTTCCAAATAGAAAATGGAATTACATGGTCAATATCATAATTATTAATTTTTTTTCCAGTCCAAACACAAATGATTTCTCCAGTCTCTTTTAGAATTGATTTGTATAATTTCTTTGAATTAGATACTTCTCTTTCTGTAATTGGATTTTTTAGAATTTCTGAAATTATCTTTTCTGAATTTAATTTTTTACCACTTGCTTTTACAGAAAATTCAGCCCATTTAAATAAAATATTATCTGTTCCACTAATAAAACTTCCAAGCATTTTGAAAGCTTCAAAATATTCAATTGGAATTGTAAAAGTGCCGCAACTATTTATTAACCAATTAGAATTTTGAACTTCTGACTTTCGTAATGACGAATTATTTTGATAATTATAAATTGAATAATAACTTTTATTAATTGAATTTCCAATATACTGCATTGGATTTTTAACAATATTTGTTTTCAATTCTTTGACTAATTCGTAAAACTCTTCATTAACTTCTTTACTTATTCCTTTTATTCTTATATCATTATAAAAGGCAGATAAACCTCCAAATTTGTTGTAATAATTTATAATTGGTAGAAATTTAATTTGAAAGGCAATTTTTAGATTATCTCCGTTTATTTGTGGAATTAAGACATCACTATCAAGTATTGGATAATAATATATCATCCATTTCTCAATTAGCAAACCTAGAGGAATTTCGACTACATTTTTCTTAATTTCAATAAACGGCGAATTATCTTGAATAATATCAATTGTTCCTCTTAATAAAGCATATTTGTAAGTAGTAGATTTACTATCTCTTTCAATTATTTTACTGATATTGATAAAAGTTTCATTCATTTATTCAATAGTTACTAATTACTATTTGTAGATTCAAATTGTTCCTCAAGTTTATTGATTTTTGAAGATAAACTTTCAACATGATTTACAATAAATTCTTTTGTAAAAATAGAATTTGGTTTAAATTCAGATTTTTCAATTTCAATTTTATAACAATTTAGAGCTTGAAGTAAAATATAATGCTCTTGTCCTGTTAAGTTTAGATTTGACATATAAAAATTAGTTTAAAAATTTAACAAATAATGCATAAAATGAAGGTCTTGTGTCTTGAAAAAGTTAGTTTACCTAGAGTATTTATATTCTTCTGCATCATAAAAATTTAAGTATCTTCATCTTATAAATTAAAGCAAAATTAATCAAAATAACACATTTAGTACATTTTACTTTATTAACAAATATTGAAAAACGTGAAGTCACTGAATGTTTGGGAATTAGCAGATTTTATTTAAGAATTGTTGAAAACATATCTATTTAAAATAAAAAAATTACAAACAAATTTATATCTATCTCAAATTATAAAAATTGATTTATTAATAGACTGAAAATTAGTGCTGAAAATTTTATTTCAATGCTATTTTAATTAACAAAAAATATTTGTCCTTTTTTGAAAGTTTTTAACAACCATTTATAAAAAATAAAAAAACAAAGTAATTGAGTTCTTAATTCTAAGGCAAGCGTGTAAAGTAAATTTAAAATCATTTTTTACATAAATTCCAATCTATTTTTTTAGTTATTTATTACTTTTACAGACCAGTTAGTGATCAATTTAAGATTTTTGGGGTATTGAATTTAAAAATTTTAAAAACAGATTCTTATAAACCATTTGTATGAAAAAAAATAAAATTTTAGTAGAACAGATTTTTGAAAAAATAACATCAATTGCTACTATGCTACTTGGTAATTCTATAACATTTATTTTTGCAGTTTGCTTAGTTAGTTATTGGTGGTCTACCAATTTATTTTCGTCCAAAGATTGGCATCAAAACATTGGTGACCTAATTTTTGGAATCACTTTCTTGAGCTTATTTATTATCCAAAAATCATTTAATAAATATTCGGCGCTTATGCATTTAAAACTAAACGAGTTAATTTCGTCACACGAAACTGCCAACAACGCTGTTTTAAATACTAATAAGAAAACAGAAAGTGAAATATTAGAATTGGCTAAAGAATATAGCGATGTCGAAATTGAAGAGATACTTATAGAGAAAGTAAAGAATGATAATGCTTAATATTAAATACCATCATATCCATTTTTTATTGCATAAACGGCCAACCCTACTCTAGTCTTTAATTCTAATTTTTCAAATAGATTATCGCGATAACTCTCTACTGTTCTTGGGCTACAAATCATGTTTTCGGCAATTTCCTTATAGCTCATTTCTGTTGCTGAGTATTTTAGAAATTCTTTTTCTCTATCGGTAATGCTAATTTCTTCCAATAGTTTTTTAGATTCTATTCCTAAACTTGCAAATACTTTACTTGCTGCCCATTCTGGATAATAACATCCGTTTTCTACCATTGTTTTTAAAGCAATTTCTAAATCTGCTGGATGTGTATTTTTTAATAAATATCCTTTAGATCCATTTTTTATCATTTTAATAACACTTTGATCGTCGTCTTGCATGCTTAACGCCATTACTAGTGTTTTAGGATGGTTTTTTTTGAGCCACGATGCCGTTTCAAATCCGTCCATTACAGGCATGCTTATGTCTAGTAAAACTATATTGGGAACTACTTTTTTAGATGTAATTTGTTTTTGTAAATCTTTACCATTCTCACATTCATACAAAACTTCAAAATCTTCAAAATTGGCAATAATACCACGAAGTGCTTTGGCTATCAATATGTGATCATCAACAATAACTATGGTATGCTTTATCATATTAATTCAATTTCAATTGTTAATTTTGTCCCATTTACACTACTAGTTAGATTGTAATTTCCTCCTATTATTTCTGCTCTTTTCTTCATATTGTTTAATCCAATACCACCACTTTTAGTTTTACTTGTGTCAAATCCTTTTCCGTTATCCTGTAATGACAACAGTAGCGTAGTGTCTTGCTTTGTGAGTAGTACGGTAATCTTTTCGCAATTAGAATGTTTAATACTATTTTGTATAAATTCTTGAGTGATTCGCAATAACACACTTTTCGATTGATAGGGTAAATGTACATGACTTGCATTAGAATTAAAATCAATATTTACAACTTTCAATTCATTTACTTTACTAATTTCTTGTTTTAATAATTGAGCTATTGAATTGGAATCTATAGCATTATTGGTTAAAGTTTTAGACAATTCTCTCAGCTCAGATAACGATTGATTAATTATATTGCTAATGTTTTCAATATTTTCATTAATGTGTGGTGCTTTATTTTCGTACGCCAATTGTTGTGTATAAAGACTTGCCAATGTTAACTTTTGCCCTATATTGTCGTGAATTTCTCTGCCAATGTGTTGCATCGTTTGCCGCTGAATTTCTATTTGTGTAGAAAGTAGCTCTTGTTTATGTTCGTCATGTTGTATTTGTAACATTTTGTTATTTTGTTTTTTTTTAAGACGGTACTGAATAATAAAGATTACCATTGCAATGAAAAATGCAATAAAAAACAAATAGAATATTGAAAGAGTAACTATTTCTTCTGTTTTCCACATATAAATGACAAGGTAAATAATAAATATAAAATGATACCAGCAATTACCGAAAAATTTCTATAACTCTTATACAATTCAACATCCGATTCTAGAATTTGCTTCATAAAAGTATAAAAGGGCATCGTTCCTATATAGAATAATAAAACGCCCAAGTTTATATAAAACATTCGATTTGTCTTAAAGTTTAATATATCGTCCGATTTTATTTGTTTTAAAAACTCTAACACACACATTATCAATAAAAAAAAGCAGCCTATTGTATAACTCATTGAATTAATTAAACCATACCGTTCTTTATAAAAAAAATGTGGCAAGAAAGAACATAAATATAGTATTACACTTATTGTATAGAGTTTATTGAGTTGCAATGATTTTTTTGCAAACAACCAAAAAAGAAACAAAAACTGAATTGGAATTCCGTAAATATCATAATAATAACCTCTAAAATCTGTATAATTAACTAAGACTAGAAGACTAAATAATTCATTTAAAAAAATTAATAAACAATACCACACTAAATATTTCCAATAAGTGTTTTCTACTTTTTTATAATACAAAAGACCAACAAAAGCGCTAAGTCCTTCTGCACCAACAATACTATTTTGTAAAAAATTTAATAATGTCATGTTTTCTTTTTAAAATCCAAATCCTAATACACTATCTGGAGGTGTTAAAACTCCGTGATTTCTTGCATTAATACTGTTATTTGTTTGTCCCGAACCAGGAATTACTGGATCACTACCCGACCCTAATGTTAAAATAGAATAACTGTCGTTGATAAAAGAAAATTTATCTTTGGTATCCATATTTACAAAGCCATTGTAAGTTGCAGCATCAATTGGATTAAAATCGTAATTTACACCATTCGCACCACTAATTGTAGGAATCATTACTAGTGTATGTAGGTTTTCATAGTCTGTATTATAGGTAAAATTAGGATCTGCTTGTGTCAACGACATGTCTCGCATTCTCTCATTTTTGGGATATGCAGCATAATAAATTCGAACTCCAATGCGCTTATTCTGACCTAAGGCATAATTTTTAGAAACATTATGTTCAATGTGATATAAAAACTTTTTTAATGTTTCTAGATCAAACCATATTGCTCTTGCATCTCTAGGAACAGCGTTGGAAGTAGCATTTTCAATATTATAAAGTTGTACACTATCATATTTAGCAACCATACTTTTTACTAATTCTGAGGTTAAAACTGGAGGTAAATCGGTATTGTAATCCATACATATTGTATTGCTTCTGTCTTTCTCTGGAATCTCTGCGTGTTCTTTACTTTTACATAAATAAAAAGTTAAAAGTGCTGTGATGATAGCAGTCAATGCTACAATAGTAAAAATTCTTAAGGATTGTGATTTCATAATTAATGGTTTTATAGTTTTATAGTTTTATAGTTTTATAAAAATAGTTTTATAAAAATAGTTTTTATTTTGATACAAAGTAATGTTATTTAAAATAATTGGGCATCCGTTGTTTAACGGTTTCTATATCCGTTAAACGACGGTATTTTTTTCCGTTAATAAACCTAGATGAATTTCAGTTAAAACCTCATCAATTGATCGTTATATAGTTTGCAACTTTGTAATGTGCTTATAAAAAGCATTTAATCAGTTATTTAACAAAAATTTTAAATCATGAAAACAAAACTATTATTTTATTTAATGCTACTATTAGGATTAAATATGAACTCACAAGTTATTAATGTGAGTACAGGAGTTGACAATTCTGGAAACGCGCTTTCAATTGGAACTACCGATCCAAATTGGCAAATTTTGAGTAATCCATCACCCAAGGCATGTGGCGCACATTCGTATTGGCAACCTTCACCAATATCGGGTACAAATGCCAATTGGATAAATGATTCTGGTGTGTTTTATTCATCAAATCCTTCTATTTATACCTTTGAAAGACCATTTGTAGTAGCAGCAGGAACAACAAGTTTAACTTGCAATTTTGGTTTAGCTTACGATGATTCTTTAACATCGCTAGAATTAGTAAGACCCGATTTAACTACAATTCCAATAACGGTAGTTCCAGGAATGCCTTATTACTTTTTATCTTCTCCTGTAGTTACATCAATTTCAACTCCTATGTCTGGAACTTGGAAGATTAGAGCTGTTGTAGATTTTTTCGACACTACAGCTGGTTTTCTTGTTTCGGGAAATATTACTCTAGCCAATTCAACTGTAACAAATTGTGGCAATACATTTGTTAAAGAAATTAATCCGGTAGATGCAAATAAACCTAATATATTTAAAATTCCTAATGGAGATTTTTATACCACTTCATCCTACTTTCCTAAAATTATTATTAATAGATTCAATGCCAACGGTGGTATTATTTGGTCTAGAACATTTGATTTTGGATTGGTCGATAGTAGTTTAATGCTTACAGATTTAATTGTAGATTCGTCAGATAATCAAATAGTTGGGCTTTTAAACAGCAATAGCGGAAGTTTTATTTTTAAATATGATGAAGTTGCTAATGCTTTTACTTGGGTAAAAAACACAGGAAATTATAGAACTTTCAATGTTCACGAAAGCAGCAGTACCAAATATATAGTTACTGGTGCGAATCCATTTAGTAGTATCGAAATTTTTGAAATTGATCAATCTACTGGTGCAATTGGAGGTTATCAAAAATCTGGAATTAGTGGTGAGTTTTATTCTACTTATAACGCAGGAAGTGTGTATGGTGCTTGTAGATATTATGTAGATTCTAATTCTCAATTTTTTCCAGCTTTATATCAATACGACGCAACAACTGGTACTAATAATTGGGTAAAAACCTACATAAGAAATTCTCCAATTGCAAGAATATATCCTGTTGCACCAATAGTTGATGGTGCTTCTTTAGTACAATTAAACACAGGAAATGATGATAACTTTAATCTTACAACATCTGGTACTAGCAAAATATGGTTAGTAAAAACCAATTTAAGCGGAACATTAACTTGGACAAAAAAAATAACTGTAACAGGACAATCTGGATTTGACGGTGTAAAAATTATCAATGCTACAGATGGGTATTATTTATTGTTAAACAAATATACATCTGGTCAAAAAAATCTGTTCTTTGTCATTAAAACAGACAAAAATGGTAATGTAATCTGGACCAACAGATATGGATTACCAACTACAGAAAACTATGTAACAGGTGGATTTGAAAAAGGTGGTTTTTTATATCTAACTGCTATGTCAACTACCTATACTGCAACAAGTAGAATGATCTTGTTAAAATTAAATGCTTTAGGAAAAACGGAAACTTCATGCGGATTTGTAAATTCAGAAACTGCCATTTCAGAGGTTTACGCCAATGTAGAAACAATTAGACCTGTTGTAAATAATTCTACCAGTTTTAGTACTTCTAGTATTGTAGCAAGTAATGCAGCATTACCATATACCGAAATACCTCATTGTGCAACCGCTTGTACAACTTTATTATCGTCTGTACAACCTTCTCAATGTGGTACAATTTTACCTGGTTGGTACACAACTATTGGTGCAACTTGGGTTACTGGAGCAACAGAATATCGATTTAAAATAACCGAACTAGACAAAACAACAAGTTTACCAATTGGCGCACCTGTTTATGTAGATAGACCAGTAAATAATATTTGTCTATGTAATATTGCTGGTACCAAATATGATTCGAGATATCAAATTGAAATTGATGTGAAAATTGGTGGTGTTTGGCAAAATACTTATGGTTTAGCTTGTAGTGTTGACACGCCTAATCCGGTAAGTACTATTGGATCTCAATGCGGAACTACTTTAACAGCTTTTAACCAATGGATAACAACAACCAATGTACCAGTAGTTTTAATTTATCGTTTTAGAGTAACACAATTAGACAGCTCTTTGCTACCTGTTGGAGTTCCTCAAGTACTATCGCAATCAATTAATAAATTTAACATGACGCAATTGGTTGGTATCTTATACGCAACAACTTACAAAGTAGAAGTGTCTTTACGCAATACCGACGGAACTTATTTACCCTATAATGTAGCTTGCAATGTTACTACACCTGCTTACCCAACTACTCAATTGCAGTCTAGTTTTTGTTCTAGTTTTGCTGTAGCAAATGTAAACCAGTTTATATCTGCAATACCGGTTTCGCCTGCTCCTGCTTTGTATAGATTTAGATTATTTGATGGTCTATCATACGATTCAACATTTGACACATCCAACTACAAGTTTAAACTAGTAAACTTCACCGGATTAATGCCGTCAACAGTTTATAATGTTCAAGTAGCTGTAAAAATGGTAGGCGAACCAAACTTTGGACCTTACGCAAGTACTTGTACTATTGTTACACCAGGTGTACTTAGACTTACTCCAAGAATTACTACAACTTCTAATGAAAATATTATTTTTAAAGCTATTGCATATCCAAACCCATTTGCTTCAAGCTTTTTAATAAATATTGAATCATCTAACGAAAATCCAATTACGGTTAAAGTGTACAACATGATTGGTAGTTTAATAGAAGAATATAGTGTAAACAAAGATGCAGTATCTAAATTAGAAATTGGTGCTAATTATGCTTCGGGAGTTTATAATATAGTTGTCAACCAAGACAATGAAAATGCTTCGTTAAGAGTCATTAAACAATAAAAAAAATCAATAATTTTAAGAAACCGTCTCCCAAAAGAGGCGGTTTTTCTTTGTGAAAAATGTAGATTTTCAATATTAAGTGATTTTATTAAGCCTTAAATAATAATTAGGGTTTTGTAAATGTGAGAATTACGCAAACAATTAAAATAGATGTGTAACTATTAACGAACGTTTACAAACCAACTTTGCAGTATAATTATAAATAAAAAATATTATGAAAAAATTTTTACTATTATGTATGTCAATAGCATACACATTTACTGCAAATGCTCAATCGGAAGATAAAAAATGGAATGTAGGTTTACATGGAGGAATGATTCAATATCATGGAGATCTTGGTCATGACTTTTATCAAACAAAGAATACATCTTATGGATTGGGTGGATTATCTATTTCTAGATATTTAGGAAAATATGTTGACCTTAATTTGTTTTTAACAAAAGGAACTTTAGGATATAATGATGGTTCAATTTCTAGTTTTAAGAGTGACTTTAGTGCTGCTTCATTAAATTTAAGATTCAATTTTGTAAGTTCGGATTATACTGTTAGACCATACGTTTTTGGTGGTGCCGGTTTTATATTGTTTGACAGTCAACTTAATTTTCATAAAGAAAAAATAGATACAGCAATGCCTACAGCTGGTGGAGGAATCAACTTTAAACTATCACCAGTAATAACATTAAATCTTCAAGAAACATTTATGTTTACTAACAATGATTCTAGAGACGGACAAGTAGCTGGTAAAAAAGATGATTTTCTAATGCATACTGCTGGTTTAACCTTCAACTTTGGCACTAAAAAAGATGCCGACCAAGATGGTGTTCCAGATAGTAAAGATAATTGTCCCGAAACTCCTGCTGGTGTAGTCGTAGATAAAATGGGATGTCCGCTAGATAAAGATAGTGATGGTGTAGCAGATTATTTAGATTCTTGCCCAGATGTTGCTGGCACAAAAGCCATGAATGGTTGCCCAGATAGTGACAATGATGGTGTTACAGATGCCAATGATCGTTGCCCTAATCTATCTGGAACTGTAGCATTAAAAGGTTGTCCAGATAGTGATAATGATGGTGTAGCAGATATTGATGATGTTTGTGTCAATACTAAATTTGGAACTAAAGTTGATGCTAAAGGATGTCCATTAGACTCAGATAATGACGGTGTAACAGACGATTTAGACCGTTGTCCTACAGTTGCAGGTATAGTAAGTCTTAAAGGTTGTCCAGATAGTGATGGTGATGGTGTTGCCGACATAGAAGACAGATGTCCAAATACTAAAGGATCAATCGCTAATAAAGGTTGTCCAGAAATTACTAAACAAGATGCTGTGAGAATTACATATATAGGTAGCAAAATATTTTTTGAAAATAATAGCGACAAATTAAAAGTAGCATCCTTATCGCAACTTGATGAATTGTCTAAAATATTAAACAGATATGAAGGTGCTAATCTAGTAATTGAAGGTCATACAGACAGTAATGGATCGGACGATTTTAATATGATTTTATCACAAAAACGTACCAATTCTGTAAAAGCGTACTTAGTAGAAAAAGGAATTTCCGAATCAAGATTAACAGGAATTGGTCTAGGTGAAACTAAACCAGTAGCAAGCAATAAAACCACATTGGGAAGAGCAAAAAATAGAAGAGTAGAATTAAAAACAAATTATTAATTCATTATTTAGTTTAGGTTAGTTTTGTTTTGTTTAAAACTAGAGCTGTCTGTAATGGCAACTCTGGTTTTTTTTGTGAAAAAAAATTAATATAAATAGGCTAACTTGTGGTGTGATTTCTATAACATTTTAATAAATTTATATAATACAAATAGCAGTTAAAATAGTGAATTTTACATTTTATTAAAACATTTAAAATTAAAATACTATGATACCAAAAATTGGAATTACAGAAAATCATTTAGAAAAAAGTATTGATCTTCTATCTGTTGTCTTGTCAGATGAGATGACATTGTATGTTAAAACCAGAAAATTTCATTGGAATGTAGCAGGAGAAAGTTTTATGGAACTTCACAAACTATTTCAAGATCATTATACTCAATATGAAGAAATTATTGACGAAGTAGCAGAACGTATCAATAAACTAGGTGGAAAAACAATTGGTACCATGAACGAATTTTTGGATAAAACAAGAATTAAAGAAGCACCAAATAAATATCCTGTTCAAAAAGTAATGTTGACAGAATTACTTGGAGATAGCGAAACCTTGATTGCTGAACTAAGAAAAGATATTGATACTTGTGCTAATGAAAATAAAGATGCTGGATCTGCCGATTTATTGACCAAAATACTCCAACAACACGAGACTATTGCCTGGATATTGCGACGTTATTTAGCCTAAATTATGTTTCCTATAATTGACTAAATAAAAATCATTTATTATATAACAAACAATGTTGTTGCGTCAAGAGAAGAAAATATCACCAATATGTTTTATTGGTACTAACCAACTACATTGTTTTTTATTTATCCTTTTTTTACAAGATTGTATATTACCGCTTCAAAGTAAAATGTCCTTTATGTACTCTTCCGTCTTGTCTATATACTACAAACCAATAATCTGATGAAAACATAAGTTCTCCATTATAGGTTCCATCCCATCCTAAATTTTGAGCATCCAAAGCAGTCATAAACTTTCCATATCTATCATAAATAAGTACTTTCAAATTATTTTCATATTGAGAATTTTCAATGCGCCATCTTTCATGAAAACCATCTCCATTGGGAGTAAAATATTTTAAATAATAAAGCAGCCAAACTTGTTTTTGAGTTATTCCGCAGCCTTTTCTATCTCTCACATATACCATGTAAACACCCGGGAGTAAATTGGTAAAACTGTTAGAACTTTGAAAAATAGTATTATCCAACGAATATTCAAAATCACCATTGTTGGTTGTAAAAACGGTTATTGTATTTTCATTGGCAGTCCAATCTATAGTTTCAAAATGATCAATTTGAGGAAGTTCAGAAATGGTTACAGAAATATTTTTAGTAGTAGTACAAGTTTGAACTGGATTTCCATACGAATTTGTTGCCGTCACAGTCAAATTTGTTGTTCCTAATTGGCTTATTGTTACCAATGGAGTTGTAGCTCCATTAGACCAAAGATAAGTTGTAGTTACTAGATTATTTGCAGAAGCATCAATATCTATTGGTATAACGGTACAATTTAGGTATTCTGGTTGCAAATTTAAAGTTGGAATTTGACCTACAATTAAATCAAAAGTACGCACTTCATAACAATTTGGCAAAGCATTAAAAACCAATCTAGCATAAATTGCTTGCGGATTATTAATTGGGTTAAAGTTAGACAAATTTACAATTGGATTAACTGCATTTTGTGCATCAATAAGTGAAGTATAATAAGTTAATGTATAATTGGATGCAGATTGTGATCCCAAAATAGTGGCATTTTGCTGTGTTATATCAAATGTTTCATTTCCTGTAATTATAGCTTTACATTGTAAAATTGTTATTGGTTGTGTAATTGTAACCAAAGACATTAAGGTAGAAACATCAAAAATTCTGTTTACAATATTACCGCACACATCCTCTACCTGAAAAGTATAAACACCCGATGGCAAATTATAAAAAATATTAGATGTTCCGTTATTAATAAAAAATGGAAGTCCATCTTTGGTAGTAATTGTATAGTTTAAAGGAACTGTGCCATTGGCAGCTACAACTACATCAAGATTTCCGTTGGCTGTACAAGGAATTCTTGAAGCATCTATAATTTCTAATGCTTCATTAAACGTCATTATAGGACTTAAAATTTCTATACAATCTTTATCGATTCCTGCAACCAATCCGTTGTTAATGCTTACTCCGTCATTGTAGGAAATAAATTTTCTAACTATTCTAAAAGTTCCATTGTATGATAAATTAAAATTGGTAGTTCCATTAATTAAAGCTAAAGAATTAGTAGCCGTTGGAACTGTTCCATCTGTATAAAGAATACTTGTTCCAGGATGACCCCAAGTATTTGCAGCAGCGTTTATTTGTTTTTGTAGCCAAAATGATTGACCAACGGTTCCATTACTTACAAAATTTAAAGGAATATTAAACGAACCACAATTGGGTTGTAAAGAAAATGTATTGGTTGTTATTGCATATCCAGCGGCAGTGATAGTTGTTGTATTGGTAAAATTGCACTCGTCTGTTGCTGTAAAAGTATAGTTGCCTGCTGGTAAATCGTTTAGATATAATTTTCCGTTGGTAATAATATAATTTGATATTACAAATGGTAGGGTTTGTGTAAAACCAGCTGGTGCGTTGGTAATAGCAACCGTTATTAATTTTCCGTTATTGCTAGATAACTCTAAAGAAGTTTTTTGTAAATCGCATCCAGGTCTAACCACTACAGACAAACCTTTATCTACATAAATTGGCACTGTACAATTAATTGGTGCCAACACGCTATTGCAATTATCTGCTATTTGAATTGTATAATCGCCTAGCGGAACAGGATTTAATGTTAAAATACCATTTACTATTGATGAAGAAACATTAAATGGTAAAGGATTAGGATAACTTGCCGGAGCAACAAGTATCGTTGCGCTTACAAGTGTAAAAGATGGAATTGTTACCACAATTGTTCCCGAATTAAACAAGCAACCATTATTGGTTCCTACGGCTGTTGGAATTGGCGGATTTAATACTATAGAAAATGTTCGTGTTGTTGTTCTTCCGCAACTATCGGTAATTGTCACAGAATATAGTCCTAGAGGAACTGTGTTGTTTGCACTACCAAAAGGCACCACATTTTGATTATACGGTCCAGGATAATTAGCGTTAAAACCTGTAGGATTAAATCCTGCAGGAACGGTGGTAAAATTTAAAGTAAATGGAGGTGTAAAATTGGTGGTTCCTAATTCAAAATAATTTTGATTACAATCTAAAACAACAATATTACTTGTTAATGTAATATTTTGATTTACAATAAAATTTTGAGTGTACGTGCTGTTACAAGCATCGGTAATTGTAATATCATAATTATAGGTTTGATTTACATAATCTGGAAGCGTTGCCACTAAACTTTGACTTGTTGGGTTTCCTGATAATAAATTAGTATTAGAAACTATTGGAGTTCCACCACCTGGAGGATTTACTGTGTAAGTAATTGCTAATGGATATCCTAAAACTGTGCCAGATGACGGTGTTATTATATTGGTTGCTATAGTAAAATTGCAAGATGGCGGAGATGTATTGGAGAAAGTAGGTTGTCCTATATTAATTCCTGCTGTGTTTTGATTTACTGTAAATGTTTGCACTACTCCTATTCCGCAATTATCAAAAACTCTAATTTTATATACACCAACTGGTAGGTTATTAAAAGTATTTGTACTTTGAATGGGAAACAAAACTGGTCCCGAAAAAATTTCGTAAGTAACAGCAACACCTGTCAATGTTGTAACAGAAATATTACTTGTATTAGAACAAGCCAAGTTTAAACTCTGAACAGAATAAGACAACGCCACAATTGTATTGTTGATAACTACATCTAATTGTTGCTCAGTAGATGTTGCACCCACAGTTTCTTTAGCAATTATTCTATAAGTTCCTGAAGACAATCCGTTTATAAAATTAGAACTTACAGTTGCATAAGGCGTTGTTGTATCTGGCAATTTATAAACGACATATAGTATCGTTCCATTAGGATCTTGATTAGCATTTGTAAAAGTGATAGTACCGTTTCCGGCGCAACTTTCTGGAGTTGGTGTAGCTGTAAAAGTAAACCCAAAAACAGATGTAACTGATAAAATCAATACTAAGTAGCTGTATATAAATTTTCTTTTCATGAATATAAGTTTGCTCTTTTTTAATGAACTTATAAATGGGTAAACTCAATATCAAATTTACTTATTCAAACGTGCAACACCATTGTTACAAACTAAATTTATTAACAATTTATTGTCTTCTTTCAATGCATTTTTTCAACATAATACAGTGTGATATTGAAAACTACTAATTTAAAGTTTTTATTCATAAAAAACGAACTATGCCTGTTTATATGTTTAGTTTTTTATAAAAAAGATTTTAGATTATTCTATTATCTGTTGCATTTTAAAACTTACAGATAAGAAAATTTAGAAATAATAAAGCATTCCTATTGATTAAATAGAACCAAAAAAACTCAATTTCTTAAGATGTTTTTATTTCTATGGGAAAAGATGAAAATTATAATTATGTCATCATAAACTTTAAAGAAATAAAAAGTATCCTATTCATTTTTTCTACATTAATCAAAATGAATACATTATTGATGTAGCCAAAATTAAAATTCGTAGTAATTGACTTATAAATATTTTTTTAATTTTTACAATGCTAGAGATAAACGTAGTAAGAAATGTTTTCCTTTTTTTGTTTGTTGTTGTTTTCATAAAAACTTGAATTATTTTTTAATATCGCAAAGTTGAAGATTATAAAATAATATTCATGCAAGGGTTAACCCCTGATTTATTCTAATTTATAAATCGTTGAAACAAAATAGATACTTTTGTTAAAAATAAAAGATCATGTATTGTTCAATTAAAAGATTTTTAAAATTCATTATCGTTCTAAGTATACTTCTTATGATGGTAGCATCGTGTGAAGAAAAAAATAAAATTATTGTTTACAAAAAAAATAGTAAAGAAAAATTTGATGAGACGTGCACTTGGTTAAATGAAAAAAACAATTTCTACAATAAAAAATTCATGCCTACTTTTTACGATTATTATAACAAAAAAATAAAAGAAAAAGATTATGAAGGAGCAAGAAAAGCATTAAAAATAGTAAGTATAAAAAAATCTTATTTCTCATCTTATGATAAAAAATTTACAAATACAATAAACTATTTTTCAAGTAATTATAGAAGTCAGGTAAGTGCTATTAAAACAACGTTTATAGATTCGTATTTTGGTTGTTTTTATGATGACGAAGGTGATTTTAAAAAAGCATTATCCTATTATAAAAAAATAACCAAATTTGAACCCTTAGATTTCAATAGCTGTAAAGATATTGCTTACGCATATTACAATGTTTCCTATTGTTACTACAGTATGGGAAAACAAAACTTGGCACTAGAAAACAACTTTAAGGCATTGCATTATTATACCCAAATTAATGATACAAATGGTATAGGCTATGTTTATACATCATTTTCACTCATCTATTCTGCAACAAATAACTTTAAAAAAGCAATAGAAAATAACGATAAAGCAATTGGTCTTTTCAAAAAAGAAAAAGACACTAGTAATGTTTATATTAGTCTATTTAATAAGATACTAATGTATGAGGATGCTCAAAACTCTAAAATGTATTCATTGGTAGATTCTACTTATACATCGTTTAAAAAAAGTAAAATAAAAGACGATGTTCTCAAGATATCTATTTACTCTTATTATGCAGGAAATTTATTAAAAAATGATAAAATTGATGAAGCTAAAAATATTTTAGATGAAATAAAACCAATAGTATCCAATTTAAATTCACCTAGTTCAACAAGAGAATATGATACTGCATTTGCCGAATATGAGATTAAGAAAAATGGTGGAAATATAAATACCGAAATAATTTTAAAAACTATTCCTGGATTGAAAGAAAATGAAAACTATCAAGCCGTAATAAATTTTTATACTGTATTAAAAAACAATGCATTACAAAAAAAAGACTATAAAAGTGCTTTACAATATAATGATGAAATAGTTCTTGCAAGAGACAGTGTAGCAAGCAATCAAATGATGACAAAAGTTATTGAACTTGATGGTAAATATAAAGTAGAAAAAAAAGAAAATCAAATAGCATTACAAAATAAAACCATCCAAAACAACAACTTTTCTATTGCTTTATTAATTACAATACTCATTGGGTTTTTATTATCTGTGATCACAATATCATTTATAAAAAAACAAAAAAAGCTAAAACTCGAAAAAATAAAATCATTACAATTCACAAAACAACTTTTAGAAAAAACAGAAGAAGAACGACAAAGAATTGCAAGTGATCTTCATGATAGTGTAAGTCACGAATTATTGAACTTAAAAAACTCCATTGAAGAAAAATCTGAAATGACAAATAAAAAAATAGATGCTATAATAAACGATATTCGAAGCATTAGCAGAAACCTACACCCAATTATGTTTGATAAAATAGGATTAAAATCAAGCGTTGAACAACTTGTAGAAAGAGCGCAATCCTTTAACAACTTTATGGTTACCGCAGAAATTGATTATAATTCATCACTTCCTACTTCTAGTGAATTACAATTGTATAGAATTTTACAAGAGTCATTGTCAAATATCATAAAATATGCAAATGCTATGGCT
>NZ_JAYWFT010000176.1:0-7606 GCF_043778725.1 Flavobacterium sp. | reverse complement strand
ACTTCTTCAATATTTATCATTCTAAGTTGTTGTCCCATTTTAATAGTGAATCGTTTTTTGTATGCTCTATCGATTGGGTTAACTAACATTCTTTTTATGGCATCAAAATCTAAACTTGAAACCAAACTTTTTTGAAATTGATTTTTAAATTTAGTAATAGCAATTGCTAAATCGTCTTCGTCTATTGGTTTTAAAAGATAATCGATACTGTTCAATTTAAAAGCTCGCAAGGCATATTCATCATAAGCAGTTGTAAAGATTACAGCACTTTTTATGTCAATATTTTCGAAAATCTCAAACGATAATCCATCCGATAATTGAATGTCAAGAAATATCAAATCGGGATGTAAATTATTAGTAAACCAATGAATAGATTCTTCTACCGAATGTAACATTTGATTTACTTGCAATCCCAACTTTTCTACCTTTCGTTGTAAAAGTCTCGCTGCTGGCTTTTCGTCTTCGATGATGATGATGTTCATATTTTTATTTTGAAACAATTTTATATTTATTTGACCATTTAAAAATTAGTGGCGTCAAGATTACTGTTGGCAACAGCCACGCAACAACTCCGGGTAATAAAGTATTGTTGACAACTAAAAAAGCTGTGGCTGCTGCAATATAAGATCCAATCATTCTTTGAATGTGAACGAGTAACCAGAAGTTTTTAATAGTATTTTTACCTTGGTAATTTTTAAAATCTTTTAAAACCATTGAGCAACTTATAAATCCGAAAACCAATAAAACGATTCCGAAATTATTGCTATTAAACAATAAAATTGCTCCGTAAACTACAAATCCAATTCCAAAAAGTAACATCATACAGCTTAATATCCAGTCGATACTTTTTACTTTTTCGCCTTCATTTATTTTTTTTAAAGAAAGATAGCGTTGACCAGTTGCTGCCATATAAATTGAAAAAACTCCAATTATCAATAAAAACAGGTTACTATGAATTAAGGACATAAAAATACCTGCAAAGCCATTAACTAACATTCCGTAAAGAAAAAAAAGTCCAATATTTTTGTGCAATTTATCACCTTTTTTTCTAGTAATATTTATGGTTCCAGCAATTAATCCAATGCTTCCTGCAATAATGTGAATTATTAGCAACATCTTAAATAAAAGTTCTAGACTCATAGCTATTTCCAGTTTTGTTCTTTTGCTTTTTCAGTAGCCATATATTCTTTAATTTTTCTTTCCTCCCAATCATTTCCAAAGAAAAAATCTTTACCAAAAACAGATATACCATGAGCTAACAATCCTAATCCCCAGAAGAAAGCTGTAGAATAAGTATGCCAATGAAAAAAATGATCCATAGAATTGCGGTCTAAACGTTGATCAAAAATTAAAAACAAATTGACAAGTACATAAACAATTAAATGGGTATAAAATCCTTTAATTCGTTTAACTCTTTTATAAGCTATGTAATATTCTTCGGTTGAAACTCCAGTTTCGTTTTGAAATTTTTCAAACATTCTTTGTTTTTCTATTCGTCTCATATTATTATTTATTTCCAGTTATTATTAGCTTTTTTTTCTTTTTCCATTAACTCGTTTATCTTTTTTTCTTCCCAATTCTTCCCTAAAAAAGGCGAATAATTAAAGACTTTCATAGCATGAAACAATACACCAATTCCCCAACCTAATAAAGGCCAAAAGAACCACAACTCGCCTGGCGAGGTCATTATATTTAATACTAAGAAAAAAATATTGAAAATAATATAGGCAATTAAATTTCCATAAAAACCTTTAATTTCTTCTACTCTCTTTTTAGCTTGATAATAGCGATCTTCTTCTTTATAATTATTTTCCATTATTACTTCCATTTAGTGCTATTTCTGTCTTTATTTAAAATTTGTTGAATTTTTCTTTCTTCCCAATTGGCACCATATCCAAAAACTTTTAATGCGTGCATAATTACACCAAAACCCCAACCAGCGGCAGAAAACCAAAACCAATGAAATTGTGGAGAAAATTTAAGATTGACAACTATTAAAACTGGAATTACACAACAATAAGAAATAAGATTTCCATAAAATCCTTTTAATTCTTCTACACGTTTTTTAGCTCTAAAATAAGCTGTGTTTTCTGTATATTCAACGGATGATTCCATAACTGTTACTTGCTTTGTTAATATTGGTAAATGCACTGCAAAAATGCCATTTGCATCGTCAATTAAAACTTTTCTTTTAGTTAGTATTGCATAGCGACTTATTATATTTTGAAGCCCAACTCCTCGTCTATCTTGCAATACTTCTTTCTTTTGCAAATGATTATGAACTACAAGATAATTTTCTTTTTCAAAAATTTGAATGTGCAACGGTTTTTGCTCACTAACAATGTTGTGTTTTATACAATTCTCTAACAACAATTGAAGTGATAACGGAACTACTTTGGCATCTTGATTTTCAAAATTAGTTGGTAATTCAAATGAAATACTATTTTCAAATCGCATTTTTAGTAAATTCATGTAGGTTTTTGCAAATGCTAATTCCTCTGAAACCGAAACCAATTCTTTGTCTTTTTGCTCTAAAACATAACGATAGATTTTAGATAATGACGTTGTAAATTTTTGAGCATTATCTGGATTTTCTTCTATTAATGAACTTAAAACATTCAAACTATTAAAAAGAAAATGAGGGTCAATTTGATTTTTTAAACTTTCAAACTTGGCGTTGGCAGTTCCTGCAATTATCTTTTGCTCTTTTACTTTGTTTTCTTGATATGCTTTATAAATGTAGAACGTATAAAATGATAAAACCACTATAAAGGTCATTGCAATAGCAAAAATATAATTGGCAATGTTTTCTTTCGCCCAATATTGCTCAAAGCTTTTTCCTTCAATGAGTATATCTTCAAAAACTCTCAATAAGAAAATTACAAAAAGTGATACAAAAAATGAAGAGAAAAAACCAATTACAATTCTCTTTAATGAAAATCTATCTTTAGCAAATATTTTATCCAATACATAAAAAACATACTGGTTAGCAATACCAAGACAAACAGAATATAGAAGTGTGTATAAAAAAAGATACCCAAGTCTATTATTGAAAGCTATTTTTTCACCATAGGCAAGATTAACTAGAAGGATAATTACAAAAATGATAAGTCCAATTCCTGTTGACCTAGTTAAATCTTTGAATGTGAATTTCATAACTTTATTTTTTTTTAATCTTGAAAAAATTCTATTTGCCGCAGTTTTTCAATGTTTCTTGAGCTCTATCTAAACCCCAAGATGGTGAGAACTGATTTTCTGGTTTAAATTTAGCAAAAAGATCGATTGATTTTTCTACTTGAGTACATAATTGTTTTACATCGGCACCTGTCCATTTTGCTCCTCCAATGTCAAATTGTGCTTTACAAAATACAACTCTTGGATTTTCAGGAGCTAACATACTGGCTAACATATAGATTTCTGAAATTTTAGGAGAAAGTGTCATTCCATAAGTCATCGGATCTGAAGCTAATAAAGCTGTTTTTGCCATTGCTTGCACAACTAGAAGTTCAACATTTTTAGGAGATTTTGCTAATTCTGTATCCAATGCTTCATTTGCCTTGGCTAACAATAAAGACATTTTATCTTTATTTGCAGGATTAAAAGCTTCTGTTGTATTGATTAATGCAATGTAATAATTTGGCAAATAGTTGTCTTTTTCTGCTGAGGCAATTCTTTCAAACAAGGCAGTTGCATCTGCATTTTTACCTTCTTTCCATAAACCTAATGCTTTTCCCATTCCTTGTTCATACTGGGTTTGAGCTGTTACTAAACTACAAACGAATAATGTAAATGCTGTGATAATTTTAACCATGATTTCTATTTTTTAATTGTTAATGAAATTGTTATTATTTTAATTCTGATGTAAAAATATTATGATTTAATGTCCTATAAAATTTATACTTACCGAAATGTCATTTTATTAGGATGAACCGTTATTTTGATAATTTTTAATTCAAATTATTTAACTGGTTGTCTTTTTTGTTATCGCTAATGGTCCAAAAGAAACCTACAAAGAAAAATCTATCGGCAGTTGGTGTAATGGCTTTTCTCTGAAAATTTCCTGAAGCATCTGGTGAATTTGCATATTCGTAACCAAACACATTTTGAGTTCCAAGTACATTACTTATTGAAATATAAAGTATTTTTTGCTGGCTCAATAAATAGGCCCAACTCATACTTACATTGTTATAATTCTTAGTCTTTCCGCTCATAAATAGTAGCTCATTAGGATTATCAAATGGTCGTCCCGAATTGAAACTATACGATAAACCAACACTAGATTTCCAGTCATCGATCCAATATTTAGTTACAATAGACAGATTATTTTTGGCCACAAAACTTGGTGTAACTTGGGTTTCGTAATTTTTATAATCACGTTTAGAATCGATGTAAGAATAGGAAATCCAATATTCTAAATTCTTAATTGACTTTCCGTCTCTCCAAAAAATATCCAATCCTTTTGCAAAACCAAATCCGTTATTGTTAAAATTAGAATTGTATTGCACTTCTTGAGTGTCATATTTTACTAAATTGCTGTAATCTTTATAGTAAATTTCACTTCTAAAAGTACGTTTGTCTTTATTAAATTGGTAATTTAAGATGTAATGTGATGCTTTTTCATTGATAAAATTAGAATTGAATTTCAAATAATCTTGCTTTGGAGCTTGCTCAAATTCACCATAAGCAAATGAAATCTGACCAAATTTACTTACTTTATAAGCTAGAGAAACTCTAGGAGAAACAGAAGATTGATGCAATAAATTATTATTGAAAGCTCTTATACCAGCTTTAAGCGCCAGTTTTTTAGAGAAAAAAATATCGGCTTCTGTAAATGCTGCAGCAATATTGGCATTATAACCCGATTTATTGTTTGTAAAAGAATAATCTTCATCAAATTTAGTTATAAAATAATCACCTCCAAAGGACAATTTTATTCTATCAGAAATTGATTTTTTAAGCTTTAATTTTAAATGTGATGCATGTTCGATATTGTTTATTTTATCTGTATTCAAACCTATTTTGGTATCACCAATTCCATAACTTACACCGGTTGATAATTGCCAATTGCTTCCAAAATTTCCTTTGTACGAAGCATTTAGATATAAATTATTATTCTTTAAGTCAACACGAGTTTTAGCAATCGAGTTAATGTTTTCTTGATTTAAATCAAATCTTGAAGCATCGAAAGCAGTGTATAATTTAAATAAACCGCGTTCTAGTTCATATCTATAAACCAATTCGCCAGAAAGTGATTGAAATGCTCTATTCCAATCAACATTTTGCGGAATTGCAACTTGATAAGGCGCCAAATCAATATACGCTGTGTTGACACTCAACGAACTTTTTTTCCATTTTTGTGTATTTGCAAGTCCCAAGCCAACAGTCATGAATGAAATATCGGTTTTTTCTTGAGTAGCAACATCGGTCGTATTTAATAAAAGTACACTCGATAGCGCTTCACCATATTCGGCAGAATAACCACCAGTAGAAAATGAAATTCCGCTAAAAAGAAAAGGTGAAAATTTTCCTCGAGTTGGTAAATTTTGAGTTGATGCGCCATAAGGTTGCGCTACTCGAATGCCGTCAACATAGGTTTGGGCTTCGTCACTTTCGCCACCACGCACAAACAATCGTCCGCTTTCACCTACAGTTTGTGTTCCCGGTAAAGTTTGCAAAGCCGCAACAATATCAGCATTTGAGCCAGCTGTTGTAACAATGTCCAATGGTTTTAAAACGGTTACTTTAGCCTTATCACCAGCTTCAAAAGTTCCGGCATTGATGACAACTGCATCCAACGTATTTACACTTTCTTTTAGTTTAAAAGTCTTAGGTTGATAGTTTTCTATAGAAATTGGAATTTTTACAGGTTCATAAGAAAGAAATGTAATTACTAAAGTTTTATTTCCTTTTTCTGATGTTGTAAAAGAAAAATCACCTTTTTCATCGGAACTTATTCCGTCGTAAGAACCTTCAATAAAAACATTGGCACCAATAATAGGATTGTTTTTTTGATCAACAACTTTACCCGAAATTTTGGTTTGAGAAAATCCTAAAGTTGAAAGTAATAAAATAAAAAATGTAATAGTTGTCTTCATAATTATCTGTTTTGATGAAGCAAAGTTGCATCAAGTAAAAAACTTATAAAATTTATATTTACTCAATTGTTGAAATTTAAGGATGAATTGTATGTTGAATTTTAATTGGTTTAACTTTTCAATTAAAAAAAAATTAGTATTATTGCATAACATTTAAATCATTAAACAAATGAAACTTATAAAATCACTTTTCGCAATTGCATTATTTTTTGCAATAAATACTATTTCTGCTCAATCAATTACAGATAAATGGAAACAAATGCATGATTATCATGAGTTGTTATCTAAGACTTTTCACCCAGCAGAAGATGGAAATTTTGGTCCTATTAAAAATTCATCAGAAGATTTAGTAGCCAAAGCAGAATTATTAGATGTAGAAACAATGCCAAAGGATTTAAGAAATGCATTGGTTGAAGAAAATCTTGCTATATTAAAAAGACAAACAAAAGTGGTTAGTGACCTTGTAACAAAAAAAGCTCCAGATGCAGAAATCATGAGAGCATTTCAAAATCTTCATGATGTTTTTCATAGAATAGTCGAAATTTGTCAACCAGGAAAAAAATAAAATTAAAACCTAGCCATCGAGCTAGGTTTTTTTTTGAATTGATTCTTACCTTTGTAAAAAAAAATAGATGTCAAATATATATTTAGGATACCATTTTATAGTAGAACCAAAAGAACTAGGTTCAGAAATACTTATTGCCGAGCTTGGTGAAAAACCATTTGAAAGTTTTATTGAAACCGATTTAGGAATTGTAGCTTATATTCAAAAAGACCTTTGTACAGAAGATGTTTTAGAAGATATTTATATTTTAACATCACCAGAATTTACAATTTCCTACAAAGTAGAAGAGATTGATCAAGTGAACTGGAACGAAGAGTGGGAAAAGAATTTTGAACCCATTGACGTTGATGGTAAATGCCATGTTCGTGCGCCTTTTCATCCAAAAACCGATGCAGAATTTGATATTATAATTGAGCCAAAAATGAGTTTTGGAACAGGTCACCATGAAACAACACACATGATGATTCAACATTTATTAGAAACTAATGTTGAAGGTTTAAAAACTTTAGACATGGGTTGCGGAACAGCAATTTTAGCAGTTTTAGCAGAAATGAAAGGTGCTCAACCGATTGATGCTATTGATATTGATAATTGGTGTTATTTAAATTCTATTGAAAATGCAGAGCGCAATAATTGTACTAAAATTTCAGTTTATGAAGGTGATGCCGCTTTATTAAATGGTAAAAATTATGATTTAATTATTGCCAATATCAACCGAAACATCTTGCTTAACGATATGCAAGTTTATGTAGATTGTTTAAATAAAGGTGGAATTTTACTAGTAAGCGGATTCTATAATGAAGACATTCCTTTTATTGATGCATCATGTACAGAAAAAGGATTAACTTATGTTAAAAAATTTGAAAGAAATAATTGGGTTTCGTTGAAGTATTTAAATCAATAATACAGTCAATAAATCGCACAATACTCCCAAAAAAGAATTCCC
>NZ_JAYWFT010000175.1:0-21408 GCF_043778725.1 Flavobacterium sp. | reverse complement strand
ATGGGAACTATCAAATTACAAAATATAAGAGCTTTTTCGTTTCATGGATGCCTTGAAGAAGAAGCAAAAATTGGATCAGATTATAGAGTTGATCTTGAAATTAAAACCGATTTACGTAAATCTACCTTGACAGATGAGTTGAACGATACGGTTGATTATGTGCTTTTAAACAGAATTGTTGAGGAAGAAATGGACATTCGCTCTAAATTATTGGAACATGTTGCTAACAGAATCATCACAAGAATATTTAAAGAAATTCCGTCTGTATCACGAATTCTATTGGCAGTTTCTAAATTAAATCCTCCTATTGGTGGTGATGTTGAAGCGGTTACAATTGAAATGGAAGAATATAGAAATTAGGTACGAAGTACAAGGTTGGAAGTACGAAATGAGGAAAATAAAACTTTTTGAACTTTAAACTTTCAAACTTTAAACTTTTTTATATATTTGCATTCCAATTAATAAATTGGCGTCGTGGCCGAGCGGCTAGGCTGGGCTCTGCAAAAGCTCCTACTCCGGTTCGAATCCGGACGATGCCTCAAGAAAGAGATACAGAAATGTGTCTCTTTTTTTTGTATCTACAAAACTAATATAGTTTAATAACCATTGGATTAATAAGAATACATCCAACGAAAGAAGTTTTAATTTTTATATCAGAAATCACAATTTCATCATATTTAGAAGCATACTTATTTATCTTTTCGAAAGTTTCATCGTCTATCTTATCTCCATTTATTACAATGGAATTTCTGCCAGGAATTTTAAGAACAAACTGAGTTATGTTAAATATTAAATTAAAATTTTTATCGGCTGATATAACTCTAATTTTTGCATTTTTAAACTGACTTTTTTGAGCTCTAATTATTGAATCTCCTCTTATGTAATTAAAACAAGTAATTGGTCTTTTAATTCCTCTAATTTCAAAAACATGTTTTTCTGTTTTCTTTTTATTATTCTTTAATACAATATCAATAGTGATTATTAATTCTGAACCAGCACCGGGATTTAAATTATAAAGATTTTTAGAAATTAAAGATAAACCAATACCTGTAGCATTGAAAGACTTACAATTAGGAACATCTATTACTATTTCATTTTTAATTCCTCTAAAAACAACTTTAGTGTTTTTTGGAATAACTAAATCATTATCAGAATGTCTCACAACCGAAATCGTATCATTTTGTCCATAAAATGAAAGTGAAAAAAATAAAAGAAGTAAACTTATTTTTTTCTGCATAAGAAGTTATCTTTTGTTTTCGTAATCTTGAGCTGCTTTAATAACTATTTGTTTGTCTTTGGGTAACAAACCTTGTGAAAGAATAAAAATTCCCGAAATTATTAAAACAATACTAATGAATTTTTTAATACGTAGTATGTTTTTGGGATTTAATTTATTTCGTAATTGCTTTGCTAATAGTATTTTAAAAATATCTGTAATAAAATAAGTAATGATTAAAGTAGCAAAAAAGGTAATCATTCTTGATGCTTTTAATTCTAATTGCGGACCAATTGTTATTAAAATTGCTAACCAAAATCCGAGTACGCCAATATTGATAAAGTTTAAGAAAAAACCTTTAATGAATAATGATAAATAATTGTTTTTGGCTAATTCTGTTGGATCTTCTTCATCGATACCTTTTTTAGAATCTTTGTTGTTTTTTACAAAAGAAATTATTCCGTAAGTAAGCATCACTAATCCACCAAAAATAAACAAAGCTGGATCATCTTTAATACTTTCAATTAATCGATAACTACTAAAATAAGCTATTAAAATAAAAATAATATCGGCTAGAACAACTCCTAAATCAAAGATTATAGCAGCTCTAAATCCTTTTACAACACTGGTTTCCAATAATACAAAGAATACTGGACCAATCATAAAACTAAGAAAAAAACCTAATGGAATTGCAGATATAATGTCGTTGAGCATAGAGATATTTTAAATCGAAATTTTATGCAATTTAGAATTTAAAATTTAGAATCTAAAATAAATCTACTTCGCTTCTTCAATACTTCCGCCTGCAACTATCTTTTGATTGATTTGTTTTGGTTTTCCATAAATGGTAATATCGCCGCCAGCACGAACTTTAGCATCTACTAAATCGGTTGCATAAACATCGGCTTCACCGCCAGCATTTGAAGTAATAACTGTTTGATTTGTAGTAAGTTTTTCGGCTTCATAAACTCCACCAGAATTTACTAAAACGTCTTGATTTGTAGCCTTTCCATCCAAATGAATTGTAGAACCATTTGCTACTCTTGCTGTTAATTTAGCAACATCAAGTTTTAATTTTATTTGCGCTCCTTCTTTGGCTTTTATATCAAATGACGTAGCTTTTATGGTACTTTCACAAGCAATTCTTGAACCTTCATTAGCTTCGACAGCATCAATTTTTTTGTAATAAACGGTTGCTGAAATATTGTCACCGGAAAGTATTTTTGATAATGACATTCTAATTTTTAATTCGCCGTTTTTATTAACCAATTCAACTTCATTCGAACCTGAGCCATTAAGAATTACTTTGTTTTCTGAAGAAGGAATCAAAATAACATCAATTTGATCAAACGAGGTTACTTTATTGAAATCTCCAACGCTTTTTTCTGTTTGTGAAAATGCTATTTGACTGAATACTAATAGACTGAAAATTATTTTTTTCATGATGATTAAATTTTAAAAGTTCACTCGACTGCGCTCGGGATGACAATCAGTGTTAATAACTACTCGTTTTTTCTTAAAAATGTAAAATCCAATTGTTTTTTAACCAAATCGGCGTTCTTTACTTTAACGTAAACTTCGTCTCCTAATTGTAAAATACTCTTAGAAATTTCACCAACAAGTGCATATTGTTTTTCATCAAACGTGTAATAATCGTCTTTTATTTCACGAATTCTACACATTCCTTCGCATTTATTCGATACAATTTCTACATAAATTCCCCATTCGGTAACTCCAGAAATTACACCCAAAAACTCTTCGTCTTTGTGATCTTGCATGTATTTAATTTGCATGTATTTAATAGAATCACGCTCAGCATTTGTCGCAAGACTTTCCATATTACTAGAATGTTCGCATTTTTCTTCATACACTTCTGCAGAAACTGATTTTCCGCCATCCAAATAATATTGAAGTAATCGATGCACCATAACGTCGGGATAACGTCTAATTGGCGATGTAAAATGGCTGTAATAATCAAATGATAATCCGTAGTGACTAATATTTTCGGTAGAATATTTGGCTTTACTCATCGTTCGGATTGCCAAAGTATCAATTAAATTCTGCTCTTTCTTTCCGTTAACGTCTGCCATTAATTGGTTTAACGATTTAGAAATATCTTTTTTATCGCGTAAATCAATTTTGTAACCAAATTTAGAAATCAACGCTTGCATGGCAAAAAGCTTGTCTTCGTTAGGTTCGTCGTGAATTCTATAAACGAATGTTTTCTTTTGTTTTCCAATATATTCAGCAACTTTTCTGTTGGCTAAAAGCATGAATTCTTCTATCAAATGATTGGCATCTTTTGAAACTTTAAAATAAACACCTTCTGGTTCTCCATTTTCTGTTAAGTTGAATTTTACTTCAACTTTATCAAATGAAATAGCACCGTTATTCATTCTATTTCTACGAAGAATTTTAGCTAATTCGTCCAATTTTAATGTCGCTTCTGTAACTTCATCAGATGCATTATATTCTTTTCCAGTTAACGAAATTTCTGCTGGAATTGTAGCAGCTTTTGTTTCAATAATAACTTGCGCTTCTTCATACGAAAATCGTTGATCCGAATTAATAACCGTTCTTCCAAACCATTGATTGATTACAGTTGCTTTCTGATCGATTTCAAAAATAGCCGAAAAAGTATATTTTTCTTCATTAGGACGCAGCGAACAAGCAAAATTTGATAAAACTTCTGGCAACATCGGTACAACTCTATCCACTAAATAAACTGAAGTTCCACGATTGTAAGCTTCATCATCTAGAATTGTTCCTTCTTGCAAATAATGTGAAACATCGGCAATGTGAATTCCAATTTCGAAATTTCCATTTTCTAATTTTTTGAAAGACAACGCATCATCAAAATCTTTGGCATCTTTTGGATCAATCGTGTAAGTCAACGTATCGCGCATGTCACGACGTTTCGCAATTTCTTCCGGATGAATCGCTGTGTCTATTTTTTGTGCAAAAACTTCAACTTCAACTGGAAAATCATACGGCAAACCATATTCGGCTAAAATCGCATGAATTTCAGTATCGTGTTCTCCAGGTTTTCCTAAAACATTAATTACTGAACCAAATGGTGAATCGGCTTTCTTTGGCCAATCTTCAATTCGAACTACAACCACATCGCCTTGTTCTGCTCCGTTATATTTATCTTTTGGAATAAAAATATCGGTGTACATTTTAGCATTAGCAGTAGTTACAAAAGCAAAATTCTTTTGAATGTCAATAACTCCAACGAATTCTGTTTTCTTTCTTTCAAGAACTTCAATTACTTCACCTTCAGGTTTTTTACCACGACGACGGTTGTAAACATAAACCTTAACTTTGTCTTTATCTAAAGCGTGATTCAAGTTATTTGTTGGAATAAAAACATCATCTTCAAATTCGTCGCAAATAAAATAAGCCGTTTTTCTTGAAGTCATATCTATTCTTCCTTCATAATAATCTTGAGAAATGGCTTTTACTAAATAGCTTCCAGGTTCGTTTTCAATAATTACTTTTTGAGCAGCAAGAATTTTTAAATCTTTGATGATTTCGTTTCTGCTTTTGGTATCAGACAATTCAAGAACAGCACATATTTGCTTGTAATTGAATGGTTTATTAGCATTTTGTGATAGTATTTTTAATATTTTTTCCGAATAAGTTTTCGGTTTACTTCCAAATTTTTTTGGCATTTTACTCATAATCTTTTATAATAAAGTTTAAAATTACAAATAAGAAAATAGAAAATAGAGAATAGAGAATAGATTTATTGAAAAAATAACTTTTGTACCTTTATAAAAAAATTAAAATGAACGAATTTATAACCGTTGCTACTTTCAATTTTGCCTATGAAATTACAGTTTTAAAATCTGTTTTAGACAACAGAGAAATTGAGTATTTTTTTCAAAATGAAAATTTGATTGCTATTGATCCATTAGCGAGTTTTGCTTACGGCGGAATTCATCTTAAAATTCATCCTAATGATATAGAAGTTGTAAAAGAAATTTTAAACGACTTAAATACTAATCTAGATATTGTATAGTCTAATCTCTATTTTCAATTTTCTTTTCTCTAAAAAATTTAAAAGTTGTCAACATATATTAAATAAAACAAAAAAAAGATTTTAAATTTAATTAATTTCTTGGTGGTTATTATAGCGTGTTAATTGGTACAATAAGTTTAATTTTAAATAGTAGATTTTATAGTTATCTTTTTTTATACTGATTTATTAACATAGTTTTAATAAAGTAATACGTTCATTTTTAAACTGTTTTTAAATTTAATTAACAGTTGTTAACAAGTAAAAAAACATACTTTTTGTAGATAACTTTGATTGTTGATTTCTGTTGAAAAACTAAAAATTTATAGTGATAACTTTTCTAAAAATTCATCAAACTAAATTAGGATTTCTAATGTCAATTTTTGATTACAATTAATTTACATACAACCAAGAAAAACTTCTAAAAAACTATATAAAGTTGTTAACAAGCAATGTTAACTTAAGGTTAACTGATTTTCAACACATTACAAAACGCTATTAACAATACAAAAAATTAACATTTAGATTACATATTTCCTACTAATATTTAGATAGTTATATAAATAATGAAATTGAGGTATTTTGCTATAATTTGGAAATCAAGGAGTTAAAATAGTTTAAAATATATAACATAAAATAGAATGTTTACTTAAATTTGTAACCACTAAACAACACTAAAAAATATGAAAATATCTATCGGAAACGATCACGCAGGTCCAGATTATAAAAAAGCAATTGTTGCTTATTTAGTTTCAAAAGGACACGAAATTTTAAACCACGGAACCGATACTTTTGATAGTGTTGATTATCCCGATTTTGGTCATCCAGTTGCAACCGATGTAACTTCTGGAAATGCAGAATTAGGAATTGTAATTTGCGGAAGCGGAAACGGAATTGCTATGACAGCCAATAAACACCAAGGAATTCGTGCAGCACTTTGTTGGACCAAAGAAATTTCGGCGCTTGCGCGCCAACATAATAATGCAAATGTTGTAAGTATTCCGGCGCGTTTTACATCAATTCAACAAGCAATAGAAATAGTTGATACTTTTATAACTACCGATTTTGAAGGCGGAAGACATGCAAATCGTGTAGATAAAATTGCGTGTAGCTAGTTTTAAATTTTTAAATTATCCTATAATTTTTTTAATATATGGTAAGTTTAAGCAATATAAAAGAAACAATTGGAGTACAATAATAATGATAAACTTCCATAAAAAAGATTTTTTAGAAACCTTATGCCTGTAAACTAGAATACCAAAAATACCGCCAATACTTCCGCCCAATAATGAGAAAAGCAATAATTTTTTTTCAGAAATTCTCCATTTTTTATTTTGTGCCAGCCATTTGTCATATCCAAAAATTATAAATGTGACGGAGTTGATAACGATAAAAGCGTAAAGAATAATTTTAGGCATTGATAGGAATTAAATTGTTATACAAATAAAATAAAAATCATCAGAATTTTGTTAAAATAAACATGTCCACTATTTTGAAATTAAATACCAAAGAAACAAATAAAGCGCGACTCTCTTAAAATATCGCTTTATTAATAAATTTCACTACACAATGAACCAAATACAATTTATACAAACCCAAGCCAATACAACACCCAAAAACATTGAAGCAACTTTAAAATTGCTTTCAGAAGATTGCACCATTCCGTTTATTTCTCGTTATAGAAAAGACCAAACAGGCAATCTTGATGAGGTTATTATTGAGCAAATTGCCAAACTTTCTAAGCAATATGACGAAATTATAAAACGTAAAGAAAGCATTCTAAAAACGATTGACGAACAAGGACAATTATCGTCTGAATTGAAATTAAAAATTGAAAAAAGCTTCGATTTACAAGAAATTGAAGATTTGTACTTGCCTTATAAAAAGAAGAAAAAGACTAAAGCCGACGTTGCTCGTGAAAACGGATTGGAACCTTTGGCAAAAATTATCATGTTGCAAGGAACAGAAGATATCGATTTTATTTCCTCTAAATATCTCAATAATAATGTTGCTAATGAAGACGATGCTTTGCAAGGCGCAAGAGATATTATTGCCGAATGGATTAACGAAAATATCTATATTAGAAAAAATCTTCGTCGTATTTTTCAACGAAAAGCAGTTGTAACCACTAAAGTTTCAAAAGCTAAAAAAGACGACGAAAACGCCCAAAAATTCTCTCAATATTTCGATTGGTCTGAACCATTATCTAAAGCGCCATCGCACAGATTATTGGCCATGTTGCGTGCCGAAAGTGAAGGTTTTGTAAAATTGAATGTTGAAATAGAAAAGGAAGAAGCATTAGATTTTATAGAAGAAAATGTTATTAAAAACAGTCGTTCCGAAGCTAAACCGCATCTTGAATTGGCCATAAAAGACAGTTACAAACGCTTGTTAGAACCAGCAATTTCTAACGAAACCTTGCAAGAAGCCAAAGCCAAAGCCGATAAAACAGCCATTGATGTTTTTGCAAATAATTTGGGTCAATTATTACTTGCGCCACCATTAGGGGAAAAAAGAATTTTGGCAATCGATCCAGGTTTTCGTAGCGGTTGCAAAATAGTTTGTCTTGATGAAAAAGGCGATTTATTGTACAACGAAACCATTTATCCGCACCAACCACAAAATGAAACTGCGATGGCGATGAAAAAAATTCGTTCCATGGTAAATGCCTATAACATTGAAGCCATTTCTATTGGAAACGGAACTGCAAGTAGAGAAACCGAATTCTTCATTAAGAAAATTGCATTTGACAAACCGCTTCAAGTATTTGTAGTTTCAGAAGCTGGCGCTTCGGTTTATTCGGCATCAAAAATTGCTCGTGATGAATTTCCAAATTACGATGTTACCGTTCGTGGTTCGGTTTCTATTGGAAGACGACTTTCAGATCCATTAGCAGAATTGGTAAAAATTGATGCAAAATCCATTGGAGTTGGACAATACCAGCACGATGTGGATCAAACAAAATTGAAGGAAGAATTGGATTCGGTTGTAGTTCGATGTGTGAATTCGGTCGGAATTAATATAAATACAGCAAGTAAATCGTTGTTGAGTTATGTGTCTGGAATTGGCGAAAAAATGGCCGAAAACATTGTTGCTTTCCGACAAGAAAATGGTGCATTTGTAGAAAGAAAACAACTTAAGAAAGTACCACGTTTGGGCGAAAAAGCTTACCAACAAGCAGCAGCTTTTATTAGAATTAAAGACGGAAAAAATGCTTTAGATAATTCGGCAGTGCATCCAGAAGCGTACGGAATTGTTGAAAAAATGGCAAAAGATTTAGGTTTAAAAACCAACGATTTAATTGCCAATAAAGAGAAGATTTCTAAAATAAAATTAGAAGATTATGTTACCAAAGAAATCGGAATTTTAAGCCTAAAAGACATCGTAAAAGAGTTAGAAAAACCAGGATTAGATCCAAGAAAAGCGGCAAAAGTTTTCGAATTTGATCCAACAGTAACAACTATAAAAAATGTGCGAACCGGAATGGTTTTACCTGGAATTGTCAACAACATTACGGCATTTGGTTGCTTTGTTGATATCGGAATTAAAGAAAGCGGTTTGGTTCACATTTCGCAACTTAAAGAAGGATTTGTGTCGGATGTAAACGAAGTTGTAAAACTCCACCAACACGTTCAAGTTAAAGTTGTTGAGGTTGATGAAGAACGAAAAAGAATTCAATTGACGATGGTTTTATAAAACATAAAAAATTCCAAACTCCAACAAAATTGGAATTTGGAATTTTTTTTTTAGAATTTCTAAAATAGTTATTCTTTAGTTTCTTCTTCTTCTTTTTTAGAATTCGCAGGTTGATCGTCTTTGGCAGCGTTTTTAAATTCTTTCACGCCCGATCCCAATCCTTTCATCAATTCAGGAATTTTTTTACCTCCAAAAAGTAGTAAAACCACAACTAAAATTAATAAACCTTGAGGTAAACCAAATTCACCTAGAAAAATTGTTAGATAGTTCATAATATCAATTTATAAGAAAATTAGTTAGTAGTTTCTTCTTTTTTAGAATTTGCAGGTTGATCATCTTTGGCAGCATTTTTAAATTCCTTTACTCCAGATCCCAATCCTTTCATTAATTCTGGAATTTTTTTACCTCCAAAAAGTAGTAAAACAACGGCCAAAATTAATAACATTTGAGGCATTTCAATTGTCCCAAGAAATATAGTTAAATAATTCATACTTTTAAATATTAAATAATATATGCAAATGTAGAAAATAATTAATTAGCTCCGCAAATATTTAGCGTTAAAGAACGTTAAAAACCAGACTTTCATTTACAACTAATTTCTATATTTGTATAATAATCATACTTATGTCTGAAAAACGCCTCAAAAAACAATTATTAAAGAAAAGACTCTTTACCAAAAATCGTTTGGTAATCCTTAACGAAGACACATTTGAAGAAATATTTTCTTTAAAGTTGACCTTGATGAATGTCTTTGTGGTTGCCACAGTAGGTGCAATTTTGATTATCACGGTTACCACTTTTTTTATTGCATTTACACCTTTGCGCGAATACATTCCGGGTTACACATCAACAAAACTTAAGAAAGACGCTACTGAACTGGCGCTAAAATCGGATTCACTAGAATTTGCAATCAAGAAAAACGAAGCCTATCTAGAGTCTATAAAAAAGGTTTTAAACGGAAACTTAGAATATGCCAAAGTCAATAAAGATTCTATTTTAGCCATTTCTGTAGATACATTGCCCGATTTGCAACTAACAGCAACAGAAGCCGAAATGAATTTGAGAAAAGAAGTTGACAATGAAGAAAAAAAAGTAAAACAATTAAAAAAAACCAAATAAAACCTTTGCGACTTACTGTCTTTGTGGCAAAAATGTGTCTTAAATTATGTCAATAAAATCTATAGCAGCCAAAGTATTTGCCAAGTATATCCATAACAAAACCCAAAAATGGATAAACAATCCTATTGAAACTCAGCAAAAAGTTCTTGAGGATTTAATCCGGCAAGCGCAAAACACCCAGTTTGGAAAAGACCATAATTTTTCAGAAATAAAATCTTTCTTAGATTTTGCCATCCAAGTTCCAATTCGCGATTATGAAGAACTAAAACCCTATGTTGATAAAGTTGTTAAAGGCGAAGAGAATATTCTCTGGAAAGGAAAACCACTTTATTTTGCCAAAACTTCTGGAACTACTTCTGGCGCAAAATACATTCCGCTTACCAAAGAATCCATGCCTTTTCACATTGAAGCAGCTAGAAACGCAATTTTAAATTACATTCATGAAACAGGAAAAGCCGACTTTGTAGACGGCAAAATGATTTTCTTGCAAGGAAGTCCAATTCTAGAGGAAAAAAACGGAATCAAACTAGGACGATTATCCGGAATTGTAGCGCATTTTGTTCCTAAATATTTACAAAAAAACCGAATGCCATCTTGGCAAACCAATTGCATTGACGATTGGGAAACCAAAGTAGATGCCATAGTCGAAGAAACCATCAACCAAGATATGGCGGTAATTTCGGGAATTCCGTCTTGGGTGCAAATGTATTTTGAAAAGCTACAACAAAAAGGAGCAAAACCTGTAGGCGAAATATTTAAAAACTTCAATTTGTTTATTTATGGTGGCGTAAATTATGAACCCTATCGTGCCAAGTTCGAAAATCTTATAGGTCGAAAAGTAGCTTCAATAGAACTTTTTCCAGCTTCCGAAGGATTTTTTGCTTACCAAGATTCACAAAAAGAAAAAGGAATGTTGTTGCTTTTAAATTCTGGAATTTTCTACGAATTTGTAAAATCTGATGAGTTTTTCTTAGACAATCCAAAACGATATACTATTGGTGAAGTCGAGCTAAATGTAAATTACGTTTTAATAATTTCCACCAATGCCGGACTTTGGGCATACAACATTGGCGATACCGTTCAATTTACAAGCCTAAAACCCTATCGTGTTATTGTTTCTGGACGTATCAAACATTACATTTCTGCTTTTGGCGAACACGTTATTGGCAAAGAAGTAGAACACGCTTTGCAAGAAGCAATGCAAAATACAGATGTTCGAGTAAACGAATTTACCGTTGCGCCACAAATTGCGCCACAATCAGGATTGCCTTACCACGAATGGTTTATAGAGTTTGAAAACCAACCCAATAATCTCGAACAATTTGCGTTACAAATTGACACTGCCATGCGCAAACAAAACGCCTATTATGACGATTTAATAGTTGGAAAAGTATTGCAAACACTAGTAATAACAAGAGTTTCCAAAAACGGATTCCAAGAATATATGAAATCCATAGGAAAACTGGGCGGACAAAATAAATTACCAAGACTTTCTAACGATAGAAAAATTGCAGATCAACTATTATCCTAATAGGGTTTTTTTTAACCTGTTAGGTATTAAAAACAAATAAAATTGAAAATTTTGAGCGAAAGGCTTGGGCATTTTAGCAATCCATATTCCTGCTACCTTTCCAAAGCTCGCTAAAAAAGCGAGGCTTTTCCCTTGCATCAGGGCTAAACGGCAAACCATAAAAACAAAATGAAACTCACAATTACACTATTATTTTTAATCACATGTTCGCTTACTGCGCAAGTAAAAGGCATTGTTGTTGACCAAAACGACACGCCAATTCCTTATGTAAACATTTGGGTTGAAGGTGAAAATATTGGAACAACATCTGAGGTTGATGGAAGTTTTAATTTAGATAGTAAAAACAAGGAAAAGAACTTAATTTTTTCGGCAATAGGTTACAAGAAAGAGATAACACCATTCAAAGAAAAAATTGTTTTAGAAAAGGAAATTTATAAACTCGATGAAGTATTAATTTCAAGTTTAAAGCAAACCAAAGAAATTGAGATTGGTGATTCTAAGAAAAGATTTTATTTACCCGAACCACAAACAACGCCATGGATTTTTGCTAGAAATTTTCAAGTTGATAAAAACAATAAAGAAGTTAAATATGCAAAAGAAATCGTTTTTTTTACCAATAGCGAAGTAAAGAATGGGGTTTTTAGAGTAAGAATTTTTAAAATAGGACCAGACGGAATTCCAAATGAAGATATTTTAAATGAAGAATTACTTGTTGAAGTAAAAAAAGGAAAACAAAAAACCGTTGTAGATATTTTAAAATATAAAATAGAAATACCTCCAGAAGGAATAATTATAGGTTTTGAAAGTCTAATAATAGATCAAAATAAATACATGCAAAAAGCAACAATTTACAAAACTAATAAAAAAACAGAATGCCTAAATTACTCGCCTCATATTATGTATTTTAACGATGATACAGTTGATAATTATTCTTTTAGTTCTGGTCGTTGGCTAGTTATCAATGCACTTCATAAAGAAAAATATAAAGGAAAATATAATTTTCCTAATCCAGCAATAAATCTTATTTTAACAAATTAATAAATGAAATATTCATTAGCATTCCTTCTTATCACATGTTCGCTTACTGCTCAAGTAAAAGGAATTATCAAAGACAGTATTTCGGGAAAACCAATTCCGTTTGTAAACATTTGGGTAGAAAATGAAAATATTGGAGCAAGCTCAGAGGAGAACGGCGAATTTGTAATTAACACTTCTGAAAAAAGCAAAAAATTAATTTTTTCGGCTTTAGGATTTGAAAAGAAAATACTCAAAATATCGGAAACTTCTGTTGTAAAATTAAAACCAACCGCCTACCAGTTAGACGAAGTTGTAGTTTTTAAAACCTTAGGAACAAAAGTGATTGAAATAGGAAAAACACAAAGCACAATCTATCAGGCATTTGACAACGGACCAAAGATTGACACCAAATATTTTCCTTACTTACCCAAGTACAAAAAGACAAAATACATAAAGCAAGTAAACATAGAAACCGATAGTAAAATTGATGACGCAACCATAAGACTTCATTTTTACACCGTTGATGCTAACGGATTTCCAGGCGAAGAAATAATAAAGAAAGACTTTATAGTCACTGTAAAAAGTGGATTAAAAAAGACATTTTTCGACTTGAAAGACTACGGTTTAAAAATGCCAAAAACAGGAATTTTTATTGGTTTTGAAAAGCTAATTATAGAAAAAAACAAATTTGAAAAAACAATTACAGACTCCAATTCAAATACTACCAAAATCCAAAAAACGTACTATCCTTATGTGCTTTATAATTCTGTAGAACGTGAGTTTCAATTCACCTTTTCTGGCGGAAAATGGAACAAACAAACTAAATACAACACCGATGGAACTTTGGCCAAAATGAGGATTAACGAACCAGCAATTAACCTTATCCTAACCAACTAATCTATAAAATTCCTATATTTGCAGGTTATAAAACATAATTAATGAAGGAAATTAAAAACATTTCGCGCTCAAGAGCGCAAGAATCGTCGGCTGCTATTGAACGATTGTACATTACCATGAGACATTTATTTAACAGAGGTTTTTATAAACCAATGGGTATCTCAGGAGAAACTTTAAGAGAAGCATTACTTGAGCTTCGACCAGAAATTTATGGAACTATTGCCGAAGAAAAAGTAGAACTTAGTGGTTTACTTTATGTAATAGAAAGACTTCCAGTTGGCATTGAAGAATGTCGATACATCAATTTAACTTCGGACGAAGGTTATTCAAAATCACATTTTCAAGCCATTGTTCCACCAAAACGTAGAAGAAATTGCTATAGAATTGACGAAGAACAAATGAATGTAGAAATTACGCGCGGACGATCAGACATCTACGATATTTTAACGCATTTGACCTTTATTTTTATAGAATCACACAAAATTAAAGATAGAATTTTAATTGATGAAGAAGGAAAAATATCTCGCGATTGGCAAAAACTAGAGCAAGCAGCACTTCAAGAAAAGAAGCTTACGCAAATAGAAAAAGAAAAAGCCATTTCGCACGCAGCTAATGTTCTAGGAAGAACTTTTGTTGAGGTTTTAGACATCTACGATTCGTTTGGAACTAAAGAAAAACCAGATCGTTTTTTACATATTATTTATTGGCTAGGAAAAATAGCAATAGAAGAAGTAGTTGAAAACAATAAAAGAACAATCACTTTTAGTCCAATATTGAGAGAACGTCTTGGACATCACATTCACGGTGAAATTTGGGCAAACAATATTAAAGAAGTTTTAAACGAAAATAATTTACTTGGAAGACCAATTCATATTATTAGTGCCAACATGCACAGTGTTATGAATTCGATTTTCGCCACACATGTATTAAAAACGAAGTTTAAAGGACAATCAGATTTTAATATCTTCGAAGAATTAAGCAAGCAAGGTGCACACGACGTTAGAGATAAAGTAGAAGCATTTGCATTGCAACACGGAATGTTTTCTTTGCCAGACCATTCGGGAACCAATATTGATGTTCAAATATTTGACACAGCAAAAATTGACTGGATAAAATCGGCGTTTCCTAATGCCAAAGTTGGAAAAGACAATCCGGTAATTATTGTAATGGATTATGCTTTTGGCGAGCAAGCTTATGAAACCATTGACGAATTATTGAAACCCTATAAAACAGGAGACGACAAAATTTTACTTAATGTAGAGTCGGTTTCTATAATGGGAAAAGCCGGAATTCTAGAAGGTGGAAAAGGCGATATAATGATTCCAAATGCACACATCAATGAAGGAACAGCAGATAATTATTTCTTTGAAAATGAATTGACCGCAGCAATGTTTGAAGGAAATGATATTCCGGTTTTTGCCGGACCAATGATAACCGTTTTGGGAACTTCGCTTCAAAATAAAGATTTATTGAAATTTTTCCACGAGTCAACTTGGGGTGTAATTGGTCTAGAAATGGAAGGTGCTTATTACCAAAAAGCGATTCAATCGGCATCCAAAATTAGAAAAAGCATCAATCCAAATGTAAAAGTTAGATATGCCTATTACGCTTCCGAC
Organism: Flavobacterium sp.; assembly: GCF_043778725.1. Taxonomy (GTDB): domain Bacteria; phylum Bacteroidota; class Bacteroidia; order Flavobacteriales; family Flavobacteriaceae; genus Flavobacterium. The sequence goes on along the minus strand of NZ_JAYWFT010000175.1, from coordinate 6,295 downwards.
AATCCTTTAGAAACAGGAAGTACATTAGCATCTGGCGGATTGGGAACAACAGGAGTGAAGCCAACGTATTTGATCACAATTAAAATATTAGAACAAATTTTCAACGTAAAATAATTTATTTTTTATGAGTACAGCATCTCAAAATAATGACAATCAAGAAATTGACTTGTCACAAATTTCTAAAAAAATAGGAAGTTTTTTAGATGGAATTTCTTCAACAATTTTTGAAGGAATTCTTTTTCTTAAAAGAAATATTCTTGTTCTTGGAATTTTATTTGTCTTAGGCGCAGGTTTAGGATATTATTTGGATGATTCTAATAAAACCTATAAAAATGAGGTAATTGTTTCTCCTAATATGGGAGGAACAGATTATTTATATGCTAAAATTGAACTTTTATCGTCTAAACTTGGCGAGCACGATACTAATTTCTTCAATTCTATTGGAATAAAAAATTCTAAAAATATTGCGTTAATTGAAGTAGAACCAGTAATTGATATCTATGAGTTTGTAAACACAAATACTGCCATTGCAACAAATGCTCAAAACACACAAAATTTCGAATTAATGAAATTGTTGGCAGAAGATAACGACATAAATAAAGTTATTAAAGACCAGTTAACAAGCAAGAATTATCCGCATCATACAATTAGAATTCTTACAAACGGAAAAACATCGAATCAAGAATTAATTTTGCCATTATTGAAGTATTTAAATACAGATCCATATTACAATAAAATTTGTAACATTTCGTATAGCAATACAGAGATAAAAATGAAAAAAAATGAAGTTGTAATTGATCAAGTCGATTCTCTTATTGGTAATATTTCTAAAAATATTTCTAAAAACCAGAAAAGTTCCAACTTAATTTATAATAATGAAAACAATCAATTGAGTACATTATTTGATTTAAAAAACAATTTGATAAATGAAATTGCAAGCCAAAAGATTCAACTTATCAATTTAAAATCATTTATAAAAGATTTAAGCACCACAATTAACATTAAAGATACCAAAGGAACTAACGGAAAAATGAAATTGATTATACCCTTTTTATTTATGTTCTTGTTTTTAGTTGGTACTATTTTTAGATCTTTTTATAAAAAACAATTAGCAAAATCTAAACTGTAATTTTATCTAAAATAACTTCATTTAGTTAATATGACTATGTTGAAATAAAAATATAAAATTAAAAAAACCAATAATTATCTAGATATGAAAGGAATTATTTTAGCCGGAGGTTCAGGTACAAGATTGCATCCGTTAACGTTAGCCGTTAGCAAGCAACTGATGCCAATATACGACAAACCAATGATTTACTATCCGCTTTCTACATTGATGTGGGCAGGAATCAACGAAATATTAATTATTTCTACTCCTCATGATTTACCGTTATTTCAACAACTTTTGGGCGATGGAAAAAAATTTGGTTGCCGATTTGAATACGCTGTTCAAGAAAATCCTAACGGACTTGCAGAAGCTTTCATTATAGGTAAAGATTTTATTGGTAGCGATAAAGCAGCCTTAATTCTTGGTGATAATATTTTTTACGGAACCGGTTTGGCCGAATTGCTTCAAGCCAACAGCAATCCTGATGGCGGAATTATTTATGCCTACCATGTGCACGATCCAGAACGTTATGGCGTTGTAGATTTTGACAAAGAAGGAAACGTACTTTCTATTGAAGAAAAACCAGAAAAACCAAAATCAAACTATGCCGTTCCCGGAATATATTTCTATGATAATTCGGTAATAGAAGTTGCCGCCAACATAAAACCAAGCCATCGTGGTGAACTAGAAATTACAGATGTCAATAAAGAATACCTAAAAAGAGGAAACCTTAAAGTAAGTATTCTTGATAGAGGTACAGCTTGGCTAGATACAGGAACTTTTCAGTCGTTAATGCAAGCAGGACAATTTGTTCAAGTTATTGAAGAACGTCAAGGTTTAAAAATTGGTGCTATAGAAGAAGCTGCCTATAAAATGGGATTTATTGACGCGCAACAGTTAAAACAATTAGCACAACCGTTGCTTAAAAGTGGTTATGGCGTTCATTTAATGAGTTTGTTAGAAGAATAAAGAAAAAAGAATAGAAAAACTTAAGTGTTGAAATTGCTTTTTGACATTGAATATGACATTGAATATGACATTTACAGAAACAAAACTTAAAGGTTGTTTTATTATAGAACCCAAAATAATTCGTGATGAACGTGGTTATTTTATGGAAAGCTTTAACGAAAAAACCTTTTGCAATGGAGTAGGAACCAACGTGCATTTTGTACAAGACAACCAATCTTTTTCTAGCAAAGGCGTTCTAAGAGGTTTACATTATCAAACTGGTGCGCATGCTCAAGCCAAATTAGTGCGCGTAATTCAAGGCGAAGTTCTAGATGTAGCAGTAGATATCCGTCCAGAATCTGAAACCTATGGTCAGTATGTTGCCGTACTTCTTTCAGGAGATAATCAAACCCAATTTTTTGTTCCAAGAGGTTTTGCTCATGGCTTTTTGGTTTTGTCAGAAACAGCTACTTTTTTCTACAAATGCGATAATTTTTATAATAAAGAAAGCGAAGGCGGATTGATTTATAACGATCAAACTGTCAATATCGATTGGAATTTTCCAACTGCCCATTTACTGATTTCCGAAAAAGATACCGTTCTTCCAACACTTGAAAACGCTAAAAAAGTATGGTAGTTTTAGTAACTGGAGGCAACGGACAATTAGGTCAAGCACTGCAATCTATTTCGGGTAATTATCCAGAAATAGATTTTGTTTTTTGTGATTCCAAAAGTTTAGATATAACAAATTTAAACAATATTGAACAAGCTTTTAAACAATTTAAACCCAATTTCTGCATCAACGCAGCAGCTTATACAGCAGTTGATAAAGCCGAAAGCGAACCAGAAAAAGCAGCATTAATAAATGTTATTGGAGCAAAAAATATAGCTGAGGTTTGTAAAGAATTTTCAACAATATTGCTTCATGTTTCTACCGATTTTGTATTTGACGGAAGTAAGACAACACCATACACAGAAGAAGATTTACCTAATCCAACAGGAGTTTACGGACAAACAAAACTTGATGGTGAAAAAGCCATTCAAGAAACGTTTGATAATTACTTTATTATAAGAACATCATGGGTTTACTCGCAATTTGCAAATAATTTCATGAAAACCATGTTGCGATTGGCATCAGAAAGAGATTCTTTATCAGTAGTAAACGACCAAATAGGAACGCCAACAAACGCAGTAGATTTAGCTGAGGTTTTAATTTCTATGATATTAAAAACCCACAACTCGCAACTTGAAATTTGTAACTTCGGAATTTACAACTATAGTAACGAAGGAAAGTGTTCTTGGTATGATTTTGCCAAAAAAATATTTGAAGTAAACAATATTAGTATAAATTTACAATCCATACCAACCACAAGTTTTCCAACTCCAGCCAAACGACCAAGTTATAGTGTTTTGGATAAAAGCAAAATAAAAAGAGTTTTTGGTGTTGAAGTTGATGTTTGGGAAGTTGCTTTAAATAATAATTAATGTTTCACTAAATAAATTTCATCATGAAAAAATTAATTACTTTTTTTGTTTTTATGTTAAGTTTTGTTGGTATTTCTCAAAATATTGGTTTAGATACTAGTTTTGGAAATAATGGTGTTTTTTTCAACACTTCTATTGTAACGCTTCCCAAAGCTATTTTTTATGAGAATAATAAATATATTTTTTTATTTAATGATGGATTATCATCTATTAATTACAATGGTACTAATGACACAAGTTTTGGAACTAATGGAAAACTTTTTTTTAATAATTCTACCGAAACATTTTTAACTAAAGGAGCTAAAATTTATAATGGATTTGTTTACATATTTGGGCAGGTTTCTAGTAATGCAAATTCAACCAATAAAAATATTTTTATAGCAAAAATTTCTACTTCGGGTGTTTTTGATACTACTTTTGGACAAAATGGTTTGGTTAAGTTAGATTTGGGAACTAACAATGAAATAATAAATGATATTGTTATAAACACTGACGGAAAATTACTCACCATTGGGAATAAGGATAATTTAATTTTTGTTACTAAAATAGATACAAATGGGATTTTAGATGTTAGTTTTAATAATGTAGGATTTAAATCATTTCCATTAAACGCGGGTGAAATTTCAATAGGAGCTAGTATTTATAATTATTTGGGAAATTATATCTTAGTTGGATCTACTACACAAGCTTTGAAGCACTTAGTTTTTTTAAATATAGATGCTACAGGCAATTTAATAAGTACATATGGCACTAATGGAATTAAAACAGTTACACTTTCAAGTCCAGGAGAAACAGGAGGTTATTCAATTGTAAATTCGAAAATAATTTCTGACAACATATATATTGTTTATTACTTTTCATGGTCATTTAATAATCAGTATAATAGATTAGTAAAATATAATTTAGCTTCAGATGTTTATACAACATTAAATTATGTTCCTTTATTCAGTTTTGATTATACTTTTGATTCGGATGAAAATATTTACACAACAGGAATTAATAGATGTTCTCCAGCAACGAGTTCAAATTGTAATCGAAACTATAGTATAACAAAACTTTTACCAACAGGAGTATTAGACACTAGTTTTAGTTCAACGGGTAATTATGAATATAATTTTTTCCCAGGCGACCTAATATCTGATGATCAATCGTCAATACTATATCAACATAGTGATGGAAAAAAAGTTGTTGCAGGATATATTTTTAATCCATATTCTCCTCTAGGAACAGGAACAACTGGATTTTCAGTAATTAGAGTTATGAATTCAGCTTTGTCATCAACTAATTTTGATATCGATTCAGCTTTTAGTTTATCACCTAATCCTGCTGAAAAAGAATTAAATATTAGTATAAAACAAGATATTAATATTTCTAAAATAGATATTATTGATATAAACGGCAGAGCATTTATATCACAAAACAGCGACTTTGAAAAAGTAAACGTTGAAAACTTACAACAAGGAATTTATTTTTTAAAAATATCATATGATGATAAAAATGAAATATTAAAATTTTTAAAAAAATAATTGAATTTTTAGTTAAAAAATAAAAAAACAGGAAGAATTTAGTACTTAAAAAATTATTAAAACTTGTAAATTAAAATATCAAATTATATCTAGTCACTTTCTTAATTTAAGTATGCAATATCTGTTTAATAATGTTACTTAAAACAAAAGAAGATAAACTTTTTAACAAAGGAAAATTAAAGTATAATTATTGTTTCAATCTCAATTAAAGTTAATTATTTCCTTTCTGATAAGGAAATAACGATAAAATAAAGCTAACAATAGAATAGTATTTTAACTCATTAGGTGCTAATTAAAATATTTATATATTTGCAAAAAAATAAAATCTAAGAACATGAAAAAAATATTTTTAATAGCTTTAACATCAACGACTTTATTTTCTTGTAAAAATGAAGAAAAAAAAGTTGAAGCAGCACCAGAGGAAAATACTTTTGTTGTTACTGCAAACATGAATGTAAAAGAAGATGATAATTTTCAGATATATTACATGGAAACACCAGGAGAACCTTTAGACCCAAACAAATATGTTTCTGTATCTGTAAAAGGAAAAGAAACACCTCAAGATGTTGTGTTTAAACTACCAAAAGATGTTGTGCTTGCAGACTTAAGGTTTGACCTAGGAGACAATAAAAAACAAAAAGAAATTAAACTAAACAATTTTAAATTTGAATATTTAAATAAATCTTTTATAGTGAAAGATTCATTAGTTGATTTTTACTTTGGTTATAATGAGCAAGTAGTTTTAGATAAAAAAACAGGTACGGCTACAATTAAAGAAATAGCAAATCAGCAACATGACCCACTATTATTAGCTAAACCAACATTAAATGATGAATTAGTTAAGTTAATTAAATAATAATTACTTTATAAATTTAAAAAGAGCTGATTTCAGCTCTTTTTTTATGTCTTCCAAGGAAGTAATCTAGCATTATCCGATATTAATTTTGGTTTCTGTTGGTTTAAATTATTTCCATTTAATACAATTTCGTATTTATCTAAATAACTAAAAGCCATTTTTTTAGAATTAAACTCCTCAACAACATATTCATTACATCTAGTTTTTGAATAAGAATCGGAGTTGGAAAGTGCTTTTGAAAGCTCCAATTGATTGTCAGTAAGAAACCCAAACTCTTGTGGAACCAATTCAGACAGTGAACCATAAGGTGTTCCAAATACCGGACAACCATAAAATAAACTTTCTGTTATTGCCAATCCAAACGGTTCGTGC
>NZ_JAYWFT010000174.1:0-7623 GCF_043778725.1 Flavobacterium sp. | reverse complement strand
ATTTGAATTCCAGGCTGAGTAGAAATCTCAGTATCTTTTGTATGTAAATCAAATAAACACGAAACACCATCATTGTTGTCGTCACAAACAACATAATTACTTGGCTGATTTATACTTGGCGCTGTGATAATGGTAATTTGGTTGGTTACTGAAGAAGCACATTGACCAGTATTTGGTGTAAAAGTATAGGTTGTAGTAGCAGTATTATTTAATGTTGGAGACCATGAACCAATAATTCCATTGGTAGATGTTGTAGGTAATGGATTTATAATTGAACCTGAGCATACCACAGAATTAATATTAAAAGTTGGTACGGTTGAAGTTGTAATTATATTTATTGTCATCGTTGTGCTATTTGCACATTGACCAATATTTGGAGTAAAAGTATAAGTTGTAGTTGTAGTATTGTTTAATGCAGGTGACCATGAGCCACTAAAACCATTTAAAGATGTAGTTGGTAAAGTTCCAATAGTTGATCCACTGCATACAGGAGAAATTTGAGTAAATAATGGAGTTGTTTTTTGATTAACAACAATCGTCATCGTTGCATTATTAGCACATTGACTAACATTGGGAGTAAAAGTGTAAGTTGTTGTGGTTATATTGTTTAATGCAGGTGACCAAGAACCATTAAAACCATTTAAAGATGTAGTTGGTAAAGGAGTAATAAAATCGCCATTACAAACAGCTCCAATCTGATTAAATGTTGGATTTACTTTTGGTACAACAACAATTGTCATGCTAGCATTATTAGCACATTGTCCAGTGTTTGGTATAAAAGTGTAGGTTGTAGTGATAGAATTATCTAATGCAGGCGACCAAGTACCAGAAAAACCATTATTTGATAGAGTTGGTAGAGCTGCTAGAATAGTTCCAGAACAAATTGGAAGAACTTGAGTAAAGGTTGGAGTTATTTTGGCAGTAATATTTACAGTAAGTGTCGTTTGAACAGCACATTGATTAATAGTCGGTGTAAAAGTATAAACCGTAGATCCAATAATAGAATAATCAATAGTATTAGGATTCCAAGTTCCAGTTATTCCATTTTGAGACGTTGTCGTTATTAAGGGCTGAATTGAAGTGCTATTTTCACAGCTATTAATTATTGTTCCAAAACTAAATGTTGGCGTAACCATTGAATTTATAGTAATTGTCATGGTAGTACTATTTGCACATTGGCCAGTATTTGGACTAAAAGTATATGTAGTTGTATTAGTATTGTCTAACGCTGGTGACCAAGAACCAGAAAAACCATTATTAGATGTTGTAGGTAATGCATTAATTGTTGCGCCAGAACATACAGGTGAGACTTGTGTAAATGTAGGTGTAACTGGATTTGTAATTACAACATTTAATGTTTGAATAGTAGCGCATGGAAAAAGAGTTGAATTTGGTGTAAAAACATAACTTCCACTCAACGAATTGTTAATAGTAGTAGGATTCCATGAACCACTTATTCCATTTGGTGATGTATTTGATAAAACAGGTGTAGCACCACCAAAACAAATAGGAGCTATTGTACTAAAATTGGGACTTGTATTTGTTGCACATGCAGTATTGCAAGTAACAGTTTGAGAACCTACACAAGCTGTACCATTTGCAGTTAATGTAAAAGTTACTGACTGTCCAGGCGATAATCCGCTAACAATAAAGTGAGATGGTGAAATCCAAGTTCCTGTAATTGGAGCGCCGCCAGCAATTGAATAACTGTAAGTAAAATTAGTTTGTCCAACATTACTGAAATCAAAATATAATGAAGTTGGAGTAGAATTAGTACCATCACAAAATAGATTTAATTGCTGGCCAACGAGTACATCAATTCCAACTCTAGCACTTTCACAACCAGAAATAGTTTGACTTACATAATAAGTAGTAGTTCCGTTATTTACTGTAGAAGGAGTAGGTGCAGTTGATGAAGAAACGCCTCCTGTAGCATTTGTACCATACCAATTTAAAGTGCCTCCAGAGGATACACCAGCACTTAATGGAGTTGCAATTGCATTCTGGCAATAATTTATAGGACTAGAAACTAACGGTGGTGTTGTATTTGTTAAATTTATAGTAACAGTTGAAGTAACAGTTAGCCCACAAATATTAGTAGCTGTTAAAGTTAAAATAATACTATTTCCAGTAGTATTAGGATTTATTAAATAAGCAGTTGATAAGTTGTTTGGAGTCGAAAAAGTACCATTTGAAGCAGTCCACAATACAGTCTGTTGCCCTTGAGCAGTACCAATTAAGTTTATAGAACTTCCTTTGCATGCCGTTATAGAATTTCCAGCATTTACAGTAAATGGAGGTATAGGCGCATTGCATCCATTGTTTATATAAGTTGCATTACCAATTGGATTAAAATTAACTGTAGATCCATCGTTACTTGTAGCAGTACCACCATAAGTTCCAGAAGAATTGATTAGTAAACTTCTATCATAAGTAACCGAATCAACACAAGTGCCAAATGACATTGTTAAAGTTCTAATGCCAGGTATGGAATTATAATTTGCAAAATTACCACCTATTGTACTTGGGTTATTTTGAAAAATCATATATATCGTTCCTGTTAAGGACGAAAAAGAATTAAATGTTGTATTGAGGTTAAAGCTTGAAACAAGAATAACTATAGAATTTGCAGGTAAAACACCTCCTGTTGGCTCAAGTATTTGACCACAATTTCCAGAAGCAGCAACGGTAGCATTCAATGCAGCTACTTTTGATGCTGTTGTAGAATTTTGGATAGTTCCCAACCACGGATTGGCTACATTTGCCCAAACTACATTCAATGCACTTACATTTAAATTTGTTGTGCCAACTTTAAACCTAACCATTTCATTGTAACCTTCTTCATTTATAGGAAGATTTGGTGAACATGCATCAACTAAAATACTTTCTATTTCAAAACACTGTGAAAATGTTTTTTGTGTAGTAAATAAAGAGAACAAAATAAAAATAAAAATAAATTTTGAAGTATTTTTTAACATCAGTTACTTAGGATAAATTAATTGCAACAAAAATAAAGATTTTAATTTACAGAAATCATTTGAAAGTAAATTATTTAAGTCAAATTTAATTGAAGTAACTACATAAAAAAAAATCCCAAGAAATATTTCTTGAGATTTTTGAATTTGTGGGGAGAGTAGGATTCGAACCTACGAAGACGTAGTCAGCAGATTTACAGTCTGCCCTCGTTGGCCGCTTGAGTATCTCCCCATTCGCTTAACGAGGTTGCAAATATATAAACACTTTTTATGTTTCCAAATATAATTAAAAATAATTTTTTTAATTTATTTTAATGATTTGGTAATGAATAAAATAAAAAAAATCTCCAGATGGAGATTTTTATGTTTTGTGCTGTAAAAAGCTCTATTTTCCTAAAAGTTCTAAAACTTTTGCTTTTAAATCTGCTCCTCTTAGGTCTTTTGCAACAATTCTTCCTGATGCATCAAGAATAAAAGTTGTTGGAATTTGTTCTACTTTGTATAGTTTTGCAATTGGATCATCCCAAAATTTTAAATTTGAAACTTGCGTCCATGTAATTCCATCTTTTGTAATTGCCTTTTGCCAATCTTCTACCGTTTTATCAAGTGAAACTCCAACTATATTTAGTCCTTTAGAATGAAGTTCATTATATAATGCAACTACATTTGGGTTTTCTCTTCTACATGGTCCGCACCAAGATGCCCAAAAATCTATTATAATAACTTTTCCTAATGATTTTTTTAAAGATATAATTTTGCCATTCGGATTTGGAGCCGAAAAATCTGGTGCCATATCATTTATGCCTACCGATTTAAAATTGGCTATTTTACTTTCAATTGATTTTCCTGGTTTAGTATTTTTTATTGATGCATCAAGTTTTAAAAATGTTTTTTTTAAATCATTGATATTAGTATTTGGATTATTTAACGAACTTTCTAGAATAAGTACAGAAATAAATGATTTTGGGTTTTCTTCAGGATATTTTGCAGTTAAAACATTCATTTCTTCCTGAAATTTTCCATATTCTTTCATTAAGTTGTTTATCACCAATGTATCATGCTTTTCTTGTGCATCTGTTATTTTTTGCATATTTAAGGACTGAAAAGCCAACATTTTTTTTTGAACTTTTTGAGTTGTTAAACTAAAATCGCGCAAATAGTCATTGTTTTTTGTGCCTCCAATTTTACTTTTTGTGATACTATCCTTGTACACCAATAAATCTATTTTACCTTCTTCAACAATAAACACTACTTTTCCGGTTGTATTTTTAACTTCTAAAAAATGAATAGATGGTTCAAGAGTGGTTCCTTTAAAAGTAAATTTTCCATCTTGAACTTTTGTACTGTCTACAGTTATTATCCCTTTTGTATCATCTTGTTTTTCAAGAAGTATAGAAGTTCCATTTTCTACTCCATCTATTGTGCCAGAAATTAAATATTCGTTTAATACATTTTTCTTAAAAGAAAATAAACTTAAAGCTAAAGCTAAAATTAGAAGTGATTTTTTCATTTGTATTTAATTTTAATAAAAAAAATTAAGAACCTAAAAGCATTTCTACTTTGGTTCTTAATTCTTGTCCTGTTAAATCTTTAGCAACTATTTTTCCTGTTGAGTCTAAAATAAATGTTGTAGGAATTTGGTCAATATTGTATAACTTGGCGATTGGGTCATTCCATTTTTTTAAATTTGAAACTTGCGTCCAAGAAATTTTATCTTTTGCAATTGCTTCTTTCCAATCGTTTATATCATCGTCTAATGAAACACCAATAATATTTAAACCTTTAGAATGAAACTCATTGTAGAGTGCAACTACATTTGGATTTTCTCTTCTACAAGGTCCACACCAAGAAGCCCAAAAATCTATAATTGTAACTTTACCCAAAGATTCTTTAAGGGTTACTATTTTTCCATTTGGATTTTTAGCAGAAAATTCTGGCGCAACTTCACCTTCTAGCGAAGTTACTTTTTTTTTTGAGTTCCTTCAATTGTTTTTAACTTATCCAAAATAGACTTTCCTATTTTGGTTTCTTTTAAATCGCTATCTAGGTTTTCAAAAGTTTTTTTTGTCTTTTCTGCATCAAATTTTGGCGAATTAAATGAGTTTTGAACTAACAATAATGAAATATAAGAATCTGAATTTTCATCGGCATATTTTGAAATATAATCTTCCTTTTCTTTATCAATAGCACTGTATTCTTTTTTTAATTTTTCTACAGCTGCATTATCTTTCTTTTGTTGCGCTTCCATCAACTTTTGAATATTTTTAGTTTGAAAATCAACTAATTTCTTCTGTACAGCATTTACTTTAGTATTAAATTTTTGAAACTCATCGTTATTATAAGTTCCACCAATTGTAGATTTCCAGATACTATCTTTATCAATTTTTACCACGATTTCTCCAGTTTCAAGAATAAAAGGTACTGGTTGTTTAAGATCTTGAATAAATACTGCAATCATGCTTGGTTCTTTAACCTTGCCTTTAATTTCAAATTTTCCGTCTTTTACTTTAGCAGAATCTAATCCCATTACAACTCCAAACTCATTTTGCATTTTAAGTACAACCATTTTACCATTAGCAATACCTTTAGCATCTCCAGTAACTATGTATTCTCCTTTTTTTACTTTACTACAACTAATAATTGATAGAGAAAGCGCAACTAAAAAAACTATTTTTTTCATTGTGTGTTTTAATTTTAAAATTTTTACAAAAGTATTTAAAATTTAATAATTCATACCAATTTTAAGATATGTTTTACATTAAGAATATATAATCGTTAAATTAATTACTCTTATTTAGTTTTAATTATATATTCATTAACTTTGAATCCATATTTTAAAGAAAATGATAAAGAAAATTACTTTTTTACTACTTATTTTAGGTTCTACATTTTTACAAGCTCAAATTGTAATAAACGAATTAGATTGTGACACGCCAAGTACTGATGACAAAGAATTTATAGAACTGAAATCTATTTCTCCCAATTTTTCACTTGATGGCTATGTTTTAGTTTTGTTTAATGGTACAGGAACGTTAATTAACAAAAGCTACTATGTTATTGATTTAGATGGATATACAACTGATGTAAATGGAATTTTTGTTATAGGAAATCAAACGGTTTCTCCAGTTCCAGGTAAAATTCTGCCCGAAAGTATTTTTCAAAATGGACCCGATGGAGTTGGATTATATCTTGGTAGTTCAGCAGATTTTCCTAATAATACACTTGCAACTTCTGCTAACCTTGTTAACGCAATGGTTTATGGAACTAATGATGCAGATGCAACTTCATTAATGTCACTTTTAAACGTTACAACTCAGTTAAACGAAAGTGCAAGTGGTTCTAGTACTTTAAATTCTATTCAGCGTAAAGTTGATGGAACATTTGAAGTAAAAGCACCAACTCCAGGAGTAAATAACGATGGTAGCGGATTTATTTTTAATGGAATTTCAATTTCAATTGCTGCAGTTCAGTTCAATGAAGGAACAAATTTCCTTGTGACTTTTACAACTCAAACAGCTGTAACATCTAATTTGACTTTTACTTATTCTTTAAATAATGGTACATTTAACACGTCAGATTTTTCAGGAAATACAACCGTTTTTATTCCAACAGGATCGACTACTTTTTCTACAGTAATTACTTTGGTTGATGATGCATTAGATGAAGGTGATGAAGTCTTAAAGATAAAATTTGGAACAATTCCATCGCAATATAATAGGTTGAATGATGAAATTGAAATTAGAGTTATTGATAATGATTTTTATACACTTCCATTTGGAACACCATTAAATCCTACATTTGGAAATGTAACAAGTACTGCTCCAACTGGTTATTATGCTTCAATTGAAGGTTTGTCTGGTGCTGCTTTAAAACAAGGATTGCAAGATATAATTGCAAATCCTGCCGTTGTTCATGCTCATAATTATGGCGATATTGTAGATATTCTAAAAGTTTCCGACCAAAACCCTCTTAATAGTAATCAAGTTTGGTTGATGTATAAAGAACTTCCGAGAGCAAAACTTGATTTTCAAACTGGAAGTATCAATACTGGAAAATGGAATAGAGAACATATTTATCCACAATCACGTGGTGGATTTTCTGATGCCACATCTGATGTTGCCGACGGAATTTCGGTTTGGTTGCCTACAAACGCCAATGATATTGTTGCTGGACATGGCGATGCACACCATATTAGAGCAGAAGATGGACCAGAAAACAGTTTAAGAAGTAACAGAGATTATGGATTAACTGGCTACAATGGACCAGCCGGAAATCAAAGTTCTTGGAAAGGTGATGTTGCACGTTCTGTATTTTATATGGCAGTTAGATACAATGCGTTGAGTGTTGTAAATGGCGATATTGCTGATACTACAGTTGGTCAACTTGGCGATTTAGCTTCGTTATTGCAATGGAATGTTTTAGACCCAAAAGACGATTTCGAAATGAATAGAAATAATTACATTTATACATGGCAAGTCAATAGAAATCCGTTTATTGATTATCCAAATCTTGCCGATTATATTTGGGGTGCAAATGCAGGACAACCATGGTTTTCAAACTTGTCAACTACAAATTTTAATGCACTAAAAGTTATTGTTTATCCAAATCCGGCTAAAGATTACATTACAGTTTCTGGATTAAATTCTGA
>NZ_JAYWFT010000173.1:0-21477 GCF_043778725.1 Flavobacterium sp. | reverse complement strand
TTTTTTATGCTCTACATGAGTGATTTCGGTAACCCATTTTACAGGAATTCCTAATACAGGAGTTACAATATATTGTATAATTTGTCCTGAAAACATTGGTCTATCGGCTCCAGAAAGAATCTTGAAACCCATGTATTCTGGGGTAATTTTTTGAAGATTTTTTGGGTCGGAAAGTAAATTCCAAGCTTGATCAATTGATATAGGTAAATTTTGTTTTGTGTGTAAACGGTAAATTTTCATTATTAATATTTTTGTAAAGATATAAAATGTTTAATAATTTAGAATAAAAGTTAAACAGATAATGATTTGATTTAAGTTTATATTAACATTTGATAGCAATACAATTTGTAATTTTGACAATCTAAAAATTAGAATTATGAAAAAAATATTTATTGTGTTAGCGATGATGGTTGCTAATTTTGTTATTCAGGCTCAGGTTAAAACACCTCAAGCTAGTCCTAAATCGACTGTAGAACAAGTTGTTGGTTTAACTACTGTAGATTTAGAATATTCTCGTCCAAGTGCCAAAGGAAGAATTATTTTTGGTGATTTAGTTCCTTTTGGAAAAATTTGGAGAACTGGAGCCAATTCAAATACACTAATTTCTTTTAGTGACGATGTTACTATAGATGGTAAGACATTGGCAAAAGGAAAATATTCTTTGTACACGTTACCAAAAGCTGACAATTGGGAAATTATTTTCTACAAAACTACTGATAATTGGGGTAATCCAGAAGAGTGGAAAGAGGAAAATGTAGTTTTGAGAGCGAACGCAAAACCAATTATGACTAATAGAAATGTTGAAACTTTTACTTTAGCGATTAATAATGTTAATAATGATTCGGCCGATTTGGAAATTGCTTGGGAGAAAACAGTTGTAGCATTAAAGTTTGATGTTCCTACACAAAAAACGGCTATTGCTAGCATTACTAAAGCTTTGGCTGGTCCATCTGCTGGAGATTATTTTTCGTCTGGGCAGTATTTTTTTCAATCTAATGCAGATATGAATAAAGCTTTAGAATATGTAAACAAAGCAATTGCCATGACTAAAACTGGTGAAGATGTTCCTTTTTGGTATTTGCGTCAAAAATCTTTGATTCAAGTAAAATTGAATGATAAAAAAGGAGCAATTGAAACTGCAAAATTATCATTGACTGGTGCAGAAAAAGCTAAAAATAATGATTATGTTAAAATGAATACTGAGAGTATCGCTGAGTGGAGTAAAAAATAAGCATACTTTTTTTAATGTAAAAGCCCCAAAATCTATTGATTTTGGGGCTTTTATTTTTAACATTAAATTGTTATTTTTTGTCTTTGATTTAAAATTAGTTGCGCTACAAATGATAAAATAACTGTTAGCAATGCGCCAATAAAATTGAGCCACAAGAAACTTACAACATCTAGATAATAAATATAAAAAATCAATAATTGACTAGCTAAAGCACTGTAAAAAATTGCAGCAGCTTTTATATATTTTATATAGAATCCTACTAAGAAAATTCCCAAAACGGTTCCGTAAAATATCGATCCTACTATATTTACTAGCTGAATTAAATTTTCAAAAAGTGTTCCTACACAAGCAAATAAAATGGCAATTATTCCCCAAAGTAAAGTGAAATACTTAGTGGCATCTACAAAATGTTTATCGGATTTGGGTGTTTTTAAGTTTCGTCTATAAATATCAATTGCAGTTGTAGATGCTAATGCCGTTAGACCAGAAGCTGATGATGACATTGCTGCCGAAAGGATTACTGCAAGTAATAATCCAATTAATCCTTTGGGTAAATAGTTTAGAATAAAATATAAAAATACATAATCTTTATCGTTAGTTTCTGCTTTAGCATCGGCTTTTGTTATTAATTCTTTGGCTTGATCTCTCAAATCGCGTTCTTTTCCTGAAAGTGCTACTAATTTATTTCTTAAAATTGGATTGTCATAATTTTGATTCAAATGGTCTATGTACAATAAATTGTATTCTTTTTTTTCTTCATTTAAGTCTTTTAATTGTTTTTCCAATCCGTGATATTGTGTTGCGTAGGCCGATTTTTCTATCGTTTCTTTGTTTACAGGATTGAAATTTAGAGGCACATCATTAAACTGAAAAAAAACAAACACCAATACTCCGATTAATAGAATAAAAAACTGCATCGGAACTTTTAAAAATCCGTTCATTATCAATCCCATTTGACTTTCTTTATTGGATTTTCCTGATAAATAGCGTCCAACTTGCGACTGATCGGTTCCAAAATAGGCCAAACTCAAGAAAAATCCACCTGCAATTCCGGACCAAAAAGTATATCGAGTTTCTGGATTAAATGAGAAATCTATTACATTCATCTTTTCATTTGCACCAGCAATATGCAGCGCATTAGAAACCGTCATTTCATTGGGTAAAAGATGCAATATCAAGAAAAAAGTAATAAACATTCCGCTCATTATGACAAACATTTGCTGTTTTTGAGTAACATTTACTGCTTTAGTTCCTCCAGAATAGGTGTAAATTATTACAAGAATTCCGATGATGATATTTAGCATAGTTAAATTCCATCCCAACAATGTAGAGAGAATGATTGATGGAGCATAAATGGTAAGTCCTGTTCCCAAACCACGCTGAATCATAAATAAAATAGATGCTAAAGTTCTAGTTTTTAAATCAAAACGGTTTTCTAAATATTCATAAGCAGTAAATACTTTGAGTTTATGATATATAGGAATGAAAGTTACGCAAATAACTACCATTGCTATTGGTAAACCAAAATAAAATTGTACAAAACCCATTCCGTCTTGATAGGCTTGTCCTGGAGTAGACAAAAACGTTATGGCACTGGCTTGAGTTGCCATTACAGATAATCCAACTGTCCACCAATTGGTTTGTTTATTGCCCAGAATATAGTCTTCTACATTCTTACTGCCTTTGGTTTTATATACGCCATAAGTTACTATAAATAAAAGCGTTACCGATAATACTATCCAGTCTATTTGTTGCATAACTAAGAGAAAATTTGCATTAATATAAAAAAGATAATAATATAAACGGCGTTAATAACTAACAACCAAGTGTAACTATTTTTGAGTTTATTTTGTTTTTCCATTTTTCTTGTTTTTAGAAGCATAACTTTTATCTTTTTTAAATTATTTGTTCTGCTTTACCCGATATATTTATTTAAAATGGTATTTTATTCAGGATTAAAATACCTATTAATTTTTTATAAGAACTATTGCTCCAAGTTTACTTTTATCCTAACAGGTTAAAAAAAATGTTAGGGAATTAAATCTCATTATCTTCATCTATTTAATATGATTTTTTATCTAATCTATAAATGAAAATAGTGCAAAATATTAATAAGCTATCATATTTGCAAGTAGTCTAAAAGCACCAGCAACTCCTTCTGGAAGTTCTCTAAAAAAAGAAATTCCGGTGTAAATGTATTTTCCTTTTCCGTAATTGGCAACTAGTATTGCTCCATTTTTGGGAGTTTCGCCTTTGTCATTAGCAGAAATTATGGGTATAAAATTCTTATCCCATTCACTTGGATAGTACAATCCTTGTTCTTGTTTCCAACCTTCAAAATCTTTTGTTGATATTTTGTTAGGAACATTCAAAATAGGATTTTCTGGAGCTAGAAATCTAACTTCGGCATTTTCTTCGGTAACTCTATCTCTCGATATTTTCAATGAATATGGGGCAAAATCTTTGGTTACAAATTCGTCCATTGTATTGTATTGCACAATCATTGTTTTACCATTTTTTACTAAATCTAATAAAATATTTTGTTTTAATGCTAATCCATTTACAACATTGTAGGCTCTAATTCCGGTCATGATTACATCAAAATTTTGTAATTTTTCTGTCGAAATTTCTTCTGGTTTTATGATTGAAACTTCATACCCCATTTGCTTCAAGCTTTTAGGAACTTCATCACCTGCACCCATTATGTAAGCTATTTTTTCGTTATTGGTTTTGATGTTTAGTTTTATAGCCATAGATTCGGCTGGTTTTAGTACCATTTGTTTGTAAATATGTGGATAATTGATGTCAATTTTATCTTTATCATATTGAATTTCATCTACAGTAACAATACTTTTTATAACAATTTCTGAAGCATCTTTAGACGGTGAAACTGTAAAAACCGCCATTTGTTCTTCGTCTTTATTTTTTATTGAAAATGCAATTGAAGTAGGAGTAACCTTCCAATTATTTGGAACTTCAAGATGAACAGCACCGTTTATGTTTTCTTTTCCTGCTTTAATCTTTACGCTAACAATTTTATCTTTATTGTTTGGAAAAATATATACTTTTTCTTGAATTGATGATGTTACAATAGGAACAATATCTAGCGGTTGGTAAACTTCTCCTTTTACATCGTCATTATATTTATAAACTATATTTCGTTCAAACGGAATTGTTATGCCATTTATTTCAATTAGAAAAATTACAGTTGCTTCTCTAATTATGTCTGGTTTTCCAATATTTTTTTGATCCTCTACACGATACATTCCAACGGTTCCTTTTTCTTTTAAATAATAGGGTTGATTGTATTGAAATTCGTTAGGGATGTTTAATTCGACACTTACAATCTTAGAAATATTGTTAGTTAATTCAGTATCTTTTAGAATATTTTTATATACCGAAAATGATTCTATACCTTTCCAAATCATCTTTACTGAACTTCTATTAATTACTTCTAAATCAACCATAAATAGTTTATTTTTAGTAATTTCATTAGATTTAGTTGTCGCTTCAAGATACAATCCGGTGCAAGCTGAAATAATTTTTTTTATTTCTTCTAGTTTTATTTTTTTCCAATGTAAATCTTCTAATTTGTTGATTAAACTGTAAGCTTTTAACAATTCGGGAATACTAGTTGCTGGGTTTTTGTAATCAAAATTTATTTGAACATTTGATAAAATTTCTCCAATTTCTTTTCCGTTTTTTACTCGGTTCCAAGTGGTATCAATTCCTTCAAAAATATTGGTTTTATCTTGCAATGACTCGCCTTTTAAAAATTCTAAGTATTCTTCTTCTTCACCACGTGTTCCTGAGCTGCCAAAACCTTGTGACTGATGACGACTTCTGCTTAATGCTGCAATTTCTTGATTGGATTTTCCAAATTGTTCGTAATAAACACCAGTTTGTATTTTACTTAAATTGGTTTTATCGGCTGCATCAAATTTTTCTTTACTTCCATAAAACCACCATGAAGTATTAAAAAACAAGCGTTTGGGTTGCCAAGTTGAAGTTAGTTGTAATTGATCTGGATAAATTGAGGCGTCATTAACTTTATCAAAAGCTTCAACACTTAACATGGCCGACGAAGTATGATGGCCATGAGTTGTCCCTGGCGAACGATGATCAAATCTATTTATGATTACATCGGGTTTAAAGTTTCGTATTACCCAAATTACATCACTAAGAACTTGATTTTTATCCCAAATTTGTAAAGTTTCATCAGGATTTTTAGAGAATCCAAAATCGTTTGCTCTGGAAAAAAATTGTTCTCCACCATCAATTTTTCGTGCTTCTATTAGTTCTTGAGTTCTAATCACTCCAAGTAATTCTCTTAACTCTGGTCCAATTAAATTTTGACCTCCATCACCACGAGTTAATGATAAATAGCCAGTTCGAGCATTTTTTTCATTAGATAAATAGGAAATCAATTTGGTATTTTCGTCATCTGGATGTGCCGCAATGTAAAGTACAGAACCTAGAAAATTTAATTTTTCTATTTTATGATAAATCTCTACAGCATTTGGTTTAATGGGTTGTTGTGCATTTGTTATTTGAAAAATAAAAAGGAATACTAGAGTAATTTTGAAATGCTTCATTTTGAAAGTATTTTTTGCAATAGTTTCAAAAGTAGTAATTATATAATGGACTATAAATATTTTCTTAAAATTTGGAATTTCTTTAACAAAAAAAGAGTAAAAACAAATTTGCTTTTACTCTTTCGAACATAACCAATAAACTAATTTAATCTTTATGTTTTTTTCCTTTTCCGTGGTTTTTTTCTTTGTGACCTCCATGATCATCATTATCTATATATACTGTTTTTCTTGGCTGCACATATACTTTTTTATATTTTACTTTATGATTTTTGTGATAAACATAAGGAGAATTTCCTCTATAATCTGTGAGATAAACAACTCTTCCGCCTCTTAAATTATAATTACTATATCTTGCAGGCAATGATGCTGATCTTATCCAAACTCCGTTGTTAATGTATATAAACCGCTGTGCAGGAACATCATAGTAAGCATCAACATCTGGCAAATAATAGTATTGTGTTTCAACTCTATCTGCTGGAGCCCAAACTGGTGGAGTTCCAAAATTTACATTTACAGATACTTGCGCTTGAATATTTGCGATTGTTAAGAATAAAATTGTAACAATCAATAATTTTACTTTTTTCATATTTTCTTTTTTTTAAATTAAATAATGCTATTTAACTAGTTCTTTTAAAGGTTCAATTACTATACCAAAAAGGGTATTTTGTGAAATGATTAACTAAAAAAAAAAAGATAAATAGCACTATTTTTATTTTGTAACTATATGATTATTATTACAATATAAGAATTAAAAGTAATACAATAATAATAATTGCACCTACAGAAAGGTAAACGCCATTACCGGTTGCTTTTAATGAACTTTTTATTGCTTTAACCTCTTTACGAAGTACTTTTTTTTCTGATGAACTTAAGTCCGACTTGTCCATTGCTTTTATTTCTTCCAATCGGTTAAGCATTATTTTTACTTCTGCTGGAATTTCTTTTGGATTTGCTGAAACTGTTGTAGGTTCAATAGTTTTTGCAAAAGCATTTGTAGGAATTACGGTTAATGACAATGTTAATATCATTAAGAAAGAGGTCAATTTGTTAATTTTAGTTTTCATGATAAATTGGTTTTAAGTTAAAATTTTGATACTGTAAAATTGCTAAACATATCATTGAATAAATTATACATTTCTTATATTAATTTATATAATTCACATGTTTCAATTGGAAACTACTTGTTGTGCTTTCATTGCTGCTAACTTTCCTTTTCTATCGTTAGTATAATAAGGAAATTTTTTTCTGTTTTCAGATAAGTTTTCATAAGGAGTTTCACCTTTATAGTCTGCTATTTCAACTCTATAATTGTTGTAAATAGAATAACCTCTATATGCAGAAGGAATTTCTAATTCTTTAACCCAGTTACCCTCTTTTTTAAAAATATATTCTGATGTTTTTCTATCATAATAGGTATCAAGATTTGGGTAGAAATAATAGCGAAACATCACTGTTGTAGCATCTAATTTTAGTGTTTCTACTTCTGTATTTTTTTCTAAATTGGACTGTGCCATAATTGAACAAAAAGAGAGTAGTAACAGGATGCTAAATACTTGAATTGAATTTTTCATAACCTTTAATTTTAATACTATAAAGGTCTAAATAATAGCTTTTTAAAATGTTATTAAATTTTAGTTTTAATTTGTATAATTAGCACATTTAAATTTTTTTTTATTTATTTTGTTTAGCTTTTTCTGCTGCTTTTTTCTTTTTTTCTTCGGCTCTTTTTTTCTTATTAAAATAGCCTTTTAGCAGAAAGTTATGTTTTGCAGCTTCCATATTTTCATCCAATCCTTTTGAGCTATTTTTTAAATTTATTAAAGTTTTATCTAGATTATTAGCCATAGATTTGTCTTGAATAAGTCTACCTAATGTTCCTTCGCCATTATTGATTTTAACTAGAATTTCATTTATTTCTCCTGTTGCCAGTGCAGCATTTCCGGCAGTTGTTTCAAGACTTCTCATTATAACATCTGTTTCAATTGGTTCTACAGAAGCGATATTTTGTCCGTCTTTAACAAGTTTACTTTTTGGGTTTCCTTGAGATAATACTATCAATTTATCACCAATAATTCCTTCCGATCCAATTCCGGCTTTAGTATCTGTATGTAAAAATTTTTGGACTTCTTTTTTAATTACCAAATCTACTTTTACCATAGAATCATTAATAATTTCTACATTATCTACAGTTCCTACATTTATACCTGAAAAACGAATAGGACTTCCTACTTGAAGACCACTAACATTTTGAAATTTAGTTGACAATTTAAAGACAGGATTAAATAAATTTTTCTGTTTTCCAATAATAAAAATTGCCAATAAGAAAAGTGCAAATCCAGCAATTATAAATATTCCTAATCTAATTTTAAATCCTTCGGTTTTAGTTTCCATATTAATTTTGTTTTTTAGTTTGAAAAAAAGCGTTTATAAATTCATCTTTAGAATTTTCAAATTCTTTTAGAGTTCCTTCTTTATAAACGTCACCTTCTTTAAGCATTATAATTCTATCGGCAACGATTCGAACACATTCCATATCGTGGGTTATAATTATTGATGCGGTTTTATATTTTTTTTGAATGTCATTAATTAATTCGCTAATTTCTCTTGCTGTTACTGGATCTAAACCTGTTGTTGGCTCATCATAAAGCATTATTTCTGGATCTATAATTATGGTTCTAGCAAGGCTAATTCTTTTTCGCATTCCGCCAGACAGTTCTGATGGCATTTTGTTTAAGACATCTTTTAGTCCTACGTTTTCTAATGTTTCTTGAACCTTTTTATCTATTTCGGCATCAGATAAATCTTTTTTTATTCGTCGCAAAGGAAATTCTAAATTTTCTTTAACGGTCATAGAATCGTACAAAGCACCACTTTGAAAAAGAAATCCAATTTTTTTTCTAATTTCGTTTAGCTCGTTACTTTTAAGATTGTTAACTTCTTGTCCTAAAATTGTTATTGTACCGCTATCTGCTTTTAGCAATCGTGCTATACACTTTATTAAAACAGATTTTCCTGTTCCAGATTTTCCCAAAACAACTAGATTTTCTTGCTTGTTAAGGTGTAATGAAATGTCATTGAGAACTTTTAAATTTCCAAAGTTTTTTTGAAGATTTTTTATTTCAATTACCGTTTGTGGTGTAGTTTCTTTTTTCATTATAGTAATAAATCGGTTATTTGAACAGCAATTAAATCTACAAGAATTACTAAAAATGATGCCGTAACAACAGCTGTATTAGCAGCAATACCAACACTTTCTGTTCCACGACCAGCATTAAAACCTTTATAACATCCAACCAAACCAATAACAGATCCAAAGAAAAATGATTTAATTACTGCTGGAATGAAATCCATAAAATCTACTTTTCCAAAAGCTTGAGAAATAAATAAAACAAAATTTAAGTCGCCTTTAATGTTGGTTCCTATCCAACTTCCTAGTAAGCCCAAAGCATCTGCATAAATTGTGAGTAGCGGAATCATTAATGTTGCTGCCAAAACTCTAGGAACAATTAAATATTTAATAGGATTGGCAGACGAAACTTCTAAGGCATCAATTTGTTCTGTAACTCGCATAGAACCCAATTCTGCACCCATACTTGAACCAATTTTACCAGCACAAATTAAAGCAGTAATAACAGGTCCCATTTCTCTTATTAATGATATTGATACCATGTTGGGCAGCATATTTACTGCTCCAAATTTTATTAAAACAGGACGCGATTGAATGGTTAAAACAAGTCCGATAATTGTTCCTGTTACAGATATTAATGCGAATGATTTATTTCCTATTTGGTAACACTGTTTAAGAAATTCTTTAAATTCAAATTCTCTTGAGAAAGTGTTTTTGAATACTTTTACTAAAAACAAAAAAACATTGGAAATATCGGTCAAAAAAATAGAAATTTTAGAGGATTTTTCTATTGATTTATTTGATATTGCAATGGTTTTATGGGTAGTAAATTCTTTAATTTTTTTGATAGAAATAATTTTTTTCATAGGATGTAATTATTATTCTAATCATCAAATTAGAAATTTTTTTTCAAAGGTTAGAATAGTAGTAATGTTACTTTATCTTTAGTTTTTGTAAGGTGTCTTGTAAAAATGTAACTCCTTTTTCTTTAATAGCATCTGTATTTTGTGATAAGGAAACTATTTGGTTTTGAATTAAATTGGCCGCAATTTTCTTAATAGGATTTAAAGAACTTCCCACAATTAAATTATTGGTTAACAATCCAGTGCCAACACTAAATAGGGTTGAAAAAATTTTTCCTTTCAAATCGGGTGAATTAAAAGTTTCATTAAATTTTTCTTTAACCATATTAATAGGATTTAAGCTGTCAACAGTAAAATTAAAATGCTCTTTTAGCAAATTGGCTTCCGATTTTTTTACATTTTCAAGATCAGCAATTGCTTTGGCTAACGACCTATTATCTTTAATTACTTGCATCTTTTTTTTCTTTAAAAATTTGATTGATTAGATAATTGTTGAAAATGTCTTCTAGTTTATTTTTAAAGATTAAAAATAAAATAGTTACAAAAGCATAAAATCCAGCCATGGCAAAGAAACCATAATAGGTTTTACCTAAAATATCTCCTAAGTATAATGATAAACCTATAGTTATTAAAAAGAAAAATAAAGCAATAATACTGAACAGCACAACTCGAGTTGTTACAGATGCAAATACGTCTGTAGACTTATCTATTGCTCGCAACTTATAGAGTTCTAAATTGGTTTTACCAAATTGCTCTATTTTCTCGATTAGCATTTCAACTAATATTACTTTATCTTTCATTTTATTGAAGTTTATCGTTTAGTACTTTCAATTAAATCTGCTCCGTCTTCATACATCTTTAAGCCATTATTTTTAGCTTTATCAAGTTTAGATGTTAATTGATCGATAGCATCATTGTATTTGTTTTTTAAATCGTCTAAAGAATCTTTTCCTTTATTAGCGATTTTTTTTCTTGTATCAGAACCTTTTTCAGGTGCAAATAAAATTCCTAAAACTGCGCCGATAGCTGCTCCAGCCAATAATCCGACAACTACATTTCCTTGTTTCATGATAATAATTTTTAAAATTTTAATTGGGTTTCAATTTTAATATTGAAACCCAATTGTTGCTTTTTTAGTTTAGAATCTATATCCTAGTGTTAATTGAACTACTTGATTTTTATATCTTGGAGTTGTATCATTTCCGTCTTTGTCTGATTTGCTAATGTCCCAACCTGCACGACCAGAAATTACAAAATCTTCAAGGTTTACATCGGCACCAACCACAAATCCGAAGATGTTTTTCTTGTAGTTTTCATTATTAACTGCATCTTCTTGCGTTGTTGAAGTTGTACCATTAAACTCATTTTTTGTTTCTAACAAATAAGAAAACTGCGGACCAACTAAAAACGTTAATTGTTCAAGAGGTTTAATTTGTAATTGTAACGGAATGTCAATAAAATTTGTTGTTCTAGTAAATTCATAACCAAATCCTAGTGCAGATCCAGTTGCTTTAAACCCTTTTTGAGAATACATTACCTCAGGTTGAAATCCAATATATTTACCCAAAGGAATTGATAAAAAGGCACCAGCTGCAAATCCAGCTTTACCATCGGCAACGTATCCTTGATTTTCTTCATCATATACATTAGAGAAGTTGACACCTGCTTTCAATCCAATTTTTAAATCGCTTCTAGAATCTGACGATGTATCTACTTTTGTTTCTTGAGCAAATCCTATTGTTCCAATAAAAAGTGCTGCGATTAATGCTAATTTTTTAGATTGTGTTTTCATAATTTTTCTTTTTTAATTTAAATTTTACTTGCTTTAATTTGATGGTACAAAGTTGCACGATATGTAAAGTAGTTATGTTACAGAAAATCGTTGAAGTTTTATAGAATTCACACTTTTGACCAAAATGAGCCCTAAAAGGCACTAAAAACAATAAAATGAACAGTTATTGAAAGAAAATCAACATTTATTACTTAGTATCTATTTTAGATTTATAATTTTACAGTCATTAAATTTCAATAAATAATCTTCATTAGAGTTGGGTAATAAATTTAAAATTTAAAAAATGGATCACCATCATAAGCAAGAAAATCATAAAGGACATTCTCATAGCCATACTCCCAAAATTACTAGTCTAAACAAAGCCTTTATTATAGGTATCGTTTTAAACTTGGGTTATGTTGTTTTTCAAGTAATTATCGGAATTAATATCAATTCGTTATCATTACTTTCTGATGCGGGTCATAATTTTCTTGATGTAGCTGGATTAGCATTGGCTATGTTGGCATTTAAATTATCAAGTTCCAAGGCGTCAGAAAAATATACTTATGGCTATAAAAAATCCTCCATTTTAATTTCTTTGCTCAACTCAGTAATACTTTTAATTTCGATTGGTGCAATTGGATATGAAGCCATTTTTAGATTTCAAAATCCGCAACCAATACCAGGAAAAATTATAGCTATCGTTGCTACAGTTGGAATTTTAATAAACGGAATTTCGGCTTTTATGTTCTTTAAGGATAAAGAAAAAGATATTAATGTAAAATCTGCATTTTTGCATTTAGCTTCGGATGCACTAGTTTCATTAGGATTGGTTGTTGGTGGAATCCTCATTCATTATACTCATTTATATTGGATAGATCCATTATTGAGTTTAATTGTTTGTTTTGTAATTATTGCGAGTACTTGGAGCCTACTTAAAGACAGTTTGCGATTGTCACTAGACGGCGTTCCAGATACTGTAGATCTTAATGAAATAAAAATGCAAATATTAAAAATAGATGGTGTAAAAGATTTTCAACATCTTCACGTTTGGGCAATTAGTACTACTCAAAATGCAATGACAGGACATTTAGTAGTTTCTGCCAATCTTTCAAATATTGAAATTGAAAATATTAAAAATAAAATTAAACATGAATTAGAACATCTAAACATTCATCACTCAACGATTGAAACCAATTTTACAATTCCAGAAAATTGCTAGTTTAAATACCATTTTTTAAATAAAACATTAACTTTCTATCGTTTCATTGTTTTTTACAATTTCAATTTTTATCTCATTGTCAATTGTACTAGTTTCTGTAAAATTTTCAAAATCATACAACGGAAGTTTAATATTGTGCCATTGGTAGGTTTTTGGCAAATCATCACCTAGTAAATATCCCCAAGGTTCAAGTGATTCCATTCTATCAAAAATCACTTTTAGTATTGCAATGATTGGAATAGCAAGAAACATTCCAGAAATTCCGGCAATTGCACCTCCAATTATTATTCCTACAATAGAGGCAATGGCATTAATTTCTACTTTAGAACTTATCACTAAAGGAACTATTAAATTGTTGTCTATCAATTGAACTATTACATTCACAACAATAACACCAACTATTATAGAAAGATCGGCAGAACCAGTTAGTGATACAAGAATGGTTAATATGCCTGCAAATAATATCCCGATGTAAGGAATTAAATTTAAAAGTCCTGTAATTATTCCTAGCAGAATTGCATATTCAACACCAATTATCATTAATCCAATAGATGTTAAAACGGAAACAATAATCATTTCTAAAATCAATCCTACAATGTAACTTTTTACAGCAATTTTTATTTCGCCTACTATTTCAAAAAGTTTTGGATGGTCTTCTTTTTTAAACAATTTGGTCAAGAAAACAATAAAGTGAGTTCTATAAAGTAATATTAGAAATATATAAATAGGTATCAATATTAGGTTTAAAAGTGTATCGGAAAAGGAGGATAGTGTTACGCCCAAAAGTTCTTTTCCTTTTTGCATTGAGTCTGTTGTGGCTTCATTTATATAGGCTTTTTGCTCACGTGAACTTAAATGAAAAGTATCTCTAACAAAGTGCTGAATATTATTTAAATGTATCGATATATTTTTTTCAATTTTATCAAAATCACTAACGATATCACTCACCTGAAAGGATATATAAGCAAATATTCCAATAATTAAAGAAACAAAAATTGTAACGGCAAAAATTGCTGCAATAACATGCGGAAAACGTAATTTGGTTTTTAAAAAAGTAACAATTGGTCTAAGAATAATTGCGCACAGAAAGGCTAAAAGTATGGGAATTAAAATATTTTGTCCAATATAAAAAATGAATGTTATTGCTATAATTGATAACAAAACAAACGTTAATTTAGCATAAAAAGGTAGTTTTATAGTTTCCAAGATACAGTGTTGTTTTTTTAGTTTTATAAAAGCAAAGGTATCTGGAAGCTATGAAATAGAATTTACAAAATTTATATTATTTTTTATATAATTAAATGAAAAAAGCAGTCTATAAATGACCGCTTTTTGTTCTTTGATTAATGTAATTTAGCTGATGTTCAGCTACATAATTCCTAAATAATGTTAACAATGAATCGTAATATTTGTGAAGATTTTTCACATTTATTTCTGGATTTTTATCAATTGGAACTGTAATTGGCATCTCGTTTAAATACTTTGATAATTCGGGATAATTATCATGGATTACCATTGTAATCTTCAAGATTTTTGCGTTGATTTCTTCTTCGGTTTCCATTATATTTTAAAATTACTGTAGGTTTTAGATAATGACTTGTAAAATTACAATTTATTTGTTATCGATTGTGTTAAATAACTATATACTTTTTCTGTAGGAAGTCCAACCACATTTGTGTAAGAACCTTCAATTTTAGAAATTCCAATAAGTCCAATCCATTCCTGAATTCCGTAGGCTCCAGCTTTATCAAATGGTTTGTAATTATCTAAATAATAACGAATTGAATCGTCAGAAAGTGTATTGAAAGTTACTTTTGTAGTATCAAAAATTGTATCAATTGTATCTTTAGTTTTAAAACAAACGGAAGTAATTACTTCATGAGTTTCATTAGATAATGATTTTAATATTTGAAAAGCATCGTCATAATCTTTGGGTTTACCCAATGCTTTTCCATTCAACCAAACAATTGTATCGCTAGTTACAAGTAGTTCCTTTTCATTTAATTCTTCATCAAATGCTTGGGCTTTTAGCTTGGCTAAATAATTGGTTATTTCTTCGGCTTGTAATGTTTCTGGATAAATTTCTTCGATATCTTTTAATCTAATTTCAAAATCAAAATCAAATTCTTTAAAAAACTGTTGACGTCTGGGCGAACCTGAGGCCAAAATTATTTTATATTCTTTAAACATGGTATTTGATGTTAAAAGTTACAACTGCAATAGATAAAATTCCGAAGAAAATAATCCACTTTAATAACGTACTTATTTGATGAAAATCACTTTTTTCTTTAGCGTTCCAAAGTCGAACTAGACAAAGAATCAACGGTGCAATTACAAAAATCAACATGTAGATTGTACCATAATATAAATTGTTACTAAACAGATAATTATTTAGATAATAAAACAAATATAAAGTTGGTAAAAGTAATAATAAAAATGCCGCTTTTGATGTTTTAGCAACTCCAATTTTAACTGGTAACGTTCTCATTTCTTGCAAAGTATCACCTTTAATGTCTTCGCAATCTTTTACTATTTCACGAACTAGATTTACTATAAAAGCAAATTTTGCATAGTCCATTAAGATTGAAAAAGCTACTGCCATTTGTTGTTGATTTACTTCAAATGTGTTGGGATAAATATCGAATATTCCAATAATAATAACGCTAAATGCCAACAATGCAGCAACAAGAATATTTCCGATTAAGGCAATTTGTTTTAATGTACTTGCATAAAAATAGAGTAGTGTAGCAATCAATACAAATAGTATAGCAAAATTGGGATGCGAAACAGAATTGGCAAGAATAAAACCAAGAGCAACTCCGGTTATTGTCAAAGCGGCATAAATTGTATAGGCATTACTTTCTGAAATATATTTGCCAATAAACACTTCATTTGGTTTGTTTTCTTGGTCGGTTTCTTGATCAAAAATATCATTAATAACATAGCCACCAGCAGCAATTAAAACGGTTGATAAAACTAACAAAGCATATTGCCAGTAAAACATTGACAACGGAATTTTTATTTGTTCTAAATATCCAAATCTAAAAATTAACTGCATCAAGGCAAGTAAAAACAGGTTTTTGTATCGTATTAATTGTAAAAACTTCATTATTTATTATTGTAATTATTGTTGTATTTATTCTATAAAACTAAAACTTACACTAGTCTATCTTTTAAAAGTTCTCGATACATTTCATAAAAAAGCTAAACGCATTTTATGAAACACTCGAAGTGACGGTGTAGTAAAAATCAATTTCAAAAATCAATTTCAAAAATCAATTTCAAAAATCAATTTCAAAAATCAATTTCAAAAATCAATTTAAAAAGTCAAACCCGAAACCCGAAACTCGAAACCCGAAACTAATCATGTTTTCCGTCATAATAAAGGTGCCATTTTCCTTGCACTTTCATCACTTGTTCAATTACTTCACGAACGGCACCTTTTCCGCCATTTTTGTGTGAAATGTATTTAGATATCGCTTTAATTTCGGCAACTGCATCTTGCGGACACGTTGGCAAACCTACCAATTGCATCACATGATAATCTGGAATGTCATCACCCATATACAAGACGTTTTCTGGATTTATTGCATACAACTCGGTGTATTCTTTAAACGTTTCTACTTTGTTTGGACTTGCCAAATGAATATCGTGAATGCCTAAATTTCTCAATCTAATTCTAACGCCTTCATTGTTTCCGCCTGATATAATACAAACGTTATAACCGCTTTCTAGCGCCGCTTTCATTGCAAAACCATCACGAATATTCATGATGCGAAGCATATCGCCAGTTGCAGTAATGTGAACAGAACTATCGGTTAAAACGCCATCAACGTCAAATATAAAAGTGGTGATATGGTTTAATATTTCTTTATAACTTCTTGTCATTATCAATAATTGATTTTGTTAATATTTTATATATTTCTTTCTGATTTTGATCGGTAAGAATTTCTAAATGTTTGTTTATTGTTTGCGAATCTTTGCGTTTTGCCGGACCAGTTTGTGCTTCATTTGGCGAAAGTAATTCAATTTTTTTGGACGTTTCTTGTATCAAAGGTTTTAAAATATCAAATGGTACGTTGTGTTCTAGACAAATATCATTTCCAATTTTGTACAAATGGTTTACAAAGTTACTTACAAAAACTGCTGCCACATGAAGTGATTTTCGTTGTTCAGAATTTACTTCAAATACCTTGTCAGAAATACTGTTGGCAACTTGTTTTATCAGTTTTAAATCGGCTTCATTTTGAGCTTCAAGGCACAACGGAATTTCTTTAAAATTGATTTCTTTATTTTTTGATAATGTTTGTAACGGATAAAAAACTGCTTTTCTGTTGGAATTGCTCAATTCCTCTATTGCAACACTTCCAGAAGTATGCGCTACTAATTTATTGTTGAATGGTAGTAAATGGGAAACGGAACTAATTGCATCATCGGAAACGGCAATTAAATACAAATTGGCTTCTTTAAAAAGAGAAGTTTCTGAAATAATTTTTTCGTTTGGAACCAAATGCAAAACCGATTCTTTACTACGTGAAAAGACCTGAACTAGCTCTAAATCAATAGATTTAGATACCGCTTTTATAAGATGCTGCGCTACATTTCCCGAGCCAATTATGGTTATTGAAATCATTTGGCTAAAATATTCATTTTTTTTGAAATAGAATTGGATTCTGTTTTTTAATCAACGGCTCTTAAAAATGACTTAAATACTCCTTAAAATAAATTAAAATTCACATATTTAATTTACTTTTGTGCTACTTTAAAAATTTTATTTCGCATCATGCAAAAAAAGATACTTTCGATTTTATTTTCTACTAGATTAATGGCTGTTTTATTTTTAGTTTTTGCCGCAGCAATGGGAGCAGGAACATTTATTGAAAGCTATTACAATACCGATACTGCAAGAATTTGGATTTACAACACGACTTGGTTCGAATTGATAATGGTGTTTTTTTTCATCAATTTTTTTGGAAACATCAAGCGTTATCAATTGTACAAAAAAGAAAAATGGGCAACTTTGATTTTGCATCTTTCTTGGATTTTTATAATTATTGGCGCCGGAATTACACGTTATGTGAGTTATGAAGGTATGATGCCAATTAGAGAAGGAGCAACGTCTAACCAAGTTTTTTCGGATAAAAGTTATTTAACTGTTTTTATAGATGGCGATTATAAAGGTGAATTGAGAAGAAGAGTTTTTGAAAAACCATTGCTACTTTCTGAAGGAACTTTTTGGCCATTTGCAACCAATAACTTTTCGATAGCATCCAAATTTGATACAACGCCATTTGAAATAAGTTATACCAACTTTGCAATGGATGTTAAAGAAACAATTAAAGCATCCGAAAAAGGAGAATTTTATTTAAAATTAGTAGAATCGGGTGAAGGAACAAGACACGAACATTATTTAAAACAAGGTGAAGTTCAAAACATTCATAACTTACTTTTTGCTTTAAACAAACCAACAAAAGGAGCAGTTAACATTACTACAGACGGAAAAACTACAACTGTAAACGCACCATTTGAAGGAAACTTTATGCGAATGATAGATAAATTTCAAGGCAAATTATTGAAAGATGCCGAACAACCATTAATGTTTAGATCGTTGTATAGTGTTGGTGGTGCACAATTTGTATTTCCAGATCAACCAATGAAAGGTGTAAAAGATTTAGTTTCTAGCGGAAATTATAAATCTAAAAAAGGTGATGATGCATTGACTGTAACTATTTCAAACGATGGAAAAAGTGAAGTTTTGACTTTAGTTGGCTCTAAAGGAAAAGCTGGAGAACCAAAGGTTGTTAAAATAGGAAAATTAGAATATACTTTATTCTTTGGAAGTAAAGTGTACGATTTACCATTTAACATAAAACTGAATGATTTTATTGCCAAAAAATATCCAGGAACAGAAAAAAGTTATTCTTCTTATGAAAGTAAAGTAACGGTTGATGATAAAGGAAAAAAGAGCAACGCAGATATTTACATGAATCATATTTTAGATTATGGAGGTTATAGATTTTTTCAGTCGTCGTTTGATCCAGATGAGAAAGGAACGGTTTTGTCTGTAAATCATGATTATTGGGGAACAATGATTACTTATATTGGTTACTTCTTATTATTTTTTGCTATGATGGCTATTTTATTTACCAAACATTCACGTTTTGCCGATATTAAAAGAAAGCTTGAGGTGATCAAGACTAAAAAATCGCAATTAATTACAGTGCTTATCTTGTTGTTGTCTTTTTCGGGTTTTTCACAAAATCATGAAATGCATACGCAAAAACTGAATTTTATAGATTCTATCTTAAAGTATAAAATTCCTGAGCAGCAAGCAGAAAAATTTGGTCGACTAATTATTCAAGACAATGATGGAAGAATGTATCCGATAAATACTTTTTCTTCAGAATTGTTGCGAAAAGTTAGTAAAAGCGATACATATAAAGATATGAATTCTGATCAAGTATTTGTTTCAATGACACAATTTCCTACGGCATGGATGGAAGTTCCCATCATTTATATTAAAGTAGGAAACGATAGTATTAGAAAAATTGTTGGATTA
This sequence comes from Flavobacterium sp., assembly GCF_043778725.1. Taxonomy (GTDB): domain Bacteria; phylum Bacteroidota; class Bacteroidia; order Flavobacteriales; family Flavobacteriaceae; genus Flavobacterium. Next base: position 2,109 of record NZ_JAYWFT010000173.1, on the reverse strand, counting down.
GGAAAAGAAGAAAAGTATGCCACTTTTAGAAGTTTTTTTGATAAAAAATTCAACTATAAATTGTCTTCTTATCTAGAAGAGGCATACAAAACAACCAATCCTGACCAATTTCAAAAAGACTTTATAGAAGCTGATAAAAAGATAAATCTTATGAGTTCGGCATTATTTGGTGGAATCCTGAAAATTTTTCCTGTACCAAATGATAAAAATAATAAATGGGTTTCTTACTTAGAGTTAAATCAACCTACAGGAACAGATTTAGATAAAATTAAAGATGCCTTGCCCTATTATTTTGATGCATTAACTAAGGCAAATAAATCGGGTAATTTTACTTTGTCAAATACTATGTTGTCTGGTATTGAAGATTTTCAGAAGAAATACGGAAGTAAAGTTAGACCAAGCGATGATCAAATTTCGTCGGAAATTGCACTTAATAAATATGATGTTTTTAGAAATTTATTTTGGTTGTATATGTTGGCAGGAAGTTTAATGCTAATTATGACCATTGTATCAATCTTTTTCAATACAAAACCTATTAGAATTGTAATCAATTGTTTCCATATCTTCATCGGATTTTTATTTGCATTACACACACTTGGATTAATTGCACGTTGGTATGTTTCGGGACATGCACCATGGAGTAATGCCTACGAAAGTATGATTTATGTAGCATGGGCAACTATGTTTTTTACTTTAGCGTTTGATAGAAAATCTAAATTAACGGTTGCTTCAGGAACTTTTGTAGCATCAATGATTTTGATGGTTGCTCATTTAAGTTGGTTGGATCCAGCGATTGCCAATTTGCAACCTGTTCTTAATTCGTATTGGTTAATGATTCACGTTGCCGTTATCGTTGCAAGTTATGGTCCATTTACATTAGGAATGGTTTTAGGAATAGTTTCTCTAATCTTGATGTTGTTTACCAATAAAAAGAACAAAGAAGTAATGAGTTTACATCTAAAAGAGATTACTTATATAAATGAAATGGCGTTAACAATTGGATTAGTTATGTTAACCATTGGAAACTTTCTTGGCGGACAATGGGCAAACGAAAGTTGGGGTCGATATTGGGGTTGGGATCCAAAAGAGACTTGGGCACTAATTAGTATTATGGTCTATGCTTTTGTAATTCATGCTCGTTTTGTTCCTTCGTTAAGAGGATTGTTTTCGTTCAACTTTATGAGTGTTTTGGCTTTTGCATCTATCTTAATGACTTATTTTGGAGTAAATTTTCACTTAGCAGGAATGCACTCTTATGCAAGTGGAGAAAAACAAAACGTAGAAATCTATATGTACATATTGATAGTTTTCTTGGTGTTTTCTGCAGTAGTTTATAGTAGATACAGAAAAGTTTTTAAGAGTTAATCTTGTTTTAAAAAAACTTCAGTTTATTCAATAAAAAAAGGTTCAGCAATTATTGCCGAACCTTTTTTAGTTTAATTAGGGTTTAAAACTTATACTTTTCCTAAAGTATATAATTGTTCCATTGTAGGAGATTTACTTCCTCCTGCAGGTTCTAAAGTAATTCCAAATGCTTCTGCACCAGTTGTGCCACTTACAGCAAATAATTTTTCGTTGTTTCCTTTAAAGTCTTCCAATAAACCAATGCTTGTAGGCGTTAGTGTTGGGCTTAATTTTAAAGACCAAATTTGATATACTTTTCCTGCTGGTGGTTCTGGTAATCCAGATGCATCTACATAAACAGTTGCTGTTTCTTTGTTCCAATAAATCTTTGCAGATGATGTTGGCGCAACAGCTTGTCCTGCTAGCGTAACAACTGTATTTTTAGTATCTCTAACAACATTTAAAGCAGTAGCTGTTTGCTTGTTTTTAGATTCTAAATTTACTACTGATTTTTCTAAATTTGTTTTTTCTAACTCAATAGAATTAATTGTAGATTTGGTATCATTTAATTTATTGTATTGATAGCCAACGCCAATTAATAGTGCAATTGAAGCTGCCCAACTCAAATATTGTGAGGTATTTGATTTAGATTTCATGTCAATTACTTTTCCATGTTTCAATTGCACTATTAATTGGCGTTGGCTATCAATACAATAAATTAAATGATACCAAATCTACAATTAATTCTATTGAGTTAGAAAAAAC